>CAYWKH010000044.1:0-16733 GCA_964458805.1 uncultured Synergistaceae bacterium
CAGGTGTCGCATCACCACGCCAATTTCATAGTCAACACGGGCGGTGCCACCGCCGGTGACGTCCTGTCGCTGATAGGAGAGGTGAGAGGGCGGGTCCACGCCAGGATCGGGGCGTGGCTCGCCTGCGAGGTGCGCTACGTGGCGCCGAACGGTGTCGTAGTGCCCGCGTCCGAGGCGTGCGGCGAGCTCTAGCCCGCCTTGGAACCAGCCCGCCCCGACGAATTGTCCGCCGGGGATTGTTTTTCGCGACGCGTTTGATATACTCTCCCTCATACAAAAACGGCACTCACCGGATCTCCCGATGAGGACCGCGATCACGGGAGGTTCTGCGTATGATGAGCGAGAGTTTGCGCGTAGCAATTATTGGAGCGGGAAACATCGGCCTGAGCATCGCCAAGGGGCTTGTCCAGTCCGGGCACTTCGACCCGGGCAGGATAACCCTGGCGAGGCGCCGCGTCCACCTGCTTGAGGACTACAGGGCGCAGGGCTTCAGGGTCACCGACGACAACATCGCCGCAGTGAACGAATCCGACGTCGTCTTAGTATCGGTCGAGCCCCAGATAGTCGACGGTGTCCTCGGGCAGATAGCCCCGGCTCTCGACTTCGACAGGCACATACTGATCTCCGTGGTGACCGGGATTTCCATCAGGCAGATCGAGGAGAGGGTTGGAAAGCCGATGCGCATAGCGAGGGCGATGCCCAACACCGCCATCGCGGTCAGGGAGTCGATGACCTGCATAGCGAGCAACGGGCCGGACGACAGGGCGCTGGACATGGCCAGGGAGCTGTTCAACGACGTGGGAAAGACCCTAAGGATACGCGAGGAAGACATGCTGGCCGCCACCGCCCTGGGTGCGTGCGGGATCGCCTACTTCCTTCGCGCCGTCAGGGCCGCTTCCCAGGGAGGAATAGAGGTCGGTCTGTCGGCCAAGAATGCCCTGGCGATGGCGGTGCAGACCGCGAAGGGCGCGGCATGCCTGCTATCCGTCGGCGGCACCCACCCGGAGAGCGAGATAGACAAGGTCACCACGCCGAACGGCTGCACCATCTCCGGGCTCAACAGCATGGAGCACGAGGGATTCAGCTCGGCTATGATACGCGGCATAACCGTCTCCGCGGAGAAGGCCGCCAGGCTGTACCGCGAGGGGTAGCGATCGGCTCAGGCGGGGGTCGCCTCCGCGGTCAGGCTGTTTCTCATCTCCCGCCGGAAGAAGAAGAGCGTCACGAAGAAGGAGAGGGAGTCCGCAAGGGGGAAGGCCAGCCAGACCCCGTCCGTCGACCTTAGAAGCGCGGGCAGTAGCAGCACGAAGGGTATGAGCAGCAGCACCTGGCGCGACAGGGAGAGTATGAAAGCCGGGCGCGCCTTGCCGAGCGCCTGGAACATCGCCGAGCCGACCATCTGGAAGCCGATGAAGAAGAAAGCGCCGGTGATTATCCGCATCGCGCGTGTCCCCTCGAGTATGAGGGTGCGGTCCGTCGTGAAGATGGCGAATATCTGCGCGGGGAAGATCTGCGTCGTCAGAAAGGCGCAGAACGCGAGCAGCGTCGCGCTGGCCAGCGCAAGACTGACGGCGGTGCGGGCCTGCCTGATCCTGCCCGCCCCGTAGTTGTACCCCAGTATCGGCTGGAAGCCCTGCGCTATCCCCATCATCGGCATGAAGAAGAAGGACAGCCCCCGGTGAATCACCCCGTATACCGCGACATGAAGATCGCCTCCCCAGCGGATCAGCGCCGCGTTTATCAGCACCATGGACAGGCTCCCCGCCGCCATGCGGGTGAACTCCGACAGGCCGATCGCGGTTATCTCGCGCAGAAGCGACGCTCTCGGGATCAGGAAGCGGGCCTTGATCCTCAGGCTGCCGCGGCCGCTGCAGAAGTAGCCGAAGATCCAGACGAACATCGTGAACTGCGATATCACCGTAGCCGCCGCGGCCCCCCAGACGCCCCACCCGAAGACGAAGATGAACACCGGGTCGAGGATGATGTTCAGGATGGCCGAGATGAGCAGCGACATCATGGCGATGCGGGCCCTGCCCTCGGCGCGCGCCATGTGGTTGCCCGCCATGCCGAACATCTGGAAAGGCATGCCGAACAGTATAACGGACAGGTAGTCCCTGGCGTGCGGAAGGATGGCCTCGCTCGCGCCGAACAGGGAGAGCAGCTCGTCGATGAAGATCATAGGCACGACGAGCATCACCACGCCCACCATCAGCGAGAATGCCGTCGTGGCCCCCAGAGCGCGCTCCGCTCTGTCGATGTCGCCGGCCCCCAGGCTCCTCGAGATTACGGACGAACCCCCTATGCCCGCCATTATGGACATGGCCCCGCCCAGGAACTGTATCGGGAAGCAGATCATCACCGCCGCCAACCCCGCCGGTCCCACCCCGTGGCCGATGAAGACCGAGTCGGCTATGTTGTAGGACGCCATCACCAACATCCCGATTATGGACGGGAGGGACAGCCGAAACAGCAGTCTCCCCACCCTGTCCGAATCGAGAACATGTCTATCAGTATTCACAAATTTCCTCCAGTTCTCTGGTTAAATCTGGTTCTTCGCCCTGCCGATGGCCCGGATTTCGAGGATGCCCGACTCCGCGAAAAGGACCACCGTCCGCCCCCAGGTACCGCCGGTGTCCTCCGCGACTATGGGAATTCCGAGGCCGACCAGGGCCTTCCTGCAGGCCTCGACGTTTCGGGAGCCTATCTTGAGGATTGATTCGCCGCTTCCGCCGACGCTGAACATCTGGGCTCCTCCGGCCATCTTGGCGACCAGGCGCCTGCGGTCTGCGCCGAAGCGGATCATCTGGTCCACCAGGTCGGGGACCCCCGAATCGGCGAACTTGGATTTGTTGAAGTTCCCGCCCTTCGCCAGCTCGGTCGACGGCAGCATCACGTGGACCATGCCGCCGATTCTCTTTCTCTCGTCGTAGAGGGTCACCCCCACGCACGAGCCTAGCCCCAGCGTCGTGATGCTCTCCGGGTTCACGACCACGCCGGACTCGGCTATCCCCACTCTAACCGTCCGCATCTGTCGGGACTCCAAGCGCCGTGAATATCTTGACGAATGACTCGGGGTCGGGCAGGAGGAACAGGCGGCTGGCGCCCTCCTCGGTTATGGCGCTACCGTCGAGTGAGAGCGCGCCGTCCATCACTATGGCTGTGTCGCCGCTGCGGCCGATCTCCGACAGGCTGAACGCCAGGATCGCCCCCGCCATGTCCATAGCGAGGGAGGGCACCGACGGGTGAAGCTCGAAGCCCAGGAAGTCGGACAGGGCGGTAATATACGCTCCTATGACGATGTTACCCACCTCGTGCAGGACCGAGAGCCCCATCTCCGAGAAGCCCTCCTCCTCGACGACGCCGGTCATGTGCCTGACCAGCGCCCGGGCGTCCGGGAGGTTCATCGTGAACAGGATATTCCCCGATATTCCCCCTTCGATCCGAACGAACACCGTGAGGATCATCCTCTCGGCGCCCCCCACGTACTCCACTATCTCGTTGAACGGCATGGGGGCGACGCGCGAGACGCTCATGTCGACGGACTTGCCCAGCAGGGACGACAGTGATGTGGCCGCGTTGCCCGCGCCTATGTTGCTTATCTCCTTCAGCACGTCGAGTTGCATGGCGCCGACCTGTCCGCTCATAGGCGCTTAGCCTCCGCGTGCAGGGGGCCGCCGAAGCTGTTGAGGGTGACCGCGATCCTCTTGTCCTTCACCATGATGTGGTCCGTGATCCAGTTGTACAGCATGTCCCTGAGCTCCTCGGCCTCCTCACGGGAGATGGGGGCGTTTTTGGCCAGGAGGCAGTACACGCCGAATACCTTTTTTATGAACCAGCTGTGTTCGTCGCGGTGCTGGTCGAACTGGTCGTAGCAGTTGCGTATCATTATGAGCTCCTCGGCGCCGAAATGCTGGATCGCGTAGCCCACCAGGTAGTTCACCGTCTCCTCCAGCTTGCGCATGTCGCCCTCGTCCACCGCGCGCGAGAAGCCCGCGAATCGCTCCACGAGCTTCTTGTGCTGGTCGTCGATGATACCTATGCCAATGGCCAGATCGTCGTTCCACTGAACCTCCATATGCAAATCCTCCCCTCCGGTGCACCTCCGGTGCAAAAACCTGCGAAAGCGTCCTTTCAATTGTTCTATTGTAGCAGAAAGAGGCGCGGAGTGAGGCGCGTGCGTGTATAATACTTGATCATTCCGTGGATGTTGAGGAAAGGATTGAACGTACATGAAGATCACCGTGTTTTTTGGAGGAGAGGGCTCGGAGAGGGAGGTGTCGCTCAGGAGCGGGGCGGCGGTGGCCTCGGCGCTCATGGAGCGCGGACACGAGGTCTCCGCCGCGGACCTGGCCCGCAGGGAGGATCTGCCCGCGGTTCTTAGGGAGGACACGGTCAAGTTCGCCTTTATAGCCCTACACGGCGGGTGGGGGGAGGACGGCACCATACAGGCGGCGCTTGAGATGGCCGGGATCCCGTACTCCGGCTCGGGTCACTCCGCCTGCGCCCTGTCGATGGACAAGGCCGCCGGGAAGGCGGTCTTCAGGCTTAAGGGCATCCCCGTGCCGGATGGAATCGAGGTCGGGAACGGGACCAGCGCACGGGAGCTGCTCGACGATCCGCACCTCCCTCCGTTGCTGGAGCGGAGCGGGAGGCTTGTCGTGAAGCCCTGCAACCTGGGCAGCACCGTTGGGGTCTCCATCCTTGCCGGGACCGACCAGCTCGCGGAGGCCCTGGAGGAGGTGTTCGCGGTGGACTCGCGCGCGCTGGTGGAGGAGTACATACCCGGCAGGGAGTTGACCGTGACCATCCTCGAGAGAAACAGCACCCCGGTCTGCCTGCCTGTCATAGAGATCCAGCCGGTGACCGGCTTTTACGACTACAGCTCCAAGTACACTCCGGGCGCGTCCGAGTACCTGGTGCCGGCCCCCCTGTCCGATGCCGCCCTGCGGGCGGTGGAGCGCGCGTGCATCACTGCGCATTCATCGCTGGGCTGCAGGTCCTACAGCAGGGTGGACCTCAGGCTGGACGAGGACGGCCGCCCCTACGTTCTCGAGGTCAACGCCGTCCCGGGAATGACCGCCGGAAGCCTGGTGCCGAGGGCGGCGGCGGCGGCGGGGATGACCTTCGGGGAGTTCCTGGACGAGGTCATCCTCTCCTCGCTCGCGGCCCGGGGCCTGGCTCAGTAGCAGACCACCGGGCGAAACCGCTCCGAGAACTCCTCCGGGGTCAGCCTGACAGATGCGGCAAGACGGTCCAGCGCCGGGCCGTGCTCCAGGTCTCCCTTCTCCAGGCGTATCATGTACTCCCTCGCTATCCGGTACTGGATGGACTCGGTGTTCACCCTGCGGACTCGGGTCTTTCCCGTGGCCGGGTCGATGAGCCGGTCGAACGGTATCGGCACGATCCTGTTGTCCTGGATCGAGATCAGCGCGTTCGAGCCCCCGTCGCGCAAAAACTCGAATGCCCCGTACCCCAGGTTCCTGGTGTACTCGATGTCGAAGGCGTTGGGGGGGGCGCATCGAACCTCGTAGCCGACCTCCTTGTTGTTGACCGTCACCTTCAGCCCCAGACCGCGCAGGGCCGACAGCAGCTCCTTCTTCAGTACGTCCGAGAAGTTTATCTCCGCGTAGCGGATGTGTCCGTGGTCGTCGCGCTCGATGCAGTCGACGGCCTCGAGGTCGTCGGGGTTTATCCTCTCGATGAGCCCCTCCGCGGCCACGGCCACGCCGTAGTCCCTGCCGGAGGCAAGACGCTTGACTATCGCGCCGGCGACGATGTCCACGACCAGGGACAGGGGGATCTTCTCCGTGCCGGGGAACTCCTCCGGGATCACCGTGAGAGTGGCGCCTGCACTCTTGCCTATGCCCAGCGCGAGGTGTCCGGCCACCCTGCCCATGGCTACCACCAGGTACCAGCGTCCCGTAGTCTTGGCATCCTCCATCAGGTTGGACACAATCTGGGTGCCGAGGGAGCGGGCGGTCTCGAACCCGAACGTGGGGATGCCCTCCGGAAGCGGAAGGTCGTTGTCGATCGTCTTGGGCACGTGCGCGAACCTGATCGACAGGCCCAGGCTGTTCTTCGCGAAGTCGGAGATGCGCGACGCGGCGTAGGCGGTGTCGTCGCCGCCTATCGTGACCAGGTGGGTGACCCCCATTCCCACGAGTGTGTCCACCACGTTCCTCAGGGTCTCCTCGCTCTTGGCGGGGTTGAAGCGCGACACTCGAAGTACGCTTCCGCCGTCCGAGTGAATCCTGCTCACCGCGTCGATGGTGAGCGGGACGACCTTTCTCTCGCCCCTGCCCAGGTTTGCGAAACCGTCGTAGACTCCGTACACCTCCCACCCCGACTTCCTGGCCTCGATGGTCACAGAGCTGATCACGCTGTTTATCCCCGGTGCCGGGCCTCCCCCGCAGACTATTGCGAGTGTGTTCTGCTCCGGAATCGTCATGAGGCGCCTCCTTTCCGAATCGTTTTTTAGCTGCGTGGGGAAATTCTACCACATAGGGCGCCGAAGGCCCGCGGCACGCGCTCCAAGAGGGCGGAGCAAGGCTTCGACACTGTCCTGTGATAGAATATAATTCGGACACCGGGCAGGTTCTCCAGGTGCGATTCTTAACAGGCGTTTTGCCTTGGTGTCGAGAGAGGGGTTGCAGATGGACAGGATCACTCGTGCCCACCTGTTTTTAACCGGAGGAACGAACCTGCTGTGCGTACTGCTGGTGTTCGTCGGCTGTGTTCTCAGCCTGCTGGATGTCCGCCGCGCCTTGGACTTCAAGCGCGCCGAGCTGTTGGCCTCGGCCAGGTCCCTGGGCGATACGATCAACCCGGAACGCGTGCGGGACTTGCATGCCGATCCGTCGGACTTCGACAGGCCGGCTTACGCGAGGCTGCACGAACAGATGACCTCCGTACTGCCCCTGATGGCCCCGGCCGTCTCCGTCTCGCTTCTCGCGGAGTCTCCGGAAGGAGGCTTGGTCTACCTGGTGGACGCGCGCCCGTTGAGGGCTGCGGCGCCAGGCGACCGCCTGGTCCCCCCATTCGAAGAATTCCTCGCCCGGTTTCGCACCAACAAGCCGGTCGTAAGCGCCCCCTACAGGGCGGACGACGCGGAGCTGTGGGCTGCGATCGTGCCCCTTTCGTCCCCCGGGGATGGCGCTCCGAAGGCGACCGTCCTGCTCCAGGCCGAATACCCGGGCTTCATGGCTCTTTTGAAGGAGCGCGCGCTCGTGCCGCTCTGCGGTGGGATCCTGCTTATCCTCGTCATTAAGGTCGGACGCCGAGTCGTGGCCCGGGCACGCAAGCCGGGCCTCCTGCTGGCGGAGTCGCTGTGGGTGCTGTCCATCGGCCTCGTCCTGGCCGGCCTGTTCTCTCGCGGGGCCAACTGGTACGAATTCCGCACCCACAGGGGGGCCTTTTTAACCCTTTCGAACCTCGAGTCCGGCTTGTTTCTAAGGGAGTTCAAAGAGCTGAGGGACGGGTACCTGGAGGGACTCGGGCGCTTCTTCGAGAGCAGCGACCATGTCGACCGCGACGAGTTCGCCAGGTATGCCGAGTACCTGACCTCCGTGCCCTACATCGACGCCGTGGCCTGGGCTCGGGCCTCCTCCAGCGGTGACGGAACGCGCACTTCCTTTATCGTTGCCTACTCGACCCTCGAGGGGTGGTCGTACCTGCCTGCGGGGGCTGATCTCCTGTCCATGCAACCCCTGAAGGAGGCCGTGACGGTCGTGCTGGACGAGGGGTTTCCCACCCTGTCAGGCGCCCTGCCGGACGATGGCGCCCGCGAGGCTTGCAGGGCGGTGGCGCTCAGGGCGGTATCGGGCCCCTCGGGGATCCCGACGGGCATGGTCGCGATCGTGGTGAACCTTAAGGCGATGCTTGGGAGCTCCATGCTTCGCGGCGACGAGGCGAACGGGGGAGTGCTGGATCTGCGACTCAGGCGCATTCTGCCCGGGGACGGCTGCCAGACCCTGTATGCCGAGCCTGGGGGGCCTCCCCCGGAGCTTGATCGCGATCCTCCCTTCAAGGCCGTGCGCCACCTGTTCATGATGGGGCAGGCGTTCGAGCTTGAGACCCTGCCGGGGCCGGGGTTCGAATCCATGCATCCGAGGGACGCGGGAAGGGTTACCCTGTACGCGGGAGTGCTGGTGTCGTCCCTGGTCGCGCTGCTCACGGGGTTGTTTTGGAACTGGCGCGGCGCGATGCTGCGCTTGGTGGATATGAAGACTGCCTCTCTCGCCGAGAGCGAGCTGCACTCGAAGAAGCTGGTCCACCTGTACCGTTCGATCTCCGAGGGAGTGGTGATCATAGACTCGAAGGGGTTCATAGAGGACTGCAATCCTGCATTTGAAGAACTGACAGGCTATAGTCTCGCCGAGATGCGCGGCAAGAAGCCCTCGCTCTTCGCAGCGAGGGAGAGGCAGTTCGACAAGGGGTTCGTCGAGAAGCTGAGAAGGACCGGCAAATGGAGCGGCGAGATACTCAATAGGAGGAGGGACGGCGAGGTATACCCGGTATGGCTCTCCATCTCGGCGGTCGCGGACGTAGACGGCGACCACGCGCACTTCTCCGGCGTATACCGGCATATCGGAGGCTTTAAGGCCGAGCAGGAGCGCCTTACGAGGATGGCATACCACGACTATCTCACCGGCCTGCCCAATCGCGCGTTGCTCATGGACCGCCTGGAGATGGCGCTTGCCAGGGCGAAACGCGAGCATGCCATGGTGGTTTTGCTATTTCTGGATTTGGATAATTTCAAGAGGGTCAATGATACCTTTGGGCATGAGGCAGGGGATGTCATGCTTATCGAGGTGGCAAAGAGATTGAAAAAGGCGCACCGGGAGCAGGATACGGTCGCCAGGCTGGCGGGAGACGAGTTCGTAGTCCTGCTCGAGGGCTTGAACCATGAGAACGACCTCGATAAGATTATGCTGGATATGAGAGCGCTGTTCTCGGATCCGTTCAGCGTGAAGGGGCATGAGATCTGCGTCGACGTCAGTATAGGCATATCTCTTTATCCAAGAGACGGGGTCGAGGCAAAAACTCTCCTTGCCACCGCCGACAGGGCGATGTACGCTGAGAAGAACACTAAAAAAAGTGCTCGACGTTAGGCGGGGGAGTGACCGGTGCTGTCGGTCAATGTATAATGCCGGGAATCGGCGCGGCTGCAGGCCGATCAGGCTGAAAAATACCGCTTTAAAGCCGTTGCCGGAGGTGGAATTATGAAATCCAGGGAAGAGCGTTCGAGCGAGTTTGAGGCCGCCCTGCTGGCTTTGAATCGTCTCGAGGTTGCGCGCCTTCTAACCGACGAGGGCGACGAGCGTCCCGTGACGGCGCGAATAGAGCAGGACGTGGTGCCCGCGATGGATAGGCTCGGAAGGCTGTGGGAGGACGGAAGGGTCTCCCTCTCCCAGGTGTACATGAGCGGAAGGATATGCGAGGAGCTGGTAGGCAGGCTGCTGCCGCAGCACGCCGAGCCCTCGGACGGGGATGCCAGGATAGCCTTGGCGGTCCTCGAGGACAGGCACATGCTGGGCAAGCGAATGGTGGCGGCGACGCTCACCGCATCGGGCCACCCGTTCTTCGACTACGGGAGCACGGACGCCGAGGCGCTGGTCAGGCGCGTCGAGGCTGACGGGGTGGAGATGCTGCTCGTCTCCACCCTGATGCTCAACTCCGCGCTCAGGGTGGTAAAGGTGCGGGAGGGGCTGGATCGCCTGGGACGACCCGTGATGCTTGTCGTTGGCGGGGCGCCGTTCCGCCTCGAGCCGGGGCTGTGGCGCGAGACCGGCGCGGACGCTATGTGCAGGAACGCCAGCGAGATCGTGTCGCTTATCGATCGGTTCTCTGGAGGTGGCAGATAATGGTGCGCTCATCCATGACCTCTATGGAGCGGGTGGTGACTGCGCTCTCTCTGAAGGAGCCGGACAGGGTGCCGTGGTTTCCCCTGCTGACCACGGCCGGCGCAAGGGAGCTTGGGCTCTCGATACGGGAATACTTCTCGAAGGGGGTCAACGTGGCGGAGGCCCAGCTTCGGATGAGGAAGAAGTTCGGCCATGACTGCCTGTACTCGTTCATGCACGCGTCCGCCGAGGCGGAGGCGTGGGGGGGCGAGTCCATCTACTACGACGACGGCCCGCCGAACTGCGGGATGCCGCCCCTGACCGACCCGGAGCGCATCATGTCGCTTCAGCCGCCGCGGGTGAAGGACTCCCCCTCGCTCGTCAAGACGCTCGACGCTATCAGGCTGATGAAGGAGAGAGCCGGAGACGAGGTTCCCATTTTAAGCGTCGTCATCTCCCCCTTCTCCCTGCCTGCTATGCAGATGGGGCTCGAGTCCTACCTGGTGCTGATCCACGAGAGGCCGGACCTCTTAGCGCGGCTCATGGAGGTGAACGAGGAGTTCACGGTCGAGTGGGGGAGGGCGCAGGTCGAGGCGGGATCGACGGCGGTTGTCTACTTCGACCCTCTTTCGTCCCCCACGATCATCCCGAGAGAGCTTTATCTAAAGACCGGCTTCCAGGTGGCGAGGCGGACGATCTCCCGCATCGGCGGCCCGGTGGCCATGCACTTCGCGTCCGGGAGGAGCATACCCATCCTGGACGACGTGGTGCAGACCGGCGTGGGTGTGCTATGCGCCGGGTGCGAGGAGGACCTGGAGGAGCTGAAGCGGCTGGCGGAGGGCAGGATCGCCCTGGTGGGAAACCTGAACGGACTTGAGATGAGGAGGTGGTCCCCCGCGCGGGCCGAGGAGGAAGTAAAGAGGACCATAGCCGCCGCGGGGCCGGGGGGAGGATTCATACTGTCCGACAGCCACGGCGAGATCCCCTGGCAGGTCCCCGACGAGGTGATCTTCGCCATGGGAGAGGCAGTGCGCAGGTGGGGCGAATACCCGCTAGACTGGCCGGGCTAGATGGCGAAGAAGACGCTCATCCTGTCGTGCAGGGCTCTTCGCCGGGAGATGGAGGCGCTAGCCTCGCGGATGAAACTGCCCTCCTGCGATGTCGTATCGTTCTCGTGCGACTGCACCGATAGTTCACGCTCCACCGCGCCCCTGGACGACATGATAAGAGATGCGGCGAGCCGCTTCGACCGGGTCCTCGTCGTGGGGAGCCCCTGCTATGCGGAGAAAAAATCCGCTGATCCGACCCCTCGCAATGTCGCCGTCACAGGGCGCGACTTCGACCTGTTCATTCCCGCGCCCCTCGTTGCTCGCCTGCAGAGCGACGGGGCCTACCTGGTGACTCCGGGATGGCTGGAGCGCTGGAGGGAGAGAGTGGGCACGGGGTGGGGGTTCGACGCCGACGGGGCCAGGAGCTTCTTCGCGGAGTCATGCAGCCGGCTGTTGATGCTAGACACCGGGGTCTATCCCGACTGCGGGCGGAGGATGGCCGAGTTCGCCGCCTATGTAGACAGGCCGTTCGAGATAATGCCAGTCGGGCTGGACATGGCCGAGCTCTTCATGAGGGACGCCCTCGGAAGCATGGAACCGCGCGGCGACGATGGCGCGCCGGCGTCCCCGGAGCCCGCCGGGCTCGCCGCGGACTACGCGATGCTGCTCGACATGATGAGCCGCCTGGTGGAGTTCACCGCCGAGGAGGACGTTGCGAGGGCCTTCTTCGAGCTGTTCGACATCCTCTGCGCCCCGTCCTTCCAGGCTTATGTACCGCTCCTGAGGGGAGAGGCCGGCGAGGCAGTCTTCTTCCCCGCGCATCGCACGCTGCCCGGAGGAGCCGTCGAAAAGATGCTGGCTGCCGACGAGGACTGCTCGTGGTGGGGAGACGGAGGAGGCTTCCTCCTGCGCCTCCGCCGCGAGTGTGAGACCATGGGCTATCTCCTGGTCGACGACCTGGTCATACCTAAAAACAGGGAGCGCTACTTCAACAGCGCCGCCACGGTGCAGCCCATCCTCTCCCTGGCCGTCGCGAACGCGCGCAACTTCCGGATCCTGGAGGAGACCAACGAGTCGCTGGTCGAGTCCATCAGGCAGGTCAACGAGATGGCCCGCCGGGCCGAGGCCGCCAACATCGCCAAGAGCGCGTTCCTGGCCAACATGAGCCACGAGATAAGGACCCCGATGAACGGCATAATCGGCATGATAGACCTGCTGCTGGCGTCGGACCTGGACGACGAGCAGGCAGATTACGCCAGGACCGTCAAGAGCTGCGGCGACGCCCTGCTGGACCTGATCGACGACATACTCGACCTGTCGAGGATAGAGGCGGGCAGGATGGAGCTCGCGATCACGGACTGCAACGTGAACGAGCTGGCGGAGGAGGTCACCGCGATGCTGGCCTCGCGCGCCAGGGAGAAGGGGCTGTCCTTCGTCTGCGTGCGAGAGCCTGGAGTGCCTTCGCACCTCCGCGGAGACCCCGGGCGGCTCCGCCAGGTGCTGGTGAACCTGGCGGGAAACTCCCTGAAGTTCACCAGCGCCGGGGGGATAGCACTCCGTCTTCAGCTGGTCGAGGAGACCGCGGGCGACGCGCTGCTGAGGTTCTCCGTGCTGGACACTGGCATAGGCATCCCCGAGCAGTTCAAGGAGAGGCTGTTTCAGAAATTCTCGCAGGTTGACGCGTCGAGCACGCGAAAGTACGGGGGTGCCGGCCTCGGACTGGCGATTTCGAGGGAGCTGGCGGAGCTCATGGGCGGCTCGATCCGCGTTGACAGCCCGGCGCCCCCCACGGAGATCCGGGCCTCCTTCCCCGGCGATTCGGCTCCCGGCTCGGGGCCCGGCTCCTGCTTCCGGTTCGAGGTGCGCCTCGAGAAGGCCAAGTCGCCGTCCGGCGTTGCCCGGAGAGGGGACGCGCCATCCAGGGATGGGGGCGAGGCCCCGCCCCGCGCCCGCGTCCTGCTCGTGGAGGACAGCCCCGTCAACCAGAAGGTTGCCCTCATAATGCTGAAAAAGCTCGGAATTGCAGCGGACACCGCATCCAACGGCATAGAAGCTCTCGAGGCCCTGGAAAGGGGGAGCTACGACCTCGTCCTCATGGACATGCAGATGCCGGACATGGATGGAACGGAGGCCACCGGCAGGATAAGGGAGCTGGGAATCAAAGCCGCGGGCCGGCCGATCCCAGTCCCCATCGTGGCGATGACGGCCTTCGCCATGCAGGGTGACCGGGAGAGGTGCCTCGCCGCCGGCATGGACGACTACCTGGCCAAGCCCGTTACCGTGGCGTCGCTAAGCTCCATGCTGGAGAAATGGCTCCCTTGACGACTGGGGGAGCCTGTGCGTTTGAATCGCCCCTCGCGATTCAAACGCACAGGTCGGGCGACATCAGCAGGGACTCGCAGAAGGCCTCCGCCTCGGCCGTCGTCCCGAGCGTGACCACGTGCTCCGCGGCCCGCTCCAGGTCCGACTTCCGGAGGTTTCTAACCATCCATCGCGCCTGAAGAATCGACGAGGGGCTCATGCTGAACTCCGTCAGCCCCATCCCTAGCAGCACCGGGATCAGCCTGGGATCCCCCGCCGCCTCGCCGCACATGGCGACCGGGATCCCGGCCCTCCTGCCGTTGTCGATGACCGTCTTCACAAGCCTCAGCACAGCCGGGTGACATGGGGAGTAGAGAGGAGAGAGCTTGTCGTTTCCCCGGTCCACCGCGACCGTATACTGGATCAGGTCGTTGGTGCCTATGCTGAAGAAGTCGCACTCCCCGGCGAACTGGTCGGAGAGTATGGCGGCCGACGGCACCTCCACCATGATGCCGGAGGTCACATCCTCGTCGAACTCGATCGACTCCGCGCGAAGCTCCTCCTTGGCCTCCTCCAGCAGCGCCTTGGCGGCCCGGATCTCCTCCAGCGAGGAGATCATCGGGAATAGTATGCGAACCTTCCCAAAGGCGCTGGATCGGAGGATCGCCCTGAGCTGCACCTTGAATATGTCCTGGCGGTCGAGGCACAGCCTGATGGCCCGGTAGCCGAGGAAGGGGTTCTCCTCCTCCGGGATGGACAGGTAGTCCAGCTTCTTGTCCCCGCCTATGTCGAGCGTCCGAATGACCACCGGCCGGCCGCTCATGCCTGCCACCACGCTCCGGTACGCCTCGAACTGTTCGTCCTCCGTCGGCAGCATGGAGCTCTCGAGGTAGAGGAACTCCGTCCGGTACAGGCCGATGGCCTCGGCGTCGTTCTTCAGCACCTCGTCGAGGTCGCGCGACGACCCCACGTTGGCGCCCAGTTCGACCCTGGCCCCGTCCAGCGTGACCGTATCCATCCCCCGCACCTCGGAGAGTTTGTCCAGGAAGCACTGGTACCGCTCCTGTTTCTCACGGTACCTTGACAGCGTCTCCTCGTCAGGGTTGACCACGATCTCGCCCGACTCCCCGTCGAGGATCACCATGTCCCCGCTGTCCACTCGGTCCAGCAGCCCGTGAACCCCCATGACCGCCGGAATTTGCATTGTACGGGCGATTATCGACGCGTGGGAGGTCTTTCCGCCGGACTCCGAGGCCACGCCGAGGGTCATGTCGCGGTCTATCTGCGACATGTCGGAGGCGGTGAAGTCGCGGGAGACGAGGATCCCCCTCTCGCGGAGCTGGGTCATGCCGGCGCCGCCGACCTGCAGCAGCAGCTTTATCACCCGCTCGGAGATGTCCCTTACGTCGTCCGAGCGCGCCTTCATGTACTCGTCGTCCATATCCTCGAACACCTGTATCAGGCTGTCGGCCACCTGCTTCACGGCCCACTCGGCGTTCGCGCTCTCGTCCACGATCAGCCCCTCCACCCGGCCGGTGAAGTCCGGGTCCTGAAGCATGAGCCCGTGCGCCTCGAAGATGGCGGCCTCGTTCGGCCCTACGTTCTGAAGCACGCGGGAGTATGACTCCCGGATCTGCTCCCCTGCGAACTCGAGCGCCGTGCGGAAGCGGTGAAGTTCTCGCTCAGGATCGTCGACATATTCCTTGATAATATCAACTTTCTCCTTCCAGTGAATGACCGCTCTGCCTATCGCAATGCCAGGAGAAACGCCGATTCCCTTCATCGTGGATCAACACCTGCCGATCGAATTTGTATCATATAATTATACACGCAGTCGCGGAAATTCCGCGACATGTCTGCCGTGGGTTGAAAGATGCCGCGAAGGTGCGGGGAAAGGGGGAGCGGCGGATGGAGCGACCTTTGATAGGAGTGGTTGGAAACCTGCTGGTGGCGGAGGGGGGCTTCTCCCCGGGGCTTGAGCGCAACTACGTGAACAACGACTACGTGTCCGCGGTCGAGAGGGCGGGGGGGATACCGGTCGTCCTGCCGGTCGCGAGGGGGCAGGACATAGCCGAGGCGCAGGTGTCATGCGTCCGAGGCCTGATCGTGCCCGGCGGCTACGACATAGACCCTCTGCTGTACGGAGAGGAGCCAGCGCGCGCGCTCGAGTACGTATACAGGGACGCTGACATATTCCAGCTCCGTTCGGTCAAGACCGCACTGAAGCTCGGGATGCCCGTGCTGGCGATATGCAAGGGGATGCAGCTTCTGAACGTCGCCTGCGGAGGCACGCTGCACCAGCACATCGGCGACCTGCAGGGCGCGTTCGTGCAGCACTCGCAGAACAGGAAGCGGCACTGCCCGAGCCACACGGTCGTCGCGGAGGGGGAGTCGCTGCTGTCTGGCCTGCTGGGGGCGACGTTCCCGGTCAACAGCTACCACCACCAGGCCGTCAAGGAACTGGGACGCGGGCTGGTGGCCACGTCGAGGGCGATGGACGGGGTTGTGGAGTCGATCGAGATGGAGGGGGCCCCCTTCGTGGTCGGCGTGCAGTGGCACCCCGAGATGATGCTGGCCGGGGGCGACGAGATGCTCCCCCTGTTCCTCAGGCTCGTGGAGGAGGCGGGGAAGTTCTCCGCGACCGTCGGCGCATGAGGTGCGAGGTGGTGCTGTCGCGGTCGGAGCCGCTGCCCGAGGCCGACTGCTGGCTGGTGATCGACATCCTGAGAGCGACTACGACCATCTGCGCCTTCTTCGACCGGGGAGGAAAGAGGCTGTACCCGGCGGCTTCGATAGAGGAGGCCTTCACCCTGAGGGACAGGCTGGCGGAGGGGGGCCTCGGGCCGATCCTGATGGGTGAGCGCAACGCCCTGCCTCCGGCTGGGTTCGACATCGGCAACTCCCCGCTTGAGCTCGCCGCGTTGGATCTGGCTGGCAGGACCGACGCCGTAATGGCGACGACCAACGGCACCGCGGCCCTGCTTAACGCCTCGGCCTCGGGCGCCCCGGTATACCCGGTCTGCGCGAGGAACGCCACCGCGACCGCAGCAGCGATCATTGAGCGAGAGCGGATCGGCATCCTCTGCGCCGGGCTCGAGGGGCGCTCATCGCTGGACGACTGCGCCTGCGCGGGCCTTCTGGTCGAGCGCCTGTCGGCGCGCGGGGCGGAGCTCGGGGACGGCGCGATTCTGGCCCTGGCCGCCTGGAGGGACGGGGGTCGCGACCTGTCGGCCCTGCTGGCCCGCTCGGTCCACGGCAGGCGGCTCGCCGCGCTCGGCTTCGAGCGCGACCTGGCCTTCGCCGCCGAGATCGACGCCTCCGGTGCGGTGCTTGCGCTTGAGCCGGGCAATGCGAGGCGCATAGTCAGGAGCCAGTGACGAGAGCTCGCGAGCAGATGCCGGCGCAGTCATCCCGAGGAGCGAAGCGACGAGGGGAGGGACCCAGACAGGTAACCACCGCAGGGCAGGATCCCTCCTCCCTTCGGTCGTCGGGATGACAGAAACCGCCCGTTGGTCGCCTGCTTACCTCGTCGCTTCGCTCC
>CAYWKH010000045.1:0-16731 GCA_964458805.1 uncultured Synergistaceae bacterium
CCGTCAAGGGAGCGCCCCACGACCGACAGCTCGTCGCCTCCCGCCATCCCGGTGCGAAAGGTGAGATCCCCCTTCGCGCCGGCCGTCGAGGCCCTGAGCAGGCCGTCGACGGACCGTCTTATGACGCGGATGGTCACGAAGGCCATCGCGAGAGCCAGAAGGGCCGCGAGCGCGCTCATCACACCGACTATATACTCCGCCCGCCTCATTCTGGCCGCGTTCTCGGCGGCCCCTAGCTCCGCTCCGACGTCCAGGATCTCGCCTATGTCGTTGATGTTGCCCCTCACCCTCTTGAACACCGGGTCCTCGGGCGCGCCGTCCGATCCCGGGGCCCGCGCCCCGGACCGGATCCCCTCGATGCTCCCCTCGGAGTCCTTGATCCACTGGGGGAAGTCCCGCTGGAACTCCTTGAACTCGTCGAACACGGACTCCGCCTTTCCCTCCAGCCTGAACGGAGCCCACTCGTCCCTGTTGCGCTCGAGCGCCTTCAGGGCGCTTCCCATGCGGTCGGTCACCTGCTCGACGTTCTCCCTGAAGTCCTTGAGGTTCTTGTCGAACCTCTCGTCCGCGCCGAGGTCGAGTATGGCCTGCCTGGCCACTAGCGCCTGGTAGAGGTCGCGGTCCGCGTTGAGCACCAGGCTCTGCGCCACGAACGCCTCGTCGTAGATCCGCTGCATCAGGTCGTCGTACACCTCGTTAGCCGACCATCCGGAGAACCACGCCACCGCGAGAATCCCGGCCACCGGCACCATAGCCAGGATCCACAGCCTCGCCCTCAAGGAAATCGCTCTCATAAAGATCTCTCCTCTCCGGAAAATATCTTTTTTATTGCATTCTTTAAAGATATGCGGACATTCTACACCCTTCGGCGACGCATTGAAAGGCGCGCTCTCCACCGGCCTCCCGGCGATTATTCAAAGCGACCGAGGCTGCGTAGCGCTCCGATTGACGTTTCAGCGCGTGCGGGGTACTATTTTTTACAGTTCGGCAAATACGATCGGCTCGGAGGTCGCGGGTCGTCGGGCGAGCCGGGAGGATCCGGAAATAATAATTCGCCTGCTCGGAGGGGATAGGATGTTCACGATCAAGGAGTTTCTGCAGAGCGAGGTCAAGCCGGCGCTCGGGTGTACCGAGCCCGGAGCGGTGGCGCTGGCCGTCGCCCGGGCGAGGGAGGAGCTGCCGGGACCGGTGGATGGCGTGCTGGTGACGGTTAGCGACAGCATCTACAAGAACGGCATGGACGTGGGGATACCCGGCACCGACGGCCTCAAGGGGAACAACGTGGCGGCCGCCCTCGCGGTGGGGTGCGGGCGGTCGGAGTACGGACTGGAGGTGCTGAAGGACTGCGGCGCCTCGGACGTCGAGGCGGCGATGGCATTCCTCGCGGGCGGCGGGGTCAAGATAGTCCCCGACATGGAGCGCCACGGCGTGTACGTCGAGGCGTCGCTGCGCTCGGACGGGCGTACGGCCGCCTGCCGCATCGAGGGGACCCACACGAACATCGTGGAGGTGACGCTGGACGGCGCGGTCGTCTTCTCGGTCGAGCCCTCGGCGTCCGGCCAGGCCGGCGGCGGCATCCCCGACGAGGTCGCCTCGATGGGCTTCTCCGAGCTGGTATCGCTGGTGGACACGATGGACAAGGATGACGTCGACTACGTGCTCCAGGGGGTGGAGATGAACATGGCCATCGCGGAGTACGGGTTCGACGGCAGCCACGACACAGGGCTGAACATAGGCAAGACAATCCGCAAGATCTCGGGCGCCTGCTACGAGTCGGAGGACCTCAGCCTCAAGATAAAGTCCTTCGCCGCGGCCGCGTCCGACGCGCGGATGTCCGGCGCGCCGATGCCCGTGATGAGCAGCGCTGGAAGCGGCAACCACGGGGTGACCGCCATCCTGCCCGTGGCGATCTTCGCCGCGCACCACGGGGCGAGCAGGGAGGAGACCGCCAAAGCCGTGGCGTTCAGCCACCTTGCGACCAGCTACGTCAAGAGCCGCACAGGGCGGCTCACCCCAACCTGCGGCTGCTCGGTCGCGGCGGGAGCCGGGGCGGCGGCGGCCATGGTCTACCTGAAGACGAAGGATATCGCCAAGGCGGCCCAGGCCATGCTGATCATCCTTGGCAACCTCGTCGGCATGGTCTGCGACGGGGCCAAGGACACGTGCGCCCTGAAGGTGGGCACCGGGGCTCTCGAGGCGTACCACGCGGCCCTGCTCGTGTTCGACGGGCACTACCCGGAGCCGCAGGGGCTGGTGGACGAGACGATCGAGAAGACCGTGAGCAACATGGTGCAGGTGTCGGTCAACGGGATGCGGAACCTCGACAGGGCGATCATCGACGTCATCGCGGGCAGGTTCGCCTGACCTGTCCCGGAGCGGGGGGGGGAGAGAGCGACCGAGCCCTCAGGCGCTCTCCATCGCGGAGGCATGCGTCAGGACGGAGCGCACGAAATCGTCCACCCGGTCGCAGGACGGGAGGGTGCGCTCGATCCACGCGAGCACCCCGTCCTCCCTCAGCATCCTGAAGGACGGAGGGTAGTTGAGGTCCAGGACCCAGGAGAGCTGCACCAGCAGGAAGTCGAACAGGGATCGCACATTGCGGTACGAGCCCCTGCCGTCCGTTGCGACCTCCTCGACCAGGTCGTCGGAGTAGCCGCCCCTAGGGGCTATTCCGGGCAGCAGGTCGTTGATGCGCCCGGCTTCGACGTGAGACCGCACAAGGCTGAACACGTCGAGCTTGTCGCTGTCCCTTACGAGCCTGGCAAGCGGGAGCGCCCTCCTCGGGACGTCCAGTGGCAGCTCCTTCTTGTTGTGCAGGCGAACCGCGAGAAGGATGTCCTCCCAAGCCGCGCACTGGTCCGACAGGTTCCCGGGGAAGAGCTCGCGCAGGGTAGCCTCCCCGAGCTCGCCGTGATCCGCGGAGGCCCCGTCGTAGTAGGTCCCCCACCTTGCGTACTGCGGGAAGCGCCCGGTGTCGTGCAGCAGGGCGGCCGTCAGGGCGACGTCCAGCCTGTCGCCGGTCCAGCCTAGCCCCCCCGCAATCTTCGCGGCGTTGTCCCGCACTCTCGCGGAGTGAGTGCGCTTGACCTCCATCAGGGGCGACAGGGCTCCGTTGCGCCCCCTGAAGGAATCTATATAGCCGCCCAGCCACTCGGCGGCGGCGTCGTGGAGCATCATGAGCCGGACTCCTCCTTCCTTGATCGTCCTAGATTGTACTCTCTTCAAGTCGCGGTGCGGCGCAGAAAGATATGAAAAAATCAAAATCCGGTTTATACTATCCTTAACTGGAAATCATCATGAAAAAAGAGGTGTTGCGTATGCACAGAACCAGGTCTGGCTCCATCGCGGGCTGGGCGGCGCTGGCGGTCCTGCTGATTTTTATCGTCCCGGCAGCCAGGGCCGAGGGGTGGCGGGGAGAGTTGCTGTGGAGCTACGAGGCTATGGGGTCGGTTTCCGGCTCGCCCGCGTCGACGGGGAGCCTCGTCCTGATCGGCGACAGCGAGGGCAAGCTGCACGCCGTCGACAAGGCTACCGGGCGCGAAGCTTGGACCTTCAACACCCGCGCTACGATAAACGGCGCACCGGCGATCCTGGGCGGGAAGGCATTCGTGGGGGGCGCGGACGGGACCCTGTTCGCCGTCGACCTGGCCACCGGGGGGGTCAAGTGGAGCTACAGCCCGGCCGAGCAGTACACGCCGGGGGCGATATGGGCGTCGCCCGCCGCGGGCGACGGTAAGGTATTCTTCAACAGCGCGGACGGCAAGACCTACGCTCTCGACGCCGAGACCGGCTCGCAGCTGTGGGTGTTCGACACGGGCAGGGAGCTCCGCTCCTCCCCGGTGTACAGCGACGGGCTGGTGTTCGTGGGAGCCTACGAGGGGCTGTTCCTGGCCCTCGACGCCAGGAACGGCAAGAAGGCTTGGGGGGGCGGCGCGGGCGGCCCAGTGGGGACCGCGAGGGTCTCCGACGGAGTGGTCTACTTCGGCGCCTGGGACGGGCTAGTGCAGGCCGTGCGCCTCAAGGGCGTGATCCCGCTGTGGAAGTACGGGGCGGGGGAGTCCGTGACCACGGCACCGACCATCGCGGGCGGCAGGGTCTTCTTCGGCACGGTCAACGGCAAGCTCGTCGCGGTGGAGGCGGCCTCGGGGAGACTCGCCTGGGAGTTCCCCGTCCCCGGCGGCATCCACTCCGACCCGGCGGTGCACGAGGGGCTGGTCTTCTTCGGCAGCGACTCGGGGGTGTTCTACGCACTGGACGCCGCATCCGGGCGGGAGCGCTGGCGTTTCGAGTCGGAGCGGGAGATAATGTCCTCCCCGCTGGTCGACGGGGGCGTCGTCTACTTCGGCGGCTACGACGGGAAGGTCTACGCGTTCCGCTGAGAGCGCGCGAGGCCGTTCGACGGCGAGGGCGGCGCGTCCGGCCCGGCCGCGCCGCCCTCCGAATGCAAGGAGGTAAACGCTTGGAAGAGCAGAACGAACTGTTCGAGATCACGGCGGCGCGGGTGTCCAAGCTGGAGGAGGAGCTGGCCAGGGCGGAGGAGGCCAACAGGAGGATCACTGCCCTCATCTCGAACCTCAGCCACGAGATACGCACCCCGCTCAACTCGATCATGAGCGTGGTCAACCTTTTCGAGGACACCAGGCTCGACCTTGAGCAGAAGAAGTTCGTGGAGATGCTGTCGTCCTCAGCACGCGACCTGCTGCGGCTAGTCGAGGAGCTTTTCGACCTGTCCCGCCTCGAAGCTGGACTGTTCGAGCTCAAGGAGAGTCCGGTGCCGATACGCTCGTGCTGTTCCCAGGCGGTCCGGCCGCTCGCCATGGCCGCGCAGGAGAGGCGGCTGCAGGTGGAGCTGAAGATCCCGCCCTCCGTGCCCGAGTTTCTGGTCGGGGACAGCACCCGCCTCGGCCAGGCCCTGCGAAACGTCGCGGGCACGGCCATATCCCTCACCGCCAGGGGCAAGGTGGTGATCGACGTCGCGCCTCAGAGGGAGACCGACGAGGCCATGACCCTGCGCTTCTCCATAGCCCACTCTGCCGAGACGAACGCGATGGACAGGATAAGGGCGATGCTCGACGGCTCCTCCCTCGACCGGGGGGAGTTCGCCAAGGTCTACGAGGGGGCCGGGCTCGGCCTGGTGATCGCAAAAGGGATAGCCGAGGCCATGGGGGGGTCGCTGTGGGCCGAGGCCACCGGTGGAGATGGCAACACCTTCCATCTCACCGTCTTGCTTAAGAAGGTGGCGGCCGGCCCGGAGACGCGGGAGACCGGGGCGAAGGCGGCGTCGGGCGCCGTCCCGCCGGAGGAGCTGTCCATCCTGGTCGTAGACGACAACAGCTTCAACCGCAGCCTGACCAGGTCCATACTCAAGAAGAAGGGGGGCGCGGGATGGAGCGTGTCGCTGGCCGCAGGCGGCGAGGAGGCGCTTGAGAAGATAGCCGGGGAGAGGTTCGACCTGGTGTTCATGGACATCCAGATGCCGGGGATGAGCGGCCTGGACGCGACGAGGGCGATCCGCGACGGCGAGCGGGCCGGGGGCGGGCACCTGCCGATAGTGGCCATGACCGCATACGCCATGGAGGGCGACAGGCAGATGTGCCTGGACGCCGGGATGGACGACTACATAGCCAAGCCGGTCGACCCCGAGGAGCTGGTGTCGGTCATAATAAGGAACACCCCGCGCCGCCGCGACTGACGGTCAGCGGACGTGGACGCACAGCGCCGACAGGTCGTCCCTGCTGGCGCCCGAGTACCCTATCGAGAACAGGTGGTCGTAGGCCTCGTGGAACTGCATTTTCAGGTCGCCCGAGTCCTGCATCAGGTCCAGGAAGCCGTCGCTGGTGAAGATGAAGTAGTCTCCGGGCCTGGCCTCTATCTCGCCCGAGCCGAACTCGACCCGCCTGGACAGCCCGAGCAGGGAGCCGGGAGAAAGGACCTTGCGCATCGTCCCGCTCTCCCCGTGAAGGAAGGCGTTTATCCCGGCAGAGCAATACGACATCATCATTCTCTCAAGGTCGAGGGTGAAGCAGATCGCGGCGGCGAACGAGTCCGACAGGAAGCGCTCCGCGGCCACGGCGTTCACCCACTGGAGCTTCTCGAGCAGGCCGGCGCCGGACATCTCCTCGTCCTCGAACGCCTGGCGGAAGAGCACCAGCAGGGCCGAGGTCTGCAACGCGGCCGGAACCCCGTGCCCCATAAGGTCGAAGATGTACCCGTTGAGGATCCTCCTCTCGGAGTCCCAGTGGTAGTCGAACAGGTCCCCGCTTATCATGAACATCGGGCGGAATATGCTTCGCACCTCGATCCCCGGTTCCCCCGTCAGGTCGCCGGGCAGAAAGCCCCGCTGGATTGCCGACGCCATCGCGACGTCGTCCCGAGCCAGGTTCTCCGGCGAGATGTCCGCCACCACCATCATCATTATCTCCTCCGTGTCGCTCGCAAGGGAGCGGCACGTGGCCTGCACCGGGAAGAAGACGCCGTTCTTCTTCCTATGCGACGTGGTGGTCACGGTGAAGGTCCTGCCCGACAGCCCGTCCCGCGACGGGAAGATGTCGTCTATCGACAGCCCCTCCGTCTCGGCCAGCGTGTAATCGTAGAGCACCCTGGCGGCCTCGTTCATGTACACGATCCTGCCAGTCGCGGATTCCCACATCACCATGGACTCCCCGAACATGTCCAGCAGGTTCATCCCGTTGAATCGGAAGCCGGCTATCTCCACCGCGAGCGGAAAGGGCGACTGCTGCGCGGCCCCCGCGCCGAGGGCGGAAAAGGGAGCGGGTGCGTCGCGCTTTTCCATGCGAAGCAGGACGACCCTGCCCGCCTCCTCTATGCGCATCTCGTCTACAAGGTGGAGCACTATCTGCACCCCCCTGCCGCTCTCCTTGGAGAAGTCGGAGAACACCCCCGGATCGAGCCGAAGGTCGTGATCGAAGGCGCCCTCGTCGCTCCTGACCGATATGGCGACCGAGTCCCCCTCGTCCAGGATCTCGACGTGCACCCTGGAATGGGGCCGGCACCTGTTGGCGTGGAAGATGGCGTTGTTGGCCGTCTCGTTGAACGCCACGAACAGCCGCATACCTCCCACCGACCCGCAGTGGGACCTGAACAGGGAGAGCAGCCAATCCCTGTGAGGCGCGAGCTCCTCCACAGTGCTGAAAGTGATCGACGACAGGGTCGCACCCTTGCCCATCTCCTACCCCTCCTCCGCTTCCGTGCCTGGGTCCTGCCGCCAGGGCCAGTCGACCCGGGCGGCAGGTCTCATTCTTGCGCGCGAACCTCTACGCCAGGGCCGACGCCAGCGCCTTCGCCCTGTCGGTCAGCTCCCACATGGGAAGAGGGTCGAGGTCGATCCGGCCCATGTGCCCGTAGGCCGCGAGCCTGCGGTACTGGGACCTGCGAAGCCGCAGGTCGCGGATTATGGCGGCGGGGCGGAAGTCGAAGTGCTCCCGGACCAGCTTCGTTATCCGCTCGTCGGGGATCTTGCCCGTGCCCATGGTATCCAGCATGATCGAGACCGGCTCAGCCACTCCTATGGCGTAGGCGAGCTGGATCTGGCACTGGTCCGCGAGTCCTGCGGCCACCACGTTCTTCGCCGCGTAGCGGGCCATGTAGGCCGCCGACCGGTCCACCTTCGTCGGGTCCTTGCCGGAGAATGCGCCCCCGCCGTGCGCCACCCAACCGCCGTATGTGTCGA
Organism: uncultured Synergistaceae bacterium; assembly: GCA_964458805.1. Taxonomy (GTDB): domain Bacteria; phylum Synergistota; class Synergistia; order Synergistales; family Aminobacteriaceae; genus JAAYLU01. The sequence continues at coordinate 7,691 of CAYWKH010000045.1, forward strand.
CTATTATCTTCCTGCCCGTGAGGCCGGAGTCCGCCATCGGGCCGCCCTTCACGAAGCGCCCCGTCGGGTTCACGAGTATCCTGGTTCCGTTCTTCATGAGGTAGCCCGGGACGACGGGCGTGACCACGTGCTCGATGATGTCGGCCCTTATCTCGGCCAGGGTAGCCTCCGGGTGGTGCTGCGCCGAGACCACTATGGTGTCCGCGCGCACGGCCTTCCCCCCCTCGTACTCGAGGGTCACCTGGGTCTTGCCGTCCGGGCGCAGGTAGGGTATCGTGCCGTCCCTGCGGACCTTGGCGAGCTGCCTGGCCAGCCGGTGGGCCAGGGCTATCGGCATCGGCATGAACTCCTCCGTCTCGTTGCAGGCGAACCCGTACATCATGCCCTGGTCCCCCGCTCCGGTCCGGGCTATCTCCTCCTCCGCCACCAGGTGCTCGCGCACCTCCAGCGCGTTGTTGACGCCCTGCGCGATGTCCCCGGACTGCTCGTCGATGGCGGTCAGCACCGCGCAGGTGTCGCCGTCGAAGCCGTACTTGGCCCTGGTGTAGCCTATATCCTTGATTATCTCCCGGGCCAGCTTGGGAATATCCACGTAGGTGTTCGTGGTTATCTCGCCGGCCACCATGACCATGCCGGTCGTGCAGAGCACCTCGCAGGCCACCCTGCCCATCGGGTCCTCGCTCAGGATCGCGTCCAGCACCCCGTCGGAGATCTGGTCCGCCACCTTGTCAGGATGCCCCTCGGTGACCGACTCCGACGAAAAAAGAAACTTCTCTCTGCTCAAATGTCCTTCCTCCTCGACACAGCATGATAAAAAAGGCCCTTCGCAAGAAGGGCCTTTGACTGTCGACAAACGCGCCCTCTTATCACCCGGCCCAAGGCCGCTGGTATTGGCACCATGCCGTCACGCAGGTTGCCGGGTTTCATCGGGCCAGTCCCTCCACCTCTCTCGATAAGAGTTACAGTTGTATTTCGATTTATAATTATACGGATTTCTTGCGCGCTGTCAATGCCTCCCGCCGGACTGGCGCCATGGGCGCGTTCGGTTGACATCCTTGAAATTTAGAGCTACACTTCACATGTACTACTGTAGCCTGGGGGTGATGGGTGTGATGACTCCGGCTTTCGCAGTGCCTTCGGTCGAGGTGGTGGGCTGGGCCAGGAAGGACTACCTGGATCGCTCCTACCCCGGAAAGCGCTACGACGAGCAGAGGGTCTTCTCGGAGAGGCGGGCCCGCGGTCGGTCGGCTCACGGCGACGGGTTGCTCAGGCGTGCGCTCGACACCTTCCAGGAGCACGCTGCATACAGCCGCAGGTACCTCCACTTCAACATCGTGGAGGAGGCGGACGTCATCCAGGTGATAGTCAAGGAGAGCAACGACGAGGAGAAGGTGATCCGGAAGATCCCCCCGGACGAGATCATCCGCCTCATCGAGCGTCAGAACGAGGCGACAGGGTTCCTGTTCGACCTCACCGCCTGAGGCGGAACCGCGAATCCCGCGGCTCCGCCCGTTTTTTCCGTCCCGCTCCGGCGGCCGCCTACTTGCAGGGGGAGTATCCGCAGCTGAAGCAGTACTCGCACCCGGAGATCATCTCAAGGGGCGCGCCGCACTCCGGACACACCGCCCCACCCTGCCGGGCGCCCGTGTCCCTGCCTATCAGCCGCTCCAGCAGGACCGCTATGGCGTCCGGGATGGAGCGGGTCACGTGCTTTTCGTCAAACTCGAACAACCAGTACTCCTTCCCCGACAGCCCCTTGAGGGTCGCGATGAAGTCCTCCAGCTTGCCCCCGCTGCGCAGACCTATGGATATGGCCCTGGAGAGGGCCTCGGTCATGGCCTTCAGCTCCGACCCGCTCTTGCCGATTGTGGCGAAAACCTCGAAGGGCTCGTCCCCGTCGAAGTTCAGGGTGACGTAGATGCTCCCCCACGGCGTGGTCTCCTTTATGGTCTTGCCGAAGACCACAAGTCCGGGGCGCTCCTTGACACGGCTGGATCTGACCGGCTTCTCCTCCGGCTTCTCGGGCTTCTTCGCGACCTCGATCGGCTGCATCGACCGGGATCCGTCGCGGTAGATCGTTATCCCCTTGGCCCCCATCTCGTAGCAGCGCCGGTAGATGGCCTTGACCTGGTCCACCGTGGCGTCGTTCGGCAGGTTCACCGTCTTGCTTATGCCGCTGTCCACCACTCCCGCGAAGATGCCAGTCACCTCCACGTGCTCCTCGGGCGTTATGTCGTAGGCGGTCACGTAGACCGGGTCGGAGAGCGCCCCGGTGTCGTGCAGCTCGGCCACCTGCAGCGGCGACAGCAGCTTGTGGTGGAACTCCCTGGTCTCCTGGCCGTCGCCGTCCGCCCTGGCTATGCGGCGGGTCCAGCTCCAGGCGAAGTTCGGCTCTATCCCGGCGCTGGCGTCTATGAGCATTGATATGGAGCCGGTCGGAGCTATGGACAGCCTTCTGCTGGTGCGCAGCCTGCCTCGTGCAAAGGACTGCATGACCTTCGCGGCGAGCGACAGGCGCTCTCGCTCGTCACCCAGTCCGACCGCGTCCACGAAGGACTCGAAGGCGTTGACCAGGGTGTAGGGCATGGTCGACGAGGATCGCATCTTCGTCATCAGGGCGCCCATGGTATCCCGGTCCAGGGAGGCGAACCAGGACTCCGGGAACAGGCGCTCCCCCTGCTCGCGCGCGAACCTGATGAACAGCTCCTCGACCAGGCCGGCCTCGGGGAAAGGCTCCTTTCCCATCTCCTCCACCATTCCGACGGAGGCGCACATGGCCGCGGCCCCCATCGTGTCGGCGAGGGCGCGGCAGAAGACCTTGAACCTCTCGGAGCCGTACCTCATGCCGAGCATTATGGCCGTGTCGGCCAGACCCATGAGGCCCAGCCCCACCGGCCTGATGCGCCTTGTGCGCTCCCCTATACTGTCCAGGGGGTAGGAGCAGGCGTCGATCACCAGGTCGAGGTAGTACATAGAGCGGAAGACCTGGTCGGCGAAGGCGGCGAAGTCGAAGCTCGCCCTGCCGTCCTCCCCGGTCTTGACGAACGCCTCCACGTTGATCGAGCCGAGGTTGCAGCTTGTGTAGTTCGGCAGTGGCTGCTCGCCGCACGGGTTGGTGGACTCTATCCTCCAGGTGTCGCCCAGCTTCAGGATGTTGTCCGCGTTGGCGCGGTCGATGAAGAAGATACCGGGGTCTCCGCGCCTCCAGGCGCTCTCGCACAGCTTGTTCCACAACTCCGCGCCGTTCAGGGAGCGGACCGGTCCGCCGTCCTTGCGCGAGAAGAGCACGAAGTCCTCGCCGCTTGCGGCCGACCGCATCAGCCGGTCCGACACGCACACCGAGATGTTGAAGTAGGGCAGCCTGCCGTCGTCCACTTTGGCGTCGATGAAGTCCAGGATGTCGGGGTGGTCGTCGAACAGCATCCCCATCAGGGCCGCCCTCCTGCGCCCCCCCTGGACGACCACCGCTCCCATGGTGTTCCACGTCTCCATGAATGACACCGGGCCGCTCGCCTGGCCGCCTATGCCGCCGTTGATGATGGACCCGCGCTCGCGCAGGTGGCCGAAGTTCGCCCCCACCCCGCCTCCGAACTTGCTGATAACCGCCGCGTCCTTGACGGAGTCGAAGATCCCGTCTATGCTGTCCGGCACCTCCACGACGAAGCAGGCGAACAGCTGCTGCCCCCTGGTGCGCGTGGCGTGCAGGGTCGAGTAGTCCTCGAACGACAGATCCTCCGGCTCGCGGTAGAGCCTCTCCGACGCCTCCGGGTCGACCGTCTGGCCCGCACCGGCGGCGAACAGGCACGGCGAGTTGAACAGGAAGCGCCTGTTCAGCATGTCGTCGAATATGTTGCCCTCGAGCCTGCGGAGCCACTGCAGGGCCTCGTCTCCGCCGTCCAGCCAGCGCGTCTCCGCGCACGCAACTGTCCGCGCCACGCGACGGGAGAACTCCGCGAAAGTCCGCTCCTTCCTCGCGCCGCCGACAGCCGGGTCGTACCGGCGGGCGAAATAGCGCTGCTCAAGAAGCCACGCGGCGTTCTCGGAAAGACGCCCCGAGCCACCGTCCTCAACGGGGGAGAAGGAGGAACGGAACCGTTCCTTGTAGGAAGCCGACACTTAAAACCCCTCCTAAACACACTACATACACTATGATATGCTTTTCACACTCAATATGTTGTGTAAAAAGGCTTTTGCGGGTATCAGACTAACACTTCTTCGGCTCAACTACAAGGGGGACCGCGGTACTTCAGAATTGGAAGACATGGTCCCAAAGGCCCCAATTAAGGTGCTATCATTGTCCCGTCCGGATAGGACACGGCCCGGAGGCCGAGGTCCGTCCGCCGGACCGCGGCGCGAGCCCCGTTATCCTTTGACCACAGGAGGTTTCATTGCTCATGCGATACGATTTCGACACGGTGATCGACAGGAGGAACACCGACTGCGCGAAGTGGGACGGAATGGGCCCTCTGTTCGGCGCGGACGATCTTCTCCCGATGTGGGTGGCCGACATGGACTTCAAGGCGCCGCCCGAGGTCATAGAGGTCCTGCGGGAGCGCCTGGACCACGGCATCTTCGGCTACACCCGCCGCTTCGAGCCGTACCGCGAGGCCATCGCGGGCTGGTTCCTGCGCAGGCACGGCTGGCGGATCGACACGGCCTGGGTCCGCCACGCCCCCGGGGTCGTCCCCGCCCTCGCGATCTCCATAATGGCCTTCACCCAGCCGGGGGAGGGCGTGCTGGTACAGCCGCCGGTCTACTACCCCTTCTTCTCCACGATCAGGGGGCGCGGTCGCACGGTGGTCGAGAATCCGCTCAAGTTCGCGGGCGGACGCTTCGAGATGGACTTCGACGATCTCGAGAGAAAGCTGGACGACTCGGCGGTGAAGCTGGTCTTCCTCTGCTCGCCGCACAACCCGGTCGGACGGGTGTGGAGCCCGGAGGAGCTGGCGAGGTTCGGCGAGATCTGCGCGGCCAGGGGCGTGGTGGTGGTGTCCGACGAGATACACTGCGACATCCTGTACAAGGGCGCCAGGCACACTCCGCTCGCGTCGGTGTCCGACGCGATGAGGGACAGCACCGTGACCACCGTGGCCCCGAGCAAGACCTTCAACATCGCGGGGCTGGCGACCGCCGCCGTGGTCATACCGTCGCGCAGGCTGCGCGACGACTACCAGTCCCTGATCGACTTCATGCACATAGACGGGGGGAACGTGTTCGGCGCGCTGGCCCTTCGCGCTGCCTACGAGAAGGGGGACGAGTGGCTGGACGCCCTGCTGGAGTACCTGGAGGGGAACCTGGATTTCATCGAATCCTTCCTGGCCGAGCACCTGCCCTCCGTCGCGCTGGTGCGCCCCGAGGGGACCTACGTGCCCCTGCTGGACTGCCGCTCGCTCGGCCTGTCGGGGCCGGAGCTGGAGAGGCTGCTGGTGGATAGGGGGAAGGTCGCGCTCGACGGCGGGCACTGGTTCGGCTCCGGCGGGGACGGGTTCGCGAGGATCAACATAGCCACCCCGCGCGCCCTGCTCAAGGACGGGATGGAGCGCATAGCGAGCGCCATCGGGGGGCGCTGAGCGGGAGTCGCAGTCGCGCCGCCAGGGGGCGGATTCCGCGGCCCGCCCCCGTCAGCCCCTCTCATCCCCGCCGCCGAGCGCGAGCAGGGAGACGCCGACGAAGGTCATCACGATTCCGGTCCAGCCGATGCAGTTCATCCTCTCCCCCAGGAGGAACACCCCCAGCAGGGAGGCCGTGAGCGGCTCGGCCGCCGTCAGGGTGACGCTGGTCGAGGCCGGGACCAGCGTCAGCCCCTTCAAGAACAGGAAGTAGGGCAGGGCGGTGGCGAACAGGCCGAGGTGGAGCGCCACCGCGAGCCCGCGCGGGTCGGCGAGCCATGCGGGAGGGTTGGCCAGAAGCACCGGCAGCAGCACGAGCCCGGCCCCGGCGAAGACGACGCCGTTTACCGCGTCGGGAGAGCGTCCATTGACCAGGAACTTGCTGGAGAGCACGAACACCGCGTAAGCGGCGCCAGCCCCCGTGGAGAACACCATGCCGACAGGGTTGACCGTGCTCCCGGCATCGCCGGAGAGGGTCAGCAGGGAGCAGCCGCCTATCGCCAGCAGGCTGGACAGGTACCACACCCTGGAGGGGCGCTCTCCCAGCGCGAAGTACCCTAGGATGCCGGATACGACGGGGGCGGTCGCGAGCGCGGTCAGGGTTCCGACAGCGACCCCGGTCCTGGCGGTGCCGGTGAAGAACAGCGGCTGGTACGCGGCGGTCGCCAGTATCGCGATCAGGGTGGGGACGACCGGCCACCCTCCGACCCCCCGGAACGATCGCTTCGCCAGGGCCAGCGCCAGCAGCGCGGCCCCTCCTATGACGACCCGCAGGGCGCCTACCTCCAGCGATGTCGCGCCGATCGGCGCGAGGGCCTGTGATGTCCCGGTGGTGCCCCACAGGACAGCGCCGCACAACACCAGCAGGGCGCCCCTGATGCTCCCGTGCTTTTCGAGCAACTGCCTCAATCCTTTCAGGTTCGGTTGGGAATGATGGAGCCTGGCATGTATTATGTCACAAAGAGGCCGTTTTAGGGCGGTCTCGGGCGTCCTTTCGCCCCGCACGGGCGTAGATCGGGGTGTGCGACGCGCCAAAGCCGCGTCGTCGCTTGACGATGCGGCCGGAGGGGAGTAGGCTGGAGGCGGCCGGGCTGCCCGGCTAGTCCAGGTCACGGAGGCGTTCGGATCTTGAAGGAACTTTACTACACTGTCGCGGACGAGGTGTTCGCCGCATTCCCAGGGTACGTCAGGGGCATCGTGATCGCAAGAGGGTTGAGCAACGGCCCGTCGCCCGACGAGCTGACCTCCCTCCTGCGCGGGGCGGAGGAGTCGCTAAGGAGAGAGCTCGGGACGGGCAATCCCGCCGACCACCCGAGGATAGCGTCGTGGCGGGAGGCGTTCAGGAAGCTCGGCATGAAGCCGGCGGAGTTCCGGTCGTCCATAGAGGCGATGGCCAGGCGCGTTGCGAAGGGGCACGAGCTGCCGTCGATAAACGCGCTGGTGGACATGGGCAACGTGCTGTCGCTGCGACGCCTGCTGCCCTGCGGGGGACACTCCCTGGACGACGTGTCCGGGGACATCATGCTGCGCCCGGCCAGGGGGGACGAGGTGTTCGTCCCCTTCGGGGAGACGGCGCCCGAGAGTCCGGCGCCAGGGGAGTTCATCTTCGTCGAGGGCGACCAGGTGCTCACGAGGCGGTGGTGCTGGCGACAGGCCAACCACACCCTCACCCTGCCCGAGACCAGGGACTTCGTCTTCAACGTCGACGGAATGCCCCCGGTGGGCGCTGACGAGGTGCTGGAGGTCTGCCGGGAGATGGAGGAGCTGATGGCCCGCTTCTGCGGAGGGGATTCGTTCCGAACGGGGCTTCTGAGCGCCGCCTCCCCGCGGGCGAGCCTGTCGTGACCCGAGCGCAAAAAGGGGGGGCGGCCCGAGCCGCCCCCTGTGTGGCTGCCGCTTGTTATTTCAGTATCCCTATCAGGTGTCCCGCCTGGATCCTCCTGTCCACGTAGGAGAGCTGGACCTGGCACGCTCCGTCGAGTCCGGCGTCCACGAAGACCCACAGCACGCGCCTCTCCGGAAGCAGCCAGGCCGCCTCGAAGAAGATCCCCTGGTCGGTCAGGATCGCGGGCTTTCCGTACATGCCCGAGAACTCCGCGACCATCGCATCGAACGTGTTCTTCCGCCACTCCAGGGTGTTGGGCAGGGTTTTGGTCTTGACCGAGCCGTGGACCTTGAGTATGTTGCCCCTGTACACCTCGATTGCGTAGTATGTCGAGGCTGCCTGCGAGCGCACGTAGGAGGGGAACGGGTTCTCCTTCGGGGTGAAGGAGTAGCGCATCACTCCGTTCGCGTCCTCGACTCCCTCCCTGTCCAGCTTGACGACCTCGGCATCGGCGCGGTCGAACTCCCGCTCGACCGGCTCCCCCACCCTGACCCCCCACACCGACGACGGCGTGGCGACCGGGACTTCCTCCTTCGGCTTCTCGGCCACCGGCTTCTTGACAGGCTTCTTTACAGGCTTCACCTCGGGTTTCTCGGGCTCGGGCTTCTCGGGCTCGACATGAGAGGGCTCGGAAGTTGGCGCGGAGGCCTCCTCAAGCTCGTCGGCCTCGCCCGGCTCCTCGGGCTCGCCAATCTCCTCCGGCTCCTCCGGGTCCCCCGGCTCGTCAAGCTCCTCGAGCTCCTCGGGTTCCTCAAGCTCCTCTGGTTCCTCGAGCTCCTCCGGCTCCCCCTGTTCACCGAGTATGCCGGATATTATCGCTTCAAGCTCGTCGCCGAGGACCTCCTCCTCGTAGATCTTCGCCTGTCGTTCCCTGGTGTCAAGCACCTCTATGCCGATCTCGCCGGCCTCGTCAGAGTCCGCGGCGGCTGCCACTCGCTCCTCGAGCACCGGACGGACGTCCTTCTCGAGGTCGTCCGCGTAGTCCCGATCCCTCTCCCTGGCGCTTGAGATCGCCGCCTCGAGGCCGTCCGCATCGCCAAGGAACGCGTTCGCCCAGGCTATCCCCTTCAGCGAGCGCAGCACCAGCTCCGTGTCGGCGGGCGCCGCGTCCATGGCCTGCTCGAACGACTCGATCGCCCCTCTCTCGTCCGCCGCGCCGAGCAGGGTCTCGCCGAGGCCGACGTACAGCCAGCTTACAAGCGCGCCGGAGGGGGCGTCCAGCGCCATCCTGAAGCGCTCCTCCGCGCTCTTCCAGTCGCCGAAGTAGCGCAGGCACCAGGCCGAGTAGTCGAGGGCCTCCCCGTCCTCGGGGTTTTCCTCCAGCAGGCGTTCGAACAGGTTGTACGCCCCCCGGTAATCCTGGACCTCGTACAGGTTCCTTGCTCTCTCGCGCAGGAACTCGTCCGCGCGGGCGGCCCCGGCGGTGCAGACGAGGATGACCGCTATGATCAACGCCGACAAAACTCCGGTCTTCTTCACGATATCACGCCTCCTTGCAGAGAATGGCCGCCGACGATGGGCAGCGGAAACAGTTCGAACTTCACCAT
>CAYWKH010000046.1:0-16641 GCA_964458805.1 uncultured Synergistaceae bacterium
CTTACTGGGAGCTGCGCCTGGTCCCCACCACCGAGACGAACGGGTCCGGCAGGGGCCACCTGCCCGCTATGTACAGCAGGCGCGGGGAGTCGGGCTGCCCGTCGAGGTCCTCCGGCCATTCTGGATCCATGCAGGTGAGCAGCCTCACCCCGAGTTTCGACGCGCGCTCCTCCTCCTCGTCGGGCCAGGAGGAGGAACCCAGGGACTGGAGCCCCTCGATGACGACGGGCGAGGCGCCCAGCCTGCCCCAAAGCGCGGGGCCCCCCTCGAGGAATGCCTCCGGCGGCCCGCCCTCCTGCTCGAAGGCGCTCCAGAGGCGGGTGGCGCCCGCCCCGACGCCCGCGACCAGCAGCAGGGCGCGCAGCAGCGGGCTCATCGGAACGCGCCTCCGTCCCGGTAGGCCAGGGCCTCCCCCACATGGGGGACCTCCACCAGGCGGCTGCCCGCGAGGTCGGCTATCGTGCGGGCCACCTTGAGCACGCGCCCTATGCCCCTGGCCGACAGGCGCAGGCTGCCCGCCATCGACGACAGGAAGGGGCGGACTTCCGCCGACAGGGCCAGGGAGCGCTTGACGACGCGCTCGGGGAGCTCGGCGTTGCAGGTGAAGCCCAGGCTCGCCCACCTGTCGCGCTGGACCTCCCTGGCGGCGCGCACCCGCTCTGCTATTGTTTCGCTGCCCTCCCCCCCGGAGTCCTCCACCGCTACCAGCTCGCCCGGAAGCAGGCGCGGCACTGAGACGTGCAGGTCTATCCGGTCGAGTATGGGGCCGGAGATCTTGCGATGGTAGCGCTCAAGCTCCGCGCTCGAGCATACGCACCGCTCGACGGGGTCTCCTTCCCAGCCGCACTGGCAAGGGTTCGCTGCCACTACGAGCAGCACGCGGCACGGGTACAGGGCGGAGCCGGAGGCCCTGCTGACCGTGATGACTCCGTCCTCCAGCGGCTGGCGAAGGCCCTCGACGAGGTCGCGGCGAAACTCGGGGAACTCGTCCAGGAAGAGAACTCCTCTGTGGGCCAGGCTCACCTCGCCGGGGCGCAGGTTCGCCCCTCCTCCGCAGACGGAGGCGGTGCTTGCGGTGTGGTGGACGGAGCGGAACGGAGGGGTCAGCCCCCTCTCGAAGGGAAGGCCGAGGGTGCTGCGCACGAGGGTGACCTCCAGCAGCTCCTCGTGGGACAGGGGGGGGAGGATTCCGCGAAGTGCCCGGGCGAGCAGGGTCTTGCCGCTGCCGGGGGACCCTGTCAGCAGGATGTTGTGGTGGCCTGCGGCCGCTATCTCCAGCGCCCGCTTCGCCCCCGCCTGTCCGCGAATGTCGGCGAAGTCGGGTTCGGGGCGGGCGCGCTCCTCCTCCGGCCCCCGCTCCGACACGGAGGGCAGGGAGCGCTCGCCGCGGAAACAGCCGAAAAGAGCGTCCAGGCTCTCGACCGAGTAGGCTTCGCACCCCCTGACCAGCGAGATCTCCTCCGCGTTGTCGGCCGGGGCGAACAGCGGCACGCCGGTGTCGCGCGCCAGGATGGCCGCGCCCACCGCCCCCCTCACCCCGCGCAGCCTGCCGTCGAGCGCCAGCTCTCCGAGGAAGATGCCCCTCGGGACGGATGGCAGCCGCCCCATCGCGGAGGCTATGCCTATCGCTATCGGGAGGTCGAGCACCGCCCCCTCCTTGGGGAGGTCCGCCGGGGCCAGGTTCACCGCGACCCTGCCCCTGACCGCCATGTCCAGGCTGCGCAGCGCGGCCCGTACTCTCTCCTTCGACTCGCGGACGGCGGCGTCGGGCAGTCCCACGATGGATATCGAGAACAGCCCCCCTGCGATCTCGACCTCGACCTCCACCCCGACGGCCTCCATGCCCCGCAGGGTGATACCCTGGACGGAGTTCACGAGCTCCACCTGCCCGCGGTGATGTCCTCGAAGCGCTCGATCTCGGGCGGCGCGTCACCGTCCAGGGTCACGGCCAGGACGTCTATCCGCCACGGCCCCTCCCAGCGGCGGGAGTCCACGTAGATGCGGCCTGTCCGCACCAGCCGTCCGATCTTCCTGGGGCCGACCGACTCCTCCGCCCTCTGCATCCATCCGGGGGAGCGCGTGCGCACCTCCACCACGACCAGCTCGTCGCCGTCGAGGGCCACTATGTCCAGCTCTCCTCCCCTGAACGACACGTTGCGCTCCAGTATCGTCCAGCCAAGGGCCGCGAGGTGGGATGCGGCGAGCTCCTCCCCCCTCGCTCCGGTCCGCAGGTGTTCGGCCATCAGAACATCTCCCCCTTGTCGAGCTTGTAGACGAACGCCAGCACCCTGGCGACCGCCTCGTAAAGTTCGCCGGGGATCTCCTCTCCCAGCTCCAGGACCAGCAGGGCGCTCACCAGCGCCGCGTCCTCCACCACCGGGACCTCGGCCTGACGGGCTAGCTCTATTATCTTCTCCGCGATGAACCCCTCGCCGGAGGCTACGACACGCGGGGCCTCGTCCACCTTCTTGTCGTACTGGACCGCCGCCGCCTTGGCGCGCTTCTTAGCGCGGGCGGTCATGCCGTCACGTCCAGCCCGCGGCCGGGGGTGCGGGGCAAGCGCCTGCCGTGAGCGACCGCGACGTTCTGCAGGGCCAGGGGCAACCCCTCGAGCTCGCGCCTGAGATGTCGCGAGCGGCGGCGCAGCTCCTCGAAGCAGGCCTCGCGCTCGGCCCGCAGGATGACGCTTAACGACATCCCGTCGGTCTCGACGGACCCGGAGACGAGCCCGAGCCTGTCCCCCTCCATGTCGAACGACACCGACCAGAGCGACTTACCGCCCCTGCTCGAGACGCCGGCGGACACCCTGGCGTGCAGTGGAGCGGACTCCTCCCCGACGGGGAGAAATGCGCCCGCCAGCAATGACGGGTCCACCCCGCCCCGGGCCGGAACGGAGAGCAGGGAGTGCCCGCGCAGGAAGTCCGCCGTCTCGTCCCCTCCCGCCAGCAGGGCGCGGATAGCCTTGCGGGGATCCTCCCCCCGGGAGAGGCGCGCTCGAAATGACTCCCTGGTCCTCTTCCACAGCTCCGAGGTCTTCTTCTCGTCGAGCGACAGGTACCAGGAGAGCACCTGTACGTTCTCCCCGGTCATGGGCAGTCCCCGCGCCCACAGCTCGGCCAGTGGAGCGAGCTGCGCCAGGTTCTGCCCCATGCCGGCCCAGGCGGCGCGGATCAGGGCGAGGGCCCTCGAGTCGAGCGACAGGCCGCGCGAGAGCAGCGCCCCGGCGACGTCCCTGTCGCCGGTCGACAGCTTCCCGAGCAGCGCCGACTCCTCCTCGGAGAGGCGCAGCACCGGGATGTCGCCGCTCGCGTCCCACACGGCCTTGAAGCGCTGTCCCGCCAGCAGCGGAATGTTGGCCTGGGCCAGCAGGGTGCGCCCCTCCACGCTCACCAGGTAGGCCCCGTCCTCCCGCGCGGCCAGGACCGTCCCGTTAACGACCGCGCCGTCCGCTATAGACGGCAGGGGACGCGCCGCCGGAAGGGGGCGGTCGGCGTCGATGCGCGGCTGCTGCGAGTCCGGGAGGTTGGGGCGGATATGCGATCCGCTGATGTTATGCACGCTCATCCGGGTTCCTCCACGAGAAACTGGTCCTGTGCACCGGGGAAGGGCCGCGGGACGCGAGCGCGGCCCTGTGCGCCCGGGTCGGGTAGCCCTTGTTTTCGGCCAGCCCGTAATGCGGGTAGACCCGGTCCAGGGCGGTCATGGCGCGGTCCCTGAGCACCTTGGCCACGACCGAGGCGGCCGCGACAGCGGGGTGTATGCCGTCCGCGCCGGGGACGGCCCTGCCCGGGAAGGGGAGGTCGGCGGGGGTGAACGTGCCGTCCACGATCGCCTCGTCGAACACGGGGGGCAGCTTCAGCAGGCTTCGGCGCATGGCCCAGAGGGTGGCCTGGAGTATGTTCACGCGGTCGATCCGAAGGTGGGTGGCCGCCTGGGCGCGCCAGACCACGCTAATCGAGTTCATCCTGGCGAACAGCAGCTCCCTGCGGCGGGGCGACAGCCTCTTGGAGTCGTTCAACCCCATCGAGAGGAGCTCCTCGGCCTGCTCCTCGGTCAGGACCACGGACGCCGCCACCACCGGTCCGCACAGCGGGCCCCTGCCCGCCTCGTCGGTACCCGCCGTCCGTCCGCACCCCGCAGGGCTCATGACCGGCCCCCCGGCGCCTCCAGCGTCACCTGACCGAGCCGCCCCATGGAGAAGGCGTCGACGAGGCGCTTCGCAGCCGCCGCGAGGTCGACCACTCCGCCCGGCACCAGGCATCCCAGCCTCCTGCCGACGGCCTCCAGCACCTCCTGGTCCGCCTGGTCCCCCGGGGCGGCCACCCCCCATCTCTCCTCCACCACGCCCCACAGCCCCTCGCGCCGCAGGAAGGAGACCAGGCCGAGGGCGACCCTCTCCATGCCTATGACCTCGGCCTTGCTGCACCCCAGCCAGGCGAGTCGAAGGTGCGTCTCCGCATCGGCCTTGGGGTCCAGGATGCCGGGCGAGTCCACGGCGAGGATTCCCCTGCCCCTGTACCACGACACGCCGCGCGTGATGCCGGGGATGCCGCCCACCTTGGCGGACGACCTGCCCACAAGCGCGTTCAGGAACATCGATTTGCCGACGTTGGGGATGCCTACCACCGCGAGCCTTACCTCCCTGTGCGACGGGGCGAAGGGGCCGAGCTCGCGCCTGATGTGGTCCACCTTGGGCTTCAGCAGGTTCAACGCCCAGGCGCATACGCCGGACTCCTCAAAACAGGAGAGCCACCGCGCGGTGGCTCTCTCGTCCGCAAGGTCGCGCTTCGAGAGCACCACCGCCACAGGGCAGACCCGCGCGAGATCGTCTACGAGGGGTGATGACGTAAGTGCCGGCGCCCTGGCGTCCCTCACCTCGATGATGATGTCGAGTTTTCCGGAGAGCTCCGAAAGCGTCCGCTTCCCCTTGGCCATGTGGCCGGGATACCAGACGGTGCGCGACACCTACTCCACCATCCCGATCCTGTTCAGCGGCCAGTATCGGAAGAAGACGGGGCCGCGGATGTTCTGCCCTGGGACGAACCCCCAGAAGCGGCTGTCCTGCGAGTTCGGCCTGTTGTCCCCCATCGCGAAGTAGGAGTCCTCCGGTATGCGGACAGGGATCTCGCGGAACAGCGGCCCCTCCGCGAGCGAGAAGTGGTCGTGGTTCTTCACGTAGTCCTCCTGGATCGGCTGACCGTTAATATAGACGACGCCGTTCCTTACCTCCAGCAGATCCCCGGGGAGCCCGATTATTCGCTTCACGAAGTCGCGCTTCGGGTCCACCGGGTACTTGAACACGAAGAGCTGCCCCCTCCTGGGCTTCTGGAAGTGATACCAGAACTTGGCCACCAGCACCCTGTCCCCTACCTCGAGGGTGGGGATCATCGATCCGCTCGGTATCCAGAAGGCCTGCACCACGAACGTGCGCAGGATAAGGGCCAGAACCAGCGCCCAGACAATAGTCTCGATGGTCTCGCGCCACCAGGGTTTTGCCGCCGCCATAGAACAACCTCCGTTTCGAAGTGAAGAAGCGATGCGAAAAGACGAGTCGGCGCCCCTCCGCAGGACTATTTATACCCCTAAAGGGGCCGTGATTCAATCCCGCGGACGGATAAAAGCACCGCGCCGCAAGTAGTGCGCCCGCGTGCCGGAGCGGCTACGGAGGCGATGTAACGACCGAGACCCGCATGAAAGGGGAGATCACGATGTAGCAGACGCCTTTGCAGTCCCTTCGGACCCCCTCCAGGGCCGTGGCCCTTATCGTCAGGGCGGGCGTGAGGGTGTTCCACGCCGGGCTGTAGTGGCACAGCTCGCCCTCTTGCGAGTGGTTGATGAAGAAGGCGCGTCCCCCGCCGTCGTAGACCTCTTTCTTTCCGGTGTCGGCCCAGTGGACGACGATCCCGGGCTGCGAAGAGTACGAGGGGACCTTGAGATACAGCGCTCTGCGCGACAGCAGGGCCCCGTGGAACACCCTCTGCAACCACGACGCGGCCCTCTCGGCCTCGCGCCGGACGCTCTCGGGCGCGGGAGCGCCTGAGAACAGTCCGCGGCACGACAGCGCCACCCCGCCGAGGAGCACGCCCGTCACGCACAGCACGACGAGCAGCTCGGCCAGGGAGAACGCGGGCGGAGGAGCCCCCCTGCGGAGGCTCCCCGCCGATCGTTCCGCCAACCTGCTACTTCTTGACCACGGCCTCATAGCCAAGCTTGAGGACCTTCATATTCGCATCCTCGAACTTGGCGGGCGAGAGCGTTTTTACCGCCGCCGCCGTATCCTCCAGCGAGGGGGCTCCGACCTCGGCGCCGCTCATCGCCCCCATCAGCAGCACGTTCAGGAAGAGGAAGTTTCCCCCCATGTGCTCCTTCAGAAGGCTGTACCCCTCGAGCGGGAAGAGGGAGATCCGCCGCTCCTCGAGGAACTCCTTAAGCTTCCGGTTTTCCAAGGCGCTGCTGTCGTGCACGTTGACCACGAAGGCGCCGCCCTCCCTGAGGTAGTGGAGGTTGCGGATGCCCTCGTTCTGGTCGAAGGCCAGGAGGATATCGGCCTCTCCGGCCCTCACCAGCGGGCTTATGAAGTCCCCCGTCTTGAAGTGGCTGATCACGGAGCCGCCCCTCTGGGCCATCCCGTGGACCTCGCTGCCGGTGACGCGCTGCTTCTTCTCCAGCGCGACCGCGCCCAGCACCTTCCCGGCGAAGAGTATCCCCTGGCCTCCTATACCCACGATTATGTACTGCATCCTACTCGACCTCCCCGGAAGTCGCGCGGATCGCTCCGTGCGGGCACACCGACACGCAGACTCCGCACGACACGCAGAACCGTTCGTCTATGTACGCTTTGCCCTTCTCCTCGGAGAAGACGAGGCCGGGGCAGTTGAAGAAGTTGATGCAGAACTTGCAGCCTATGCACTTGTCCTGGTCAACCTCGACCGGGATCGACGGCTGTTCCGGGCGCAGCAGCATGCAGGGGTGCCTGAATATCAGCACCGCGGGCTCCCCCTTCGACTTCGCGTGCTCCCACGCCTCCTTGACCGCCGCCTTGCCGGCCGCCACGTCGTAGGCCTCCACGGTCCTCACGTACTCGACGCCGCAGCCTCGGCAGGCGCCCTCTATGTCGACCCGCTTGCCCTCGTCCCCCTTGCGCAGCTTGGTCCCGACTGCGGGGTTGGCCTGCCCGCCGGTCATGGCGGTGGTGGCGTTGTCGAGAATCGCGAGTACGAACGCGTGGCGGTTGTACACCGCGCTGACCAGCCCCGGAAGGCCCATGTGGAAGAAGGTGGAGTCCCCGATGGTCGCGACCACGGGCTTCTCCTCGCCCACGGCTTTCTGGGCCAGGAACAGCCCGGAGCTGGCGGTTATGGAGGCGCCCATGTCGATGACCGTGTCCACCGCCTTCTGGTTCACCCCGAGGGCGTAGCAGCCTATGTCGGACGGGTTAACGGAGTTCGGCAGGGCCTGGCGAATCGAGAAGAAGCTGGCTCTGTGCGGGCACCCCGGGCAGAGCATCGGCCTGCGGGGCATTATCCCGAGCTCCTCGATCGCCTCCTTGAGCAGGGGGTGGGCCCCTCCTACGAGGGAATCGTCGCCGAGCACCCTGGCGAGCACGCCGGCGATGACCTCGGGCAGGAGCTCCCCGGCGCCGGGCACCACGCCGTTCCACCGACCCATGATGCCGGTGCGGTCTGGCAGCTGCATCTCCATGACCGGGTAGGTCTCCTCGAGGAAGAGCACCTTGTCGTGGCGGGCGATGAAGTCGTTCACCATCTTCACGGGCAGCGGGTGAGGCGTGCCGATCTTGAGGATCGAAACGTCGTCCCGCCCGGCGCCCTTGAGTATGTCGGTGACCACCGCGAAGGCCGAGCCGGAGGCGACTATGCCTAGCGTCGCCCTGCCCTTGGCCGGGACCTCGTAGTTGTACTTCGCGAACTCCTTCTCGAAGGCCTCGCGGATGTCGACCATCTTCTGGTTGAGTTTGGGATGGTTTATCCTGACGAACGCCGGAAGGCACACCCAGCGGGACGGGTCCTTCTCGAACTTCACCGGGCCCGGCCCGAGGGGGGTTATTTTCTCCTGTACATCCTGGCGACAGTGATCCACCCGCACGCTCGGGCGCAGCATCGTCACTATGCCGAAGCGCTCCGACAGGTCGAAGGCGTCGAAGACCATCTCCCTGGCCTCCTCGGCCGTCGCGGGGTCGAAGCATGGGACCTTTGCAAACATGGCAAAGTAGCGGCTGTCCTGCTCAGTCTGCGAGCTGTGCGGGCCCGGGTCGTCGGACGACACCAGCAGCAGACCGCCCTTGAGCTGGTAGTGAGCTATGCTCATGAACGGATCCGCCGCGACGTTCAGCCCGACCTGCTTCATAACCGCACAGGCTCTGCCCCCTGTGAAGGAGGCCGCCGCGGCCTCCTCGAAGGCTACCTTTTCGTTGACTCCCCACTCCACCGACATGGGCAGGCCCAGCTCGTCGGCGTACTTCGCCACCGCCGGAAGGATCTCCGACGACGGCGTCCCGGGGTAGGCCGTGGCGACCAGACACCCGGCCTCCACAATCCCCCTGGCTATCGCTTCGTTTCCAAGAAGTATGGTCCTGGCACTCACTCTACGCGACACCTCCATCATCCCTCAACGCCTGTATCCACAGGCGCATGGGGTTATTCCCGCGCAAAACCCTGCCGCCCGCGTCCACGAACGCATGGCGGGTCCATCCGGCGGCGAGCTGCACTCCGTCGCGAGCCCTCTCGATGCGGCACTCGAAGACGACGCTGCCCGCCCGCAGCTCCTCGATTTTCGTGTAGATAACAATCTCGTCCTCGTAGCGCGCGGGATGCCTGTACCGGCAGTGCGACTCGACCACCGGCAGGAACACTCCCTCCGCCTCCCAATCGGCGTAGGACCTGCCGTGCGCCCGGCAGAACTCCGTCCTTCCGATCTCGAACCAGTAGAAGTAGTTGGCGTAGTAGACCACGCCCATCTGGTCTGTATCTCCATATCGCACTCGCGTCGTGAAAGGGACTTCGGAGGACACCGGACACCTCCTGATAAACGGGAAGCCGCGCCCGTTGAACCGGGTCGCAGGATTCTGACGCTTTTCGACAACTCGTCACTAATAATGAATTATATACCGAACACTATTTTTTAAGCAACAACAAAAATCAAGTCCCGCACTTGTTCATGTGAGCGGCCATCAAGCAGTCCTCCAGAACAGGGTAGCCGTCCTTTTCAAGCGACTCGGCGAGCGGTTTGTTTTCAGCTCCCGGCTGGAAGCATACCACCGGCCTGTCCGGCAGATTTTTCAGGTCGGCGGCGATGCCGGACTGTTTTTCGGCGGAGACGAAGAGGGCCACCACGTCCACGTCCTCCCCCAGGGAGGACAGGCTCGCGGCGCATGGGCGCCCGAGGATCTCGATGCCGGTGTAGGCCGGGTTTACCGGGAAAAGGGTAAAGCCCGCGCCGGAAAGGTAGTTCATCACGCGAAAAACGGGCCTGTCGACCTTGGGGGACGCCCCCACGACAGCGACCCTGCTGGGGGTGCAGACGAAATGCCGCAAGATCTCATCTCTGTTCACTTCGATCACCTCTCCAAATAATACGTGGACGCACTCGCTCTTCCAGCCACTCGGCGCCATTATACCGCACGACCGACATCTTCATGGAATTCAAGCTGCCGGGAGCAACGACGAAGACCGTCGACGCGTGACAGGAAGGGCTCCAAGCTGCAAGATAACAGCTAATAAAAACAGTAAAAATAAAGCGGAAAATGCATGAGGCTGAGGTGGCAACCCCATATCGAGGCACGACCCGGAAAGGGGAGAAAGGGAATAAACAGAATCTTTAACACGGTCCGCGGTAGGATTATAGCGTCTTTTCTCGTAATGGGGCTGCTTCTTTAGGCGTGGTGAGTTACATAGCCCAGCGACAGTCCGCTGCAGGGCTGCTGTCGTCGGCCAAAGCCGGGGGACAGGCGGCCGCCGAGATAGCCGACCAGGTGGCGAACATAAACCGCTCGATGGACACTCTCGCCCGAACGTCTCCCGAGGCGCGCGGACGGCCGCGCAGTGCCGGTCTCAAGGCGCGATACAGGCAACATGAACGGGGCACGCCCTTTCGAAGACCAGCCCTAACGAGACTTCAACTCCCGCAGCACTTTTTCCACCGCCATCCTGGCGAAGCCCTGCTTTATCAACCCCTCGGCGGCAGACCCGGCGAGGCGCAGCGTGCAGCGCCCCGACTCCACGGAGGCCACCTCGACATGTACCACCACTGGATTCTCGTCTCGAGGGCCCGCGCCGACAACCCCCGACACACGCGCATCCCTGGGACTCTCTCGATCCCCCCCGACCATGAGGCGTCCGGCCTCTCTCAGTGCGTCACGGGCCAAACGCAGGGCTTCTTCCGCATCTCCCTCGACCGTTAGCTCATCGACATACTGGTCTGTGTCCAGCATCCTAACGGTGTCATCGATGACCTCGGAATCCTCCGGGTTCGCGGCGGAACCAGACTCGCCGATTCTTTTCGCAACGCCCCCGCCACCGGCGGCAGTCGGCCTTCCGCGCTTCTTGCCCATGCTGTCTACTTTACTTTCGGACACACTATACACCTCCCTGGGAATCAATCGCATCACGGCACCCGGGTCATGGAGCCCACTCCTCGCAGCAAGTCCCGCTGCGGGCCTGCGCAACCCGACCCGGCACTGTTGCGGTCGCTTGCCATGCCGTCAAATTGAACATATAGAATCTTCATTGGATAGTTTATCTTCAGGGCTGCACGATGTCAAATTCACGCGGCATGCAACAACGCGGTCAAGGGGGTTCTGATCACATCCGTTTCGCCTGGCGAGAGGCCGGCTCACACCAGGCGCCTCTTTTCAAACCGTTGGCAATACACTTTGAAGAGTGTATAATGCCTTTTGCGGGCGGAGGGCTGTCCGAGTGGTCGATGGTGGCTGACTTGAAATCAGCTGGGCGCAAGCCCCAGGGGTTCGAATCCTCTGCCCTCCGCCAGTTTTTATGTCTTTCCCGAATTCCAGCCTATGACCCCCCCAAAGCAAACCGAACTCGGAGGAGCTCGTCGCATCGACCTACAAGCGGTTTGATAGCCTAATTCGCGCGAGTCTTCCCGTTTTCTGCGACAGCCTCCTCACCTTGCGGCCTTGCGAAGGTGGCGCGCCCGTATGCCGGAGGGCCTGCCGCTCCCCTCGACGAAGAGGTCGGGGTTCCTTACTACTATGAACTAGTCCCGGGCGCAGCGAGGGACCTTGGTAGGGTGTTGTCGCAAGAGCGAGGTCCCTCGGCAAAAACCCGCCTCAGGACGACGGAACGGCATCTCTCCCGCCCGAGATTAGGGCGGCTCGCTTCACCTCGGCGAGCCGCCAGTCACATCCCAGCTAATCCGCGTCAAAATACTCCCCGAACCTTTTGACCACCGTTATCGCTTCAACACCACGGAGCACGCGGCTTTCGCCACGGAGCGCATGGTGTCGGGCGCGACCTTTATGACTATCTCCGTCTCTGCATACGGAAAAAGCTTGTAGTCTTGGTTTCCGGGCTGTCTCTTTCCGAATCCGGGGATCAGGAAGAGCGCCTGGTCCTTTTCGGGCGCGCCTCTTGTCATAATAGGAGAGCGCGGATCGGGAAAGAGTATCACGCTGTCTATGCTCAGGGGATGCTCATGAACCAGCAGCTCGGTCTCGCCCTCGCTCTTCAGGGCTATTCTAAAGCTGCCCTCCCGGAAGAACGCTCCGCCGGGCCTTGTCTCCACTCCCCTCCACAGCCTGGTCCACAGCGCGTCAAACACCTCCTCAGGCAGTCTGTACGCGGAGAAGTAGAAGGACGACGAGGCAAGATACACGTTCGCCGACACCGACGCGCCGCTTGCATCCATGACGCGCACGCGGGGCATTCGCTCCTTGGCGGAATTCAGACCCATCAGATCGACGTACTCTCCGACGCTTGCCCTCTCGTAAGGAAGCTGAACCAAGCCGGAGCGGTTGTCGAACGGCAGGAACATGGGCAGGTCGGCCTCCTTCCCGAGCGTCAGATAATCCAAAAGGTGTGCCATCTCGGTGTAGAATTCACTGTAAAAACGCTCGGAGTCGAACGTCAGAGCCAGCTTGACCACAATCTCGCCAGCTCCATGACGGAAGGCCGGGTCGGAAATCGCGGGCACAAGGTAGTTCTCGTACTTGAACGATGTGAACCACTCGTCGAGGATCTCGATCGCCTCGCGGATCTGCTGCTCCTTGGTAAGCGCCCGTGCGTAGAGGCTCCTTCCCTCCATCACGTATTCGGAGGGCTTCTCCGCGAGCAGCCCCTGGAGGATTATGTCCCTGCGTATCCACGCCTTCACCTTCGCGTGGAACAGGTCGTCCTTCTCGCTCTCGTCCAGAAGCTCGTATTTTTCTATGTATCCTCTGCTGAGAAGGGTGATCGAGTCGACTACGTC
Organism: uncultured Synergistaceae bacterium; assembly: GCA_964458805.1. Classification (GTDB taxonomy): domain Bacteria; phylum Synergistota; class Synergistia; order Synergistales; family Aminobacteriaceae; genus JAAYLU01. The sequence goes on from CAYWKH010000046.1 coordinate 12,445, forward strand.
GGCCCCCTTTCGGATCGTGGTCGCGTCCATGACCAGCCCTGTAGCCTTGCGCACAGCGTCCTGCCAGGCCAGGCGCAGCGCCTCGTCCCTGTCGGTGCCGGTCCCTTCACCCTCGGCGACGACCAGCTGGTGTTCCTGAGTATCCGCGTACGAGCAGAGCGTCGTCAGGCACAAAACAAGGCCCACGAGCGACAATTGTACTAGCCGTTTCATCTTGATCACCACTTTTCAAGGCGAAGAGTCGCCGAAATGCTCTTCGTCCGGGAGAATTTCTCCTCCGGAAGTTCGAGGCATATCTGCTGAGCGTAGTCCGTCATGAAATCGGCTCCGCCGCTAGAGAGAGCCCTTCCGAAAGCTTGGACCAGAAATATCTCGTCCCAGATGCGTGTGACTGGGACCCGTTTCGAAGCGGAGGCGAGCTGCCCCGCCACCTTTTCGACAGTCGCTTCCGCGCTCTTTCTGAAAAAGAAGGCTCCCACGTTGGTCAGGTGAAGAACGATCGGAATGCGCTCCAAGGATTCCCCGTCCGCGTCCAGAAGATCCAGATGCAGCCACATCCTCCGAAACGCGGCTCCCTTGAGGTTGCTTTTTGTTGAAAAACCCAGCGCGTCGGCGAGTCGGTTCGCGATCTCGACCGGCAGGGTGTAGCTTCTTGATACCTGGTTCTCATCCAGGACGTGAAACGTCGCTGCAGGAGCTGCCTTGGTGCCATCCTCCGGGAACAAAAGCGCGTTGAACTCAGGATCCGCCACCATGCGCTCCAAGAGGAAAGAGGTTCCCCAGGCGAAGCGGTCGCGGTAGGCCTCCGCGTCGAACGCGATTCTGAGCGAGAAGGAGAGGGTCCTCGTCTTCTCGTCCCGCTTGACGGCGACTATCTCCGGGGCCAGAAAGTCCTCGTATCGGCACGAGCGCAACAGCTCGACCAGGCCGTCGACGGACTTCGGCAGATTGCCGGTCGACCCCCCGGCAGAGGGGAGGTCGGCGTGGAAGCTCTTCATAAGCTCGTCCGCCTTCTCGCGCAGCGCAGCGACGTCCACGACCGCCTGGACGGTCACGGAGAAACCGCTCCCCAGCTCCTTCTCCTCGAGAACCGTGTAAGTCTCCACGGTGCCCCTGCTGTAGCGCAAAAAACGTTCCTTCAGGTCCTCCCCCGACAGGGTGCTTCGTTCCGCGAAGATCCCGCCCGCGACAGCCGCCACAGCCTCGGTCAGGGCCTTTTCCAGCGCCTGCTCGACCGTGTCCCCGAATCCGGTCGTCACCACCGACCGGTCGGCGGCATCCGACGCGGAAAGAAACAGCATCGAAAAAACGAGGACGCCGAGCAGAACTCTTTTCATCACAACTCGCCCTCCCTCTCCGAGCGGAAGAGCCTCAAGGCCTCCTCGAAGAGCCTCTGCATCGAGGCCTCGTCGCCGGCCTTTCCGAATAGCTCTCCGGCCCGCTCCAATTGATCCACCGAAAATTCGTCCTCCATAGCCTCCAGGGTCCTCTCCAGCATGAGCCGCCCGTCCTCGGGACGATCCAGCCGGATGAAGCACTCCGCCGTGTCCAGATAGGCGTCCGGATTCATCCACTGGAAGCGGTGCATTTCCTTCAGTATCCCGAGCGCCCGCGCGTACTGCCCCGTGGTGAAGAACGAGCGCGAGATGCCGTAAAGCTGCGCGCAGTAGGCGTCGTCGAACACCTTGCCGCTGGGAAGGCTCCGTCCTGCGGTCTCTATCTTCTCCAGAGGCGCCCAGTCCAGCGAGGCGACGCCCCCGTCAAGGATAGCCCTGCTGCTCTGGCTTCCGGGCAGCACGAGCCCGCTCGCCGAGCGGCCGCCCTCCAGGATTATCAGAGCCCCCGCTATCGCCTCAGGGTGGGAGTACACGTCGCTCGGGTAGAACGGCGCCGCTCCGTAAAGCAGCAGGTGCATCTTACCCTTCATCTCCGCCGCCGCGAGCAGGGAAGTCTCCACCTTCCTTCTAGCCTGAGGGTCATCCTCTGCCGGGACCGGCAGAAAGACGAGGCTGTATACGACTCCTTCTTCCTCGATGATCCAAGCCGACGCCTCCGGCCCCGCCGCCATTCGGGCGGTCAGACGTTCTCGGGCACCGTCCGGGATAGGCGACTCCCCGACGAAGCCGGCGAGCGAGGAAAGCGCGGCGTCAGAAAAGGCGGGACTGCAAAGCCCCGCCAGGATCACCGCCAATATAAGACTAAAGGCTCTCTTCGTCATGGACCTCGCCGCTCGGACCACGCTCGACGTCGCCTTCCGTCGGTCCCTTCTTGCGCTGCTCGGCTGGTTTCGGGGCGGGCAGCAACAGATCGGCCTCGTCCATCTCCGCGCTGTCCTTCTTCGCCTCCGCAGTCGCCGAGGGGAGGTACACCGCCACCGCGTAGGAGAAGCCGCTCTTATCGTCCGTCCAGACCCTGCGGATCACCCCAGGAGGAAGAATGCCCTGCCGCACACTCTCGTACTGCTGCGACTCTTTAAGCGTGTTGATGAAGGAGGTCCTCCTCTCCTGCAACTCGGTGAAGGCGCGCCCATCAAGAGTGAAGCTGATCGGGTCGTCCTTTTGCGCCACCTCGAAATCCGCCAGCATCGAGGATGTGCGCTCGTCCAGCTTGCCGCGCCATCCAGTCGAATCGCCAATTATCACCCCGCAGAGAGCGTCCGCCGCGCGCATGTCCGCAGCCCGCTCCGCCTGCAGGACGAGCCTGGCGTTGAGCGCCGGATTCTCGTCCATCCTCACCACCGAGCTGCCGAAGCCGACGAACGCAATCTCGCCCGTGGCCGGCACGCTGAGCAGCTTGCCTCCGACCGGGGGGATCAGGCTGTTGCCGAGTTCGGCAAAGATCTGAGCAAGCCCCTCGCGCACCGACGCCGCGTCGAGGCTGTCCGGGTCGACTCGGTTGAAGCGCCCGCGGGTCTTCGGCGTGGAGACGATGGACACGAAAACAGACGACGTCTCCTCGTCGTCCAGCACGGAGTAGAGGACGAAGCCCTTCAAGAACTTCTGCACCACCTGCTCCAAAGTCTCGGCGGAGTCGCTCTCGATGGCCTTCAGCGAGTCGTCGGCCTTGCTGACCAGCAGCATCTGGTCGCGCACCTCGGTCTTTCCCCGGACAGAGAGATTCCCAAGGGCCTGAGCCAGCTCCTTCTTCGCCATCATGTAGGCGGCCACGTAGGCGTTGCGCTTCGAGATCCTCGACGCGACGACGTCCTCCATGCGCTCGTAGGTCCCCATCCCGGTGGCCACCCAGCCGAAACCGCTTCCGAACTGCGCCCGTACGCAGCCGACCTTCTTCTGGTCGACGACCGTGTTGAAGGCGTCCTGTGCTGACTCCGCCCTGACGACCGCCCCGTCCTCTGACTCCTGCACGACCTCGACCTTGTCGGGCGCCTTCACCTGGAGAAGCTCGGCGGCCTCCTCGGGGGACTGCGCCTGCACGGGGGGAAGGAAGTCGTCGACCGAGAGTTCAGCGTACGCCACGCCCGTTAGGCACGCAGACAGAAGAACAGTTATCATCAGTACATAAAGCCTGTTTCTCATTATGCCCACCCTTTCCTGTCTTTGAGTAATAGTCAAACCCCTACTTCGTGCTCGGCACGTTGCGCAGCGTGACGACCTTGTCCAGTATGTTTACGTCGACGCGAGAGTAGATGTCGGCGAGCTCGTGGCTTCCCTTTTTGAACCAGAAACCAAAGCGTGTAGGGACTCCCCCTATGATGAGCCTCTCCGACTTGTCTTTGTTCCCAATCCATAGATCTTCGTAGTTGTATTCGTTACCTCTATTGTCGTAGGCGATGCAGTTAGCCTTGGATATCTTGAATACCATGTCCTCTGGTGAAGTGACTGTAAATATGACATTAATATAATAGTTGCTATAACCCCCCTCTTTAAGCTCGTTGAACACAACCTTGACCCCATCGTCGAAATCGAATTCGAAGGGCCCGTCTCCCACCTTTCCCGCAACAGGTTCGAAGACGCCCGTGTCCTGCGCCAACGCAACGCCGGACCAAGTCAAGGCCATAAGCAGTAGCGCCAACGCTGCGCTCGTCCTCTTCAAGAAGAATCCCATCAGTATCACAACCTCCTTTTTGTTTTTTGCCTGCGTTTACCGAGCAACAATGCAAGTAAGCCAAGCATTTCGCACTCACCAGGCGCGGACCGTGAACTTGGAGTCGAGCTCCATCTTGACCGGGGAGCGGTC
>CAYWKH010000047.1:0-16605 GCA_964458805.1 uncultured Synergistaceae bacterium
GACCGATCACAACGATATAGCCAACGCACCGGCGATCCGCGGAGCCGCGGGGGGCGATCCGGTGGTGTTGACCGGCATGGAGATCCAGACGGCCGAGGACATCCACGTGGTGGTGGTATTCCCCGACGAAGAGAGCGCCGGTGAGTACAGGAAGTGGCTGTGGCTGTCGTTGCCCGACCGGGAGAACGACCCGGCGATCTTCGGCTACCAGCTCGTAATCGACCGGGTTAACAACATAGTGGAGGAGCGCGATACCCTGCTCGTCCAGGGGGTCGGCTACTCGGTGGACGAGGTTGCCTCGGAGGCTTGGCGCATGGGGGCCGTCGTGATACCGGCGCACCTTGACAGGCCGTCCTTCTCCTACGAGTCGGTGCTCGGGAGGGTGCCCGACGACTTCCCGTGCAACGCCCTCGAGCTGTCGCCCGCCGTGTCGCACTCGGCGTTCGCGGACTGGAGGGAGCGATACCCGGACCGGGTGTTCGTCCGCTCGTCCGATGCCCACAGGCTGTCCGAGATCTCGAGGGACCGCTGCACGGTGATGCGCCTGGCCGCCCCATCCTTCGACGAGGTGAGGATGGCACTGGGGGGGATGGAGGGCAGGAGCGTCCTCAACCCCTGGATCTGGTCGCCCTGACGCCCCCCTCGACAGGACAGTAGCTGGGATATAAACTGGACGCGGGGTGAGATGAAATGGCGAAGCTGGCGGCAGCCAGGTACTTCTGCTCCGTCTGCGGCGCATCCTCCGCCTCCTGGGCGGGGAGATGCCCGTCGTGCGGGGAGTGGGGCACTATGGAGAAGGGCGCGACGCCCGGCGTGGAGGCGAGCCGCCAGGTCGCGCGTTGCGTCATGGCGTCCGAGGCTCTGCCCCCTTCGCGGATCTCCTCCGGGTTCGACGACTTCGACCGAGTGCTTGGCGGAGGCTTCGTGCCTGGGGGTGTATACCTGCTCGGCGGGCAGCCGGGGATCGGCAAGTCGACCCTCCTGCTGCAGACGTGCGGCAGGATGGCGGAGATTATCGGACCGGTGCTCTACCTGTCCGGGGAGGAGTCCGAGTCGCAGATAGCGCTCAGGGCCAAGCGCCTAGGGACTCGCCTCGACGGGCTGCACCTGGCGTGCACCGGCGATATAGTCTCCGCGCTCGAGACTCTGCCCGGGATGAGATTCCTGGTGGTGGACAGCGTTCAGGCCATGAGCGTGCACGGCGAGGGGGGGTGGCCGGGCAGCCCGGCCCAGGTCAGGGCCGTGGCCCAGGCGTGCATATCCTCGGCCAAGGAGAGGGGAATTCCGGCGGTCCTCGTGGGGCACATAACCAAGGAGGGTAGGATCGCGGGCCCCATGCTTCTCGAGCACATGGTAGACGCGGTACTCACCTTCTCCGGCGAGGACTACTCCCCCTACAGGATGCTCCGCGCGGGCAAGAACCGTTACGGCAGCACCGACGAGCTCGGCGTCTTCGAGATGACGGACTCGGGGCTGGCCCCGGTGCGGGACGTCAGCGGTTTATACTGGAACAGGGCCTCCGAGACCGTGCCGGGGGTGGCCATGACGGTCGCGGTCGAGGGCAGCCTCCCGTTGATCGCGGAGATCCAGTCGCTCGCCGCGGCGACCGCCTTCCCCTACCCAAAGCGCACCGGCAGGGGGGTGGACGTGAACAAGATTCAGCTCCTCTCCGCGGTGCTCGAGAAGAGATGCGGCGTCGGATGCTCCCTGTTCGACATTTACGTGAACGTAGCGGGCGGGCTTCTCCTAAGGGAGCCGGCCGCGGACCTGGCCCTCTGCGCGGCGCTGGCATCGGCGGTGCGCGATGCCCCTGTCCCGGCAGACTGCATACTGCTGGGCGAGGTGGGCTTGGCCGGCGAGGTGCGCCCCGTGGTGAGGCTCGAACGACGGTTGCAGGAGGCGGCGCGGCTGGGGTTCAAGCGGGCCGTCGTCAGCTCCCGCGAGAGGGCCCTGCGAGGCGCTGCGCCGCTCGAGGTAACAGGGGTCTTGACACTGAAGGACGCCCTTAAGGCGGTGATAAAATGACAAGGTTTGGTAAGATTAGCGCAATAATTCTCATCGCGCTGTCGCTTACCCTGCTGGCCGTGCCGGTGTGCGAGGCGGATGGCGGAGTAGTCCTGGCCGCCAGGCTGGAGGGGACGGTGGGGGTCTCCATGGAGGTCTTCGCCGAGGGAGTCCTGTCCCGTGCGTCCGGCGAGGGTGCCGGCTTGGTGGTATTCCGCATGGACACCCCGGGTGGCCTGGTCAGTTCGATGAGGGCCATGACGGCCGCCATCCTGGACTCTCCGGTGCCCGTGGTCGTGTGGGTCTCTCCCCAGGGGTCCAGGGCGGCCTCGGCGGGGGCCTTCATACTGCAGGCCGCGCACGTGGCGGCCATGGCCCCCGGCACCAACGTCGGCGCCGCGCAGCCGGTCATGGCCTCCGGCCAGGATGCGCCGGACAGGGACATGAAAAGAAAGATAACCAACGATCTGGCTGCTCACATGAGGTCGCTCGCCCAGCTCAGGAGGCGCAACCCCGACCTCGCCGAGCGCATGGTCACCGAGAGTGTCTCGCTTACCTCGGAGGAGGCCCTCGCGGGAGGGCTGGTGGACCTGTCGGCGCCCGATATGGATTCGCTGCTGACGGGCATCCTCGGCAGGAGGGTCGTGGTCGGGGGTGAGGAGAGGGAGCTCCTCTTCGACCCGTCGGTCATCGTGGAGATAAATATGTCCGCGCGCGAGAGGACTCTTCAGTTCATCTCGAGCCCGGATATAGCGTACATGCTGCTGTCCGCCGGCATACTGATGATCGTGCTGGAGGTCCTGACTCCGGGAGGATTCGTGCTCGGGACGTCCGGGGCGGTCATGGTGCTGCTGGGGGCCTTCGGCCTGAGAATGCTCCCGTTCAACTGGGCCGGGGTCGTTCTTCTGGTGGCAGGCATAGTGGTGCTCGTCCTCGACCTGGTGGTCGGAGGCATAGGGGTGCTCAGCCTGTTCGGCCTGGCATCCCTGGTCACGGGCGGCCTCATTCTCTTCAGGGCGCCCGGAGGGGAGCTGTTGAACGTGTCCATGAACGTGATAGGCGGCATGAGCCTGGCCTTCGGGCTCTTCTTCATCGGGGCCCTGTTTCTCGTCCTCCGTTCGCACTCCAGGAGGCCGGTCTCCGGTGCGGAGGGGATGACGGGAAGGAAGGCCGTTGTCGTGGAGGATCTCGACCCCGAGGGGATGGTCAGGTGCCACGGCGAGATCTGGAGGGCGAGGGGAGTCGGAGGGGCGCGTTTCTTTAAGGGAGCGGAGGTCTTGGTGTCCGAGATGGACGGTTTCACGCTGGTCGTCCGCGAGGATACCGTGGAATCGACGCCCGTCGGCGATTCATCTGTAAAGGAGGGGTAGTCATGTTCGATATCTTGGATATGCTGTTAAGCCTGGGGACGTCGTTTGGATTCATCCTGATCCTCATCTTCTTCCTTTCGTCGGCCATCAAGGTCATACCCGAGTACCAGCGGCTGGTGGTCTTCCGCCTAGGGCGGCTGGTGGGAGCCAAGGGGCCCGGGATGGTGCTGGTGATACCCGTCATAGACAGGGTCGTCAGGGTGGATATGCGCGTTGTTACCCTCGACGTGCCGGTCCAGGAAGTCATAACCAGGGACAACGTGCCGATCAAGGTCAACGCGGTGGTATACTTCAGGGTCATGGATCCGTCGTACTCGGTGGTGGAGGTGGAGAACTACGTACTGGCCACTAGCCTTCTGTCCCAGACCACCCTGCGGTCGGTCATCGGGTCGGTCGACCTCGACGAGGTGCTTTCGTCGAGGGAGAAGATAAACAACGAGCTTCAGAAGATCATCGACGAGCGGACCGACTCGTGGGGGATAAAGGTCAGCGCGGTCGAGCTGAAGGAGCTGGAGCTGCCCGAGAGCATGAAGCGCGCGATGGCCAAGCAGGCGGAGGCGGAGCGCGAGCGGCGCGCCAAGATCATCAACGCGGAGGGAGAGCTGCAGGCGGCGCAGAAGCTCAGCGAGGCAGCGCTCCAGATGGAGACGTCGCCGATAACCCTGCAGCTTCGCTACCTGCAGACCATGCGCGAGGTCAGCGTAGGTGAGAAGGCCACCACCACCATTTTCCCGCTTCCGATAGACCTGATAAAGCCCTTCATGGACATGTACTTCGGTCGGGAGAAGAAAGACGGTTAACAGTTGAGCGACAGGATTTGAGGAGGAAGGCATATGGGCTACGATTTTCGATCCATAGAGTTGAAATGGCAGGAGAAGTGGGAGGGCGAGGGCACGTTCAATGCCGACGCAGACCCCGGGCGCGAGAAGTTCTACTGCCTGGAGATGTTCCCGTACCCGAGCGGCGCGCTTCACATGGGGCACCTCAGGAACTACTCGATAGGCGACATGCTGACGCGTTTTCTGTGGAAGCGCGGCCTGAACGTCCTTCACCCGATCGGCTTCGACGCCTTCGGCATGCCTGCCGAGAACGCCGCCATAAAGAGCAAGACCCCGGCGCACAAGTGGACCTGGGACAACATCGAGTACATGACCGAGCAGCTCAAGCGCATGGGGTGCAGCTACGACTGGCGGCGCAGGATCGAGACTTGCAACCCGGACTACTACAGGTGGACCCAGTGGATCTTCCTCCAGTTCCTTAAGAAGGGGCTGGCCTATAGGAAGAATGCGCCTGTGAACTGGTGCGAAAGCTGCGGCACGGTTCTGGCCAATGAGCAGGTGATAAACGACGGGCGCTGCTGGAGATGCGACTCGCTTGTAACGAAGCGCAGCCTGGAGCAGTGGTTTCTCCGCATAACCGACTACGCTCAGGAGCTTCTAGACGATCTGGACAGCCTGCCAGGATGGCCCGAGAGGGTCAAGACGATGCAGCGCAACTGGATAGGCCGGTCCGAGGGTGCGCGGCTCTCCTTCACGGAGAGGACGACCGGTACAGTCATCGAGACCTTCACAACCCGCTTCGACACGATCTTCGGGGTAACCTTCCTGGCGCTGGCGCCGGAGCACCCTTTCGTCGAGAGGATGTGCGAGACATCCCCCAAGTCCGCGGATATACGCGCTTTTGTTCGAAAGTGCGCCGCCCAGAGCTCGATAGAGAGGACTGCGGTCGGCGGGGAGAAGGAGGGTCTGTTTACCGGGTTCAGCGCTGTCAACCCGGTCACAGGCGAGGAGGTCCCGATCCTGATTGCGAACTACATCCTTATGGACTACGGCACCGGGGCCATAATGGGAGTACCGGCGCACGACCAGAGGGACTTCGAGTTCGCCAGGGAGTACGGCATCCCGATAAAGGTCGTGATACAGCCGAAAGACGCTGCTCTGTGCGCGGATGAGATGAAGAGCGCATTCGAGGACGACGGAGTGACGTGCAACTCCGGGGAGTTCGACGGCCTGCCCACCGTAGAGGCGATACCAGCCATGATAGACTGGGGCGTCGAGAAGGGCTACTGCAAGCGCGAGGTGAACTTCCGCCTCCGCGACTGGCTGATATCCCGACAGCGCTACTGGGGTGCGCCCATTCCGGTCGTCTACTGCGACGACTGCGGAATCGTCCCGGTGCCGGAGGAGGAGCTGCCGGTGCTGCTTCCAGTGGACGTGCAGTTCAGGGAGGACGGCAGATCCCCCCTGGCCGACGATCAGCAATGGCTCTCCGTCCCGTGCCCGAGGTGCGGCAAGCCGGGGCACCGAGAGGCGGACACTATGGATACCTTTATCTGTTCGTCATGGTACTTCTTCCGCTACTGCTCGTCCCACGACGACACGGTGGCGTTCAATGCGGAGGAGGCCAACTACTGGATGCCGGTGGACCAGTACATCGGCGGCATCGAGCACGCCTGTCTCCACCTGATATACGCGCGCTTCTTCACCAAGTTCTTCGCGGACCTGGGGCTCTCGCGGGCGCGCGAGCCCTTCACCAACCTCCTGACCCAGGGGATGGTGATCAAGGACGGGGCGAAGATGTCCAAGTCGCTCGGCAACGTGGTCGACCCCAACGAGATCATCAAGGTCTACGGCGCCGATACCGCGAGGCTGTTCATACTGTTCGCCGCCCCGCCGGCCAACGACCTCGACTGGAGCGAGCACGGGGTGGAGGGGGCGCATCGCTTTCTCAACCGCGTGTGGAGGCTGGTTGAGGAGAACCTGCCGCTGCTTGCGCAGAGGGGTCCCTCGATCCCGATGGAGGGGCTGGCGGATCGTCGCCTGCGCGACATGAAGAGGAAGATCCACGTCACAATCCAGTCCGTGACACAGGATATCTCCGGCGAGAAGCAGTTCAACACCGCGGTGGCCCGACTGATGGAGCTGCTGAACGCGCTCCAGGCCTTTCACCCGGAGGGAGAGACGGAGAGGTCGCTCTTCAGGGAGGGAGTGGAGGTCCTGCTGGCCTGTCTGAACCCCTTCTGTCCCCATATAACGGAGGAGCTGTGGTCGCTGACCGGCCACGCCGACGCCCTGGCGATGTCGCCATGGCCCGAGGCGGAGCCCGCCGCCCTCGAGGCGGATTCGGTCACGGTGGTGGTCCAGATGGACGGCAAGCTGCGCGAGAGGGTAGAGCTGCCGGCTGGACTCTCGAAAGAGGAGCTCCAGGGGAGGGTGCTCGCCCTTCCCTCGATAATCCGCCGCCTCGACGGGGCGCGGCCCGAGCGCGTGATAGTGGTGCCGGACAAGCTTGTCAACATAGTGGTGAGGGATTAGTGCCTCATCTTAGGATCATCGCTTCAGGAGGGGCCTCCGGCAGACGGATTCTGGCCGAGGAGCTGGAGGCCCTGAAAATTACGGGGAGGGAGCACGCCGGGACGCGCGAGGGGGGCGAGTGGCGGGAGATAATCGCCGCAGGCAGCGCCATGGGGCTGTTCGCAAGCAGGAGAGTCACGGTGGTCGAGTCCGCTGAGCTGCTGGGCCCCTTCCCGGCGGAGATGGTTGCGTACCTCGAGGACGAGGGTGCCCCGGAAGCAGTGCTCCTGGTATACGAGAAGGACCCCGGCAAGGCGTTCCCTCCCGAGGCACGAAAGAAGATTCCGATGCTGAAGGCCGAGTCGGTCCCCTACTGGTCCTCCCAGAGGAAGAGGTGGCTGCTCGGATTGGCGGCGAAGCAGGGCATCTCTCTTGCGGACGAGGCGGCCGCGCTGCTGGTGGAGCTGACCGAGGATCCCGAGGAGGTGCGAGCCGAGCTCGCGAGCCTGGGCATCTACGCCGACGGCGCCCGCGTGGATGCGGATATGGTCAGGAGGCTCTCCTACGACGAGGGCAGGAACCTTGTGCTCAAGTTCCTCGACTCCTTCTGCCAGGCGCGCGCCGCTGAGGTATTGGCCGTGCTCGAGCGCCTCAAGGGAGAGCCGAGCGTGCTCCCCCTGCTGACAGCCCTGTACAACAGGATCAGGCCGGCCGTCTACCTCGGCGTGTTCCCGCAGGCCGAGGCCGAGAGGGTGATGGTCGCCCTCGAGGTAAAGGACTACGCCCTTAAGATGGCGAGGGAGGCGTTGCGGAACTACCGGCCAGAGGCGCTGTCGGATCTGGCGCTCGGCCTGCTCGTCCTGTCGTGGGGGGAGAAGACCTCCTATGCCGAAGGTTGGCCTGGGTTCGAGACTCTGGTAATGCGGTGCATGGCAGGCACCGGGGCAAAAAAATAAGCTGAACGGCGCGGTTCCCGACGTCCAGCTCCCTGTTTTTTACGGCAAGTGGCGAGTTCGGCGTATCAGGCGGGTTGATTCTCCCCGGAGAGCCTCTTGACCCTGTTGGTGATCATGGACTTCCTGCGTGCGGCTGTATTGCCGTGCATGACACCCTTGACGACCGCCTTGTCGATGACGCTCTGCGCTATGGCAAGCTGCGTCAGCGCGAGAGCCTCGTCTCCGCCCTCTACGGCCGCGAGGACCTTCTTCACGGCATTCTTACAACGAGTCTTCCAGAAACGGTTGTAAAGCCTGTTTCTCTCGCTCGTCTTCATTCTTTTGATCGCTGACTTTTTGTTCGGCATGTAACTCACCTCCTCCCGGCACAACCGTGCCATTCTAGCACGGTTTCTGATATATTTGCAAGAGAAACGGCGGATATTCGCCGGGCGAGGCGAGAGATCGCGTGAAGGGCGGAGCTGCCCGGGTCGATGGATTATTCATTCTGGCTTTGAAAGAGGGTAGATCATGGGGATTCCGTCCATGGAGGAGATATTTGGCCCGGAGGGCATCATGATGAAGGGCTTTCCGGCGTTCGAGCACAGGGAGGAGCAGTTGAAGCTGGCTCAATCTGTCGCCGGCGCGCTGGCCTCCGAGGGGGGGTACACGCTGGCCGCGGAGGCGCCGCCCGGCGTGGGAAAGACCTTCGCCCTGCTGGCCCCGGCGATGCTGCGGGCATCTGCCTCGGGCGAGACGGTGCTGTTCCTGACGGCAAGCATACCTCTGCAGGAACAGCTCATAATGAAGGACCTCCCTCGACTGAACGAGCTGCTGGGGCTGGACCTCCCCTTCGGGCTGCTGAAGGGGAAGGGCAACTACGCGTGCCTGTCCAGGGCCGAGGAGGCCTCGGAGGGGGACGAGGGACGCCAGGGATACCTGTCTCACCGCGACGGGGGGCGGTCATCCAGGTTGATCGAGGAGTGGCTCAAGAGGACCGCCACGGGGGACCTGTCCGAGCTCTCCCTGCCCCAGGACTCCCCAGCGCTAGCCGCTATCGCTGCCTCTTCCCGCTCCTGCAGGGGGTTCAGGTGCCCTATGCGCGGGGAGTGCTTCGTCCAGCGCGCCCTCAGGGAGGCGAGGGGCTGGCGCATCGTTGTTGCAAACTACCACCTCTACTTCTCATACATCATGGCGGCCGGCAAGCCATTCCCGGTGCCCTACGACATGCTGATCTGCGACGAGGCTCACAGGCTGAGCGAAGCCGCGCGCTCGTCGATGACGGTCTCCGTCTCCGACGAGGACCTGGTAAGGCTGCTGCGCTCCAGGCCCTTCGCGGACGCCGTCGCGGAGCTCCAGAGATCGGGCGGGCAGGGCGCGGCCATGATCCTTTCGAGCGAGCTGAGGGATGAGTCCGCGCGCTTCTTCGAACAGCTCGACATCCTCCTGCCCGGCGGAAAGGAGAACATAACCGCCAAAAACGACGACCTGCTCCAGAGGCAGAGGACCCTGTGCGAAAAGCTCAAGGACCTCCAGGACCTCCTCGAACCCCTCTCTTCCGGAGACGAGACCTTCGAGTCCGGGGAGGACGGCGGGATCTCAGCCTGGGTGGAGGAGTGCGGCAGGATCAGGAGGAGCCTGGCCTGGTGCGCCGAGGTCTCCGACTACCCGTCCTGGGCGTACTGGAAGGGGGTGCGGACCCTGTTCAGCGCGCCTGTTTCACCCGGCTCGGAGCTGGGCTCGGCCATTCACTCATGCCCGGCTGACAGGTCCGTGTTCATCTCCGCCACACTCACGATAGATGGAAGGCTCGACTACTGGGAGAGGGAGACGGGCATCCGCCCCGACCGCCTGTTCGTATGCGGGTCTCCGTTCGACCTCGGGCACCAGATGGAGATAGTGGTGGTCGATATCGGGCTCGACGTGATGAACCCCAACTACGACGGCACCATCTGCAGAGTGGTGGAGAAGCTGGTGGAGAAGAACGGCGGCAGCACACTGGTCCTGCTCGCGTCGCACAGGCTCCTGGCGAAGGTAGCCGCAACCCTCAAGTCCAAGCCCAGGGGCTACAGGGTGCTGGTCCAGGGGGAGGGGCCCAGGAGCGAGCTGCTGGAGGCGTTCAGAAGCGACCCCTCGTCGGTGCTGGTAGGAGCGTCGTCATTTCGCGAGGGCGTGGATGTACCTGGCGACGGGCTCACCCAGGTGATAATTGACCGAATCCCCTTTGCCCACCCGGGCGACCCTCTAGTCCAGGCGCGCAACGCGCTGGAGGGGGGAGGGGCGTTCGCGCGTTCCACCCTCCCGGAGGCGAAGATGCTCCTGAGACAGGCCGCCGGGAGGCTGATAAGAAGCCGAAGCGACCGGGGCAGGGTGGCGATCCTGGATGGAAGGGTGCTCAGCAGGCCGGACTGGAAGATTCCCTCGGCCCTGCCGAAGGTGAAGTACCGCAGGCTCGTGGTCTCCGCCTGATAACGTACTTAGCCGCGCTCCCTTCAAGCCGTTGAAACCCGCGCCATCGGTGCAGACCGACCTGTTGCCGGGCGACTTGGTGTGTGATATAGTATCAAGGCTGAAAAAATACCGCCGGTCACGGTCGGTTTTCTATTGTCGTCAGGAGGTGTCGCCGTTGAAGCAGACGTTTCAGCCCCATAACAGGCCGAGGAAAAGGAAGATGGGCTTTCTCGCCCGTTCAAGTTCCCCGTCGGGCCGCCGGATTCTCCGAAACCGCAGGAGAAAGGGCCGCGCTAGACTGGCAGTGTAGCCTTTGAGATTTTTCTTCCCTCGGTCTTCTCGCCTCAAAAGAGGGTGGGAGTTCGACGTTGTCTTCCGCACCGGTGGTCGGCTTCGAGGCGAACTGGTGCGGTTGCTGTTTGTGAAGGGCGCGGAGGGAGTCCCCAGGGTAGGCATGGCCGTCGGAAAGAGGCAGGGGAAATCCCACGACAGGAACAGGGGGCGCAGGGTCCTGAGGGAGAGTTTCCGCAGACTGTTGCCTTGGATACGCCGCGACGTGTGGATAGTGGCCGGGCTGAGCCGCGCCGGCATGAGAGCCGGAGCGAAGGAGATCTACGCGGAGACGGCATCGCTCCTGGAGGGAGCGGGCCTGATGGAGCCAGGGTGGCCCGGCCCGGATTGGGAGGGTCGTTCGCCGGGTGCGGACGAGAGATGACCGCGGCAGCCTGGATCGGAACAAAGCTCGCCAGGATCTACCAGGTCTTGATCTCCCCGATGCTTGGCGATAATTGCAGGTTCTACCCAACGTGCTCGCAGTATGCAATCGACGCGCTGACCGCTCACGGCTTTCTCAAGGGAACCTGGTTGACTATTATAAGACTTTGCAAGTGTGCTCCGTGGCACCCCGGAGGCTATGATCCCGTACCGCCGGTGCCGGACAGGGGTCACGGAGCTTATTCGTACGAGGACGGTGATCGATAGTGGGTTCAATTTGGAAGATGGGCGGGGACCTCATGATGAAGCTGATGGAGTTCGTCCACGGCTTCACCGGGTCATGGGGGTTGGCCATCATAGCGCTTACCCTGATCGTCAGGCTGCTGCTTCACCCGCTCACCAAGAAGCAGATGGACAGCATGCAGAAGATGCAGAAGCTGCAGCCCCGCATCAAGATGCTGCAGGAGAAGTTCAAGGACGACAAGGAGACCCTCAACCGCGAGATGATGACGCTCTACAAGGAGAACAAGGTCAACCCCGCCGCGGGGTGCCTGCCGCTCCTGGTTCAGCTTCCGGTCTTCATCCTGCTGTATCGCGTGCTTACCAACTACGACTTCTCAGGGGTGTCCTTCCTGTGGATACAGCTCGACGGCTCGGTGCTGACCACGCTCGCGGAGGCCCTGAAGCTGGCGGTACCCACGGAGCAGCTAGGGATAATCACCGTCATGTACGGGATAATGGCAAACCCGTTCGCCCTCGTGAACGTGTCGGTCTACCTGCCCAACCTGCTGCTGCTGCTCGGCATAGGATTCCTCACCTGGTACCAGCAGCAGCTCACGTCGAGCGGCAACCCCCAGATGGCCATGATGAACTGGTTCATGCCGCTCTTCCTTACCTTCATCTGCCTCAGCCTGCCCGGCGGAGTCCTTCTATACTGGGGCGTGTCCTCCCTGCTCGGCGTCGTTCAGCAGCTGAGCACCGCCAGGAGGACCAAGGCCGAGATGCAGAAAAAGCCGACCCTGCTCAAGGACAAGCCGACGAGAAGCGGAGATTGAACAGGCGTCGTCCCGTCGACCCCCGGCATCGCCGCACTTCGGCCGGCGCGCATAACGTGTCCGAGCCGGCGGGACGGGGCGGGCGAGGTCTTTAACAAGTGGACCTCCGAGAGAAAGGGAGGGTTTTCATGAACGACGATATTCTTGTCCTGGATGTATCCTCGGCGGAGGAGGCAAGGAAAAACGCGGCCGCCGCGTGGAACCTGGACCCGGACGATATAACCCTTACGGTGATCGAGGAGGGCAAGGCCTTCTTTGGTCTGCTGGGGAAGAGGCTGAAGGTCGAGGCCCGCCCCTCCGCTCCGCTCTACCTGCTGAGGGGCAGGGACATCCTGAACAGCATCCTTGGACACATGGATCTAAACGTGGACTCCGAGATAGTCGACGGCGAGGGGATGAACCTGTCGGGCCTCGATGCCGGCATCGTCATCGGGAAGTACGGGGAGACCCTCAAGGCTATGGAGTACCTCCTCAACCTCGTCGCGAGGGGCGCCGACGAGGGACGCCGCATAGTGCTCGACAGCGACGGCTACAGAGAGAGGCGGGAGCAGAGCCTGCAGCGCATGGCCCTGGCCGCGGCCAGGAAGTGCTCTGACAGGGGGAGGCCGGTGCACATGGAGCCCATGACAAGCTGGGAGAGAAGGATCGTGCACCTGACCCTCAAGGACAGCAGGGACGTGGAGACCAGGTCGATGGGCGACCCCCCCTCCAGGAAGGTAGTGGTATACCCCCGAACTCACCGAAGGGACTACTGATGCACCCGGTTCTCTTTTACATAGGCGACGCGCCGGTCCAGAGCTACTACCTGCTGTGGACCGGCGCTTTGTGCATGGCGGTGATATTCTCGCGCAGGCGCATGACCATGTACTACGGCATCGCCGACGACGACGCCCGAAGGATAATAATGTGGGCCTTCCTCGGAATGCTGCTGGGAGCACGCGCAGGCAGCGTCTACGACTCGTGGGATTACTTCATGGCCGACCCGGTTCGGCTTCTCAGGATCTGGGAGGGGGGGTTGTCGGCGGTGCCCGCGTTCCTCGGGGCCGGCCTCTTCTCGCTGGCGGCGGCGCGAATATTGCATGTCCCGTACTGGAAGGTGGCCGACGCGGCCTCGTTGCCCGCGGCTCTGACAGTGTCCATCGGAAGATGGGGCTGTTTCATGAACGGTTGCTGCTACGGGGTCGAGACGTCAGTCCCGTGGGCTGTGCGCCTGGCTAGCGACCCGTTCTCCCTCACGCGGCATCCCACCCAGCTTTACTACTCGTTCGGGGCCCTGATGATAGCGGCCGTCCTCCAGTGGGTGGAGTCGCGCCGCATCGGCTCCGGGAGCGCCAGGAGTATCAAAGGAGCCGTACTCTGCCCGCTCTTCGCGGCGCTGTACTCCATCCTCCGGCTCGTAGCGGACCCATTCCGCGACGATTACTACCGAGCGGGGATGCAGGCGAATCGCCTCATACTTCCTGCGGTGCTCCTGTACGGCCTGTTATGGCTTGCGTGGTCTTATTACAGGAGTACGGACAGGGCGCGGAATTCTTAGAAATGCGTATTAACCATTCGGTAAAAAAAACGATGTTTATCGGCGCTATGGGCATAAAATAGTGGCATCTTGATTCGGAGGTGACCCATAATGAGTAACAAGAGATCAACCGCGCTGTACAGGGTTTCCCTGTTTGCGCTCCTGGCCGCAGTCGTGTTTTTGCTGCCGTCGGCCCTGGCCGGGGCGGCGTACGCCCAGGACCCCTTCACCGACAACCCGGTGGCCAAGATCGCCCGCGAGCTCTCCCCCGCGGTGGTGAACGTCGACGTGGAGACCCTCGTCACACGCTCGATTAGCCCGTTCGGCGACGACCCTGTCTTCCGGCAGTTCTTCGGAGAGGAGTTCAAGCGCTTCTCCAGGACCATACCGATGCAGGGCAGGGGCTCGGGGTTCATCGTGTCGAAGGACGGCCACATCCTGACCAACAATCACGTTGTGGACGGGGCGGACAAGATAACCGTGACCTTCTCGGACGGCAGGAAGTTCGACGCGAAGGTGCTTGGCAAGGACCCGACGTTCGACCTGGCCGTGGTCAAGGTCGAGGGCAAGGACCTCCCCTTCCTCAAGCTCGCCGACTCGGACAAGACCGAGGTCGGAGAGTGGGTTGTGGCGATAGGCAACCCGTTCGGGCTGGAGCACACCGTGACTGTAGGGGTAATCTCGGCGAAGAACAGGAGCGTACACGACGGGAACGTCAACTTCGACGGCTTCCTTCAGACCGACGCCGCGATCAACCCGGGCAACAGCGGCGGCCCCCTTCTGAACCTCAGGGGCGAGGTGGTGGGGATAAACACGGCCATAGTCCCCTACGCGCAGGGTATCGGCTTCGCTATCCCGGTCAACATGGCCAAGCAGGTGATGAGCGACCTCATTGAATTTGGCAAGGTGAGAAGAGGTTGGCTCGGGGTCACCATCCAGTCGCTGACCAAGGAGTTCGCCGAGGCCTACGGGGTCGAGGGCGAGAACGGCGCGATAGTCAGCGACGTCATGTCCGGTTCCCCCGCCGAGAAGGCCGGGCTCAAGAGAGGGGACGTCATACTGGAGGTTGACGGCTCCAGCGTCAAGAACCACCAGGAGTTCGTGATGAAGATCCGCCAGATGATGGCGGGCGACAAGGTCGCCC
This sequence comes from uncultured Synergistaceae bacterium, assembly GCA_964458805.1. Lineage (GTDB taxonomy): Bacteria > Synergistota > Synergistia > Synergistales > Aminobacteriaceae > JAAYLU01. Next base: position 14,483 of record CAYWKH010000047.1, read on the forward strand.
TCACCGTCGTGCGCCAGAAGAATAAGATCAAGGTCGACGCCACCCTCGGCGAGATGCCGGGCAGCCAGGGGCGCCCCGTCGCGGGAGACGGCGGCCCGAAGGCCCTCAAGGACCTTGGGATCAGGATCGGCGACCTCTCGGACGAAGTAAGGAAGCAGAACAACCTCAAGACCGACGAGGGAGTGATGATCACCTCGGTCGAGGACGGCTCGATGGCCCAGAGGGCGGGCATTCGCGAGAAGGATGTCATACTGGAGATGAACGGGGTCAGGATCGCCGGCCTCGCGGATCTGGACAGGGTGGACGCCAGGAGCGGCTCGGTAGTGCTGCTGCTGATGAGAGACTCCAGGACGTTCTTCGTGTCGGTTAGGGCTCGCAACTAGCCCCGCGATGAAAGACCCTGTCATGAGATAGCGGACGGATCGGACGCCCCCCGAGCGGGGGCGTTTGCTTTATTGCGCTCCAGATGGTAACATTCCCAACGACCCTTACCCGGATTGGCGCGTTGACGCCCTTCTGAGTTTCGGGATTTTTTACAAGAGGTGAAACGAAATGCTGCAGGGAGAAAAGAAACAGGGAATCATCGAGGAGTACAGGGTTCATACGACGGATACCGGTTCGCCGGAGGTACAGGTCGCTATGCTCACCCAGCGCATACGCGAGCTGACCGAGCATCTCAAGATCCACACAAAGGACTTCCACTCTCGCAGGGGGCTGTTGAAGATGGTCGGCAAACGCCGCAGGCTGCTGCGCTACCTGAGGGACAAGGACTTCAACCGCTACAAGGCTCTCATCGAGAGATTGGGCCTGCGACACTAAAAAATACCGGTTCCAGGGGCGAGGACGAAAAGTCCTCGCTCATTTTTTGGTCAATTATGGTATTCTTACTCCGCATAGAGGAAGAGATAAATATCGAGGAGGAAGGCTTTTAATGGAGAAGACGTTTTCTGTCGAAATCGGGGGACGGCCCCTGCAATTCTCCACCGGCAAGGTGGCGAAGCAGGCAAACGGGTCCGTGGTGGCGGCGCATGGAGAGACGACCGTGTTGACGACGGCCTGCATAACGGAGAAACCGCGCACGGGGATCGATTTCTTTCCGCTGCTCGTGGATTTCGAGGAGAGATTTTACTCCGCCGGCAAGATCCCCGGCGGATTCATCAAACGCGAGGGACGCCCGTCAGAGACGGCGGTACTGAGCTGCAGGATGGTAGACCGCTCGATCAGGTCGCTGTTCGACGAGTCCATGCGCTACGACGTGCACGTGGTCTCAACCGTGCTCTCGGTGGATCAGGTCAACCCGCCCAACGTGCTGGCCATCAACGCCGCCTCCGCCGCGCTCAGCATCTCCGACATACCGTGGGGCGGACCCGTGGGCGCGGTCAGGATAGGCCGGGTCGGGGACGAGTTCGTGGTCAACCCGACAGAGGAGCAGATGGCCGAGTCAACCCTGGACCTTCTTGTCGCCGGGCACCTCGACGGGGTCACAATGGTCGAGTGCGGGTCTAAGGAGATCTCCGAGGATCTGCTGGTGGACGCCCTTGAGCTCGCCCAGACCGAGATCAGGAAGATCGTCGGCCTGTTCAACGAGATGAGGGAGTCGGTGGGGCGTCCCAAGCTGGAGCTGCCCGCCCCCCCGTCCTTCCCGGCCATAGACTCGTGGGCCGAGGAGAACCTCTCGGCCGAGATCCGAGATGCGGTGATGATACACGAGAAGAAGCCGCGCGGCGACGCCATCTCCGCTGCCAGGAACAGGCTTCTGGAGCGATTCGAGGGGGAGCATCCCGACGCCGGGGACTACGTGTCCGGCGTGATAGACGAGATGGTCAAGAGTACCATGCGCTCGCTGATAGTCGACGAGAGAACTCGAGCGGACGGGCGTCGCATGGACGAGCTGAGGAAGATCGCCTGCGAGACGGGCGTCCTGCCCAGGGTGCACGGCTCGGCCCTGTTCACGAGAGGCGAGACCCAGGCCCTGGTCGTGACGACGCTCGGCATGATGGGGGTCGATGACCAGATCCTGGACGGTCTCAAGCAGGACGAGCCCGCTAAGAGATTCATCCTTCACTACAACTTCCCCCCCTTCTCGGTCGGAGAGGTGCGCCCGATGAGGGGGCCCGGCAGGC
>CAYWKH010000048.1:0-16591 GCA_964458805.1 uncultured Synergistaceae bacterium
CTTGTAGTCCGTCTCGGACATCGGGTAGGTCTGTTCGCTGACTATCTCCATGTCGGGCGCGTACTTGTCCTTGTACATCTTGAAGCCGGTCACCAGCGTGGTGCCGAAGTCGTTGTCGCTGGTGAGCAGGGCCACCCTCCTGGCACCCAGAAGCTTGTGCGACGCGTACCCCGCCGCCTTGCCCTCGACGAAGCCGAGGAAGCCGTTGCGGAAGCAGTAGTCGCCGGCCTTGGTCACGTCGGGGTGAATGGCGTAGGCGGCCACCAAGGGGATCTCCTCCTCCTGGAAGATCGGCGCGACCGAGCGGGTGGGCAGGCTGTAGGAGCCCGCCACGAAGGCCACTATCTTGTCCTGCTCGATCAGCTTGTGGGCCAGGGCCACCGCGTCCTTGGTGTCGGCGCGGTCGTCGTAGTAGATCATCTCGACCTGCTTGCCGAGCACCCCGCCGTCCGCGTTGACCTGGTCGAGGGCTATCTGCACGGACGCCAGGGCGCTCGCCCCGTCGGCCGCCGCCGGCCCCGTCAGGGGCACGAGCAGCCCGATCTTGACCGTGTCCGCGGCCAGGGCCGCCGAGGATAGAAGAAGCGCAGCGCACAGAGCCAGAAGCACAACCTTTGAAACACGCATTCCTATACCACCTCCGAGATAGATTTAACCGGCCGGGAACCCCGCCCCGGCCCTCTCCCCGGCCCGCGCCGGGGGAAACGCGCGGAATCAAAGCCCCAGGTAGGCCTCCCTGACCTTCGGGTCCTCCATAAGGTCGCCCGAGGCCCCCTCGAGCGTTATCCTTCCAGTCTCTATGACGTAGGAGCGCTGCGATATGCCCAGCGACGCGCGCGCGTTCTGCTCCACCAGCAGGATCGACAGCCCGCGCTCGCGATTGAGCATCTTCAGCACGTCGAACACCCTGTCCACCAGCACCGGCATAAGCCCCATCGACACCTCGTCCACCAGCAGCAGGCGCGGGTCGGAGACGAGCGCCCGCGAGATCGCCAGCATCTGCTGCTCCCCTCCCGACAGGGTGGAGGCGAGCTGGTCCCTGCGCTCCTCGAGCACCGGGAAGAGCTCGTAGAGCATCCGCAGCTTGCCCGGCAGGTCTATCTTTCCCTTCAACCGATAGGCCCCGGTCAGGATGTTCTCGTACACCGTGAGGCGGGGGAAGACCCGCGCCCTCTCCGGAACGAAGCGAATCCCCAGCGCGGCGCGCCTGTGCGACGGCAGCCCGGATATCTCCGCTCCCGCGTAGCGGATGGACCCGCCGCGCCCCGGCACCACCCCCATCACGCAGTTCAACAGCGAGCTCTTCCCCGCCCCGTTGGCCCCTATGACCGAGACAAGCTCGCCCTCGTCCAGGCGGAGCGAGATCCCGTCGACCGCCCTTATGTCGCCGTAGCAGACCGACAGATCCCTGACCTCAAGAAGCATCGGAGGCGTCCCCCCTTCCGAGATAGGCCTCTATCACGCGAGGGTCGGCGCGCACCGTCCGGGGGCTCCCCTCCGCGAGCAGCCTGCCGTGGTCCAGCACCACCAGCCGATCGGACAGTCCCATCGCCACCTTCATGTTGTGCTCTATCAGCAGGACGGATATGCCCCCGTCCCTCACCTCGCGCACCAGCTTCGACAGCATCTCCGTCTCCTCGTGGCGCAGCCCCGAGAATGTCTCGTCGAGCAGCAGCAGTCGCGGCCTCAGAGCCAGGGCGCGCGCAAGCTCGAGCCGCCTCTGGTTGCCAAGCGGCAGCTTGCCGGACTTCACGTGCGCAAGGTCTGCTATCCCGACCTCCTCCAGCAGCCTCATGGCCTCCGAGCGCACCTCCGGGGTGTCGAAGCGCGCGAAGGAGGAGAGCACACTGCCGTAGCGCTTCAGCCCCAGCGCCGCGGTCACGTTGGCCAGCACGGACAGGGACGAGAAGGGCTTGACCACCTGGAAGGTGCGACCCACCCCGAGCGCCGACATCCTGTGGGGCGGCAGCCCCCCGGTGGACCTGCCCTCGAAGAATATCCTCCCCGAGGTTGGCGCGTAGACCCCGGAGACCAGGTTGAAGCAGGTGGTCTTACCGGCGCCGTTCGGCCCGAGAAGGCCGAGTATCTCCCCCCGTTTCATAGTGAACGAGACCGAATCCACCGCCTTCAGGCCTCCGAAGTGCTTCGACACGGATTCAAGACGGAGCAGCGCGTCATCCACGCCCCTCGCCCCCCCTCCCCGGCAGGATCCTCCTCAGGAGGCCCCCCTCGCCCAGCAGCCCCTCCGGCTGGAAGCGTATCATCATCAGCAGCACCGCCGCGTTGAGCAGCATCCTGTAGTCCACCAGCGGCCGGAAGACCTCCGGCAGGGTGCCGAGTATCAGGGCGCCCAGCACAGGCCCCCACAGGGTGCCTATCCCCCCCAGCACCACCATCGACATCATCATGATCGAAAGCGGAAAGCCGAAGTCCGTCGCGCTGATGAAGCGCATCTGGTGAGCGTAGAGCGCCCCTCCCAGCCCGGCCATCGCGGTGCCTATCACGAAGGCGGTCAGCTTGAAGCGCACTGGCGACACCCCCGCGCTGGAGGCGGCGGTCTCCTCCTCCCGGAGGGCGAAGCAGGCCAGCCCGGCCCAGCTCCTGGTGAACCGCCAGGAGATCGCCAGAGTCGCGGCCAGGAAGGCCAGGCACATGTACAGGAAGTAGACCCCCTTCAGCCTGGTCCCGAACAGATAGACGCTCGGGATGCCGCCGATCCCCAGCGCCCCCCCGAAGAAGGGCACGTACAGGAAGACCGACTCGACTATGAAGTTTATCCCTATCGTCGTCACCGCCAGGAAGTCCTCCCGTAGCCTGAGGCTCGGCATCCCCAGGACCATCCCTATGGCCGCGGTGATCAGCAAGACCAGGGGCAGCGCCGCCCAGAAGGTCAGCCCCGCCTTGGTAGTGAGCAGCGCCGAGGCGTATGCGCCTATGCCGAAGAAGGCCGCGTGCCCCAGGGAGATCTGCCCCGCGTAGCCGACGATGACGTTCAGCCCGCTGGCCACTATCGCCTGGATCGCTATGAAGTTCAGGATAGTTATCGTGTACTCGCCCACGTCCGCGCCCCCCTACCTGCCGCCCATGAGGCCGCCCGGCCTCCACAGCAGCACCGCTATCATCGCGATGAAAGCCAGCGAGTCCCTGGGAAGCGGGATGTTGGCGTAACCGATCAGCAGCGTCTCGCCGACCCCCAGCAGCAGCGAGGCCAGCACCGCCCCCGGCAGCGACCCCAGCCCTCCGACCACTATCAGGGCGAGGCACTTGTAGGCCGGCACGGCCCCCATCGTCGGGTAAACCTGGTTGAAGTATATCCCCACCAGGATGCCGGCCACCGCCGCCACCGCCGAGCCGAGCGCGAAGGTCATGCTGACGGCGAGGGAGCCGTTTATCCCCATCGCTCCCGCCACCTCCCTGTCCTGCGACGTCGCCCTGATGGCCAGGCCGAACTCCGTCCTGGTCACTATGAACCACAGCAACAGCAGCACAGCCGCGCTGACGACGTAGATGGAGATTATGGAGGGCGTTATCGCAACCCCCTTGACCGTCAGGCCGGGGAAGGGCAGCTCCGCCGGGAAGGTGACGATGTAGGGCCCCCATACCAGGCGGAAAATCTCCTCCAGCGACAGGAAGACGGCGATGCTCCCGATCAGGGGGACGAATGGCGGGTACTTGAGCAGGGGGGTGTAGACGAACCTCTCGATGACCACGCCGAGCATGGCGCAGAATAGCATCGAGCCCGCCACCGCGGCGAGCAGGCTGCCGGTGACGGAGTGGATCCAGAGCCCGGCGTAGGCCCCGGCGGCGTAGACCCCGGCGTGCGCGACGTGCAGGATGCGCAGCACGCCGTACACCAGGGCCAGCCCGAGCGTGATGAGGGAGTAGATCGCCCCCATCGCCGCCCCGTTGAGAAGCTGTTCAATGAAGAGCTGCATGTGCGCGTCGACCTCCGGAATGGATTTTTCGCAGCAGGACAACCGCCCGGCTTTCAGCGGGCAAAGCCTATTCTAGCACACGCGGCGGACGGCGGACGCCTACCTCCGCGCCTTCCCGGCCGCCAGCAGGTCCCCCAGGGTTACCCCGGCGGGAGCGCCCGAGTCCCTCATGTTCCTCATCGCGGCGGCTATCGTGTCGCGTATCTGCGCGGGCGAGTAGGACGAGGGGAAGTATAGCGCGGCCGAGTCGTCGTGTCCCCCGCCCCTTATCCTCTTTCCGTCGCGGAGCATGCCGACGATCTTGCCGGCCATCTCGCTGCGGCTGCGCATGGACACCGCCCAGTCGCCCGAGAAGCGCTTCGCGGCCACCGCCACCAGCAGGGGCGGGTTCTCCATGCGGTCGAGCACCAGCCCGCCGAAGTCCGACACGTCGCCGAACTCCAGCACCCCCGGCTCCACGAACGCGAGGTCGTCGCGACTGCGACCTATCCTCTCCACGGCCGCGGCGAACCGCCTCTCCTGCCTGTCGACGAAGTCCACCGCCGCGGCCCGCTCGTGCGGGGCCATCTCGGCGTCCGGGTTCCCCGCGAGCCTGGCGAAGACGCTGTAAGGCCCGCACAGGGTGATCAGGGCGTGCCACAGGCGGCTGTCCGGCATCTCGTTTATCCACAGGTCGCGGTCGTTCGCCAGCTCCACTATGCGCTCCAGCTCGTCCATCCCGGGCGCGCCCTGCTCCAGAAGCCACCGGTAGTAGACCTTCGCCGCGCAGAAGCGGGTGTCGACCACGGCCCACGGCCTGTTGCCGTACCTGGCGGCGGTAGTCTCGTGGTGGTCGAACAGGAAGGGGGGCCTGCCGGCCTCGTGCAGCCTGTCGAGCCGCTCCACCGTGCGCTCGTCCTGGCAGAACAGGTCGACCACGACCAGGTCCTGCCCGGCCTCGAGCGTCTCCAGTATCAGGGCGTCCACCGTGCCGTAGCCCGCCAGCGAGACCTTCACCGGGCGGCTCGGCTGCCAGCGTCTCCATGCCACAGCGGCCGCCGTCACCCCGTCCAGGTCGGTGTGGCTTATGATGTGCAGAAGAGAGCTCTCCATGAAAAGACTCCTTTTGACTTAAGTAGGCGGGACGCCTCTCGGGTTATTCTAACATATGCACAATAGTGGAGAACCTGTGGATAACTCGCCCCTCCCGTCGCCGCAAGCCGGTGCTCCTCGCCCGCATACCCCGAATATTATAAAAACTCCCCGGCTACCGTCCACCCCGCCCTTCCCCCTATCCACAAAACTGAACTCCACGTGTGGATATGTGGATATGTTCTGTGGATAACTCTATGCCACCGCCGTGTAGTGACCTCGGGGGCGATACGCACCGCCCCTTGCGTGGTAGTAAAGTAGTATGCCGCCAGGTACTTAAGTCCCTGTCCATCCGGGTCCGCGACTTAGATTCGCGGGACTTCGTCCATCGTTTTTCGTCGACGCTCCGAAGACTTATCCACAACCTCTGTGTTATTATGATGGTATTCTCGATGCGAGGTGAAACACCGTGGAAAACGATCTAATGCAAACCTGGGAGAGACTCCTGGCGGAGGCGGCCTCTCGCCTGCCGGCCGGCGCCACCGAGACCTGGCTGCGCACCTGCGCCCCGACATCCTTCGTCGACGGGGTCCTGGTGCTCGACGTCCCGAACGTGTTCGTCAAGGAGCAGATATCCTCCCGCTTCCTCAAGGAGCTCAGCAGCATCTTCAAGGAGGGCGGGGAGGGGACGGGCCTTGAGCTGCGGGTGGGCTCCGAGACGAAGAAGGAGGAGCGCGAGAGGGCGGAGAGGGCCGCCTCGGGGGGCAACATCGAGAACAGGGGCGGCCTGAACGCGGGCTACGTGTTCAACACCTTCGTCGTGGGCAAGTCCAACCGCCTGGCCCACGCCGCCAGCCTGGCGGTCGCCGAGACCCCCGGCGAGGCATACAACCCGCTGTTCATCTGGGGAGGAGTCGGCCTGGGCAAGACCCACCTGATGCACGCCATCGGGCACTACGCGCTGGACCGCAGCTCCGGCTCCCGAGTCACCTACGTCAGCTCGGAGAAGTTCATCAACGAGTTCATCCAGTCGATAAAGAACAACAAGACACAGGAGTTCAAGTCAAAGTACCGCAGCGTGGACATACTGCTGATAGACGACATCCAGTTCCTCGGCAACAAGGGGAGCAGCCAGGAGGAGTTCTTCCACACCTTCAACCAGCTACACACCTCCAAGAAGCAGATAATAATCTGCTCCGACAGGCCCCCCAAGGAGATCCAAAGCATAGAGGACCGCCTGGTAAGCCGCTTCGAGTGGGGGCTTGTGACCGACATACAGTCCCCCGACCTTGAGACGCGCATAGCCATCCTTCAGAAGAAGGCCCAGCTCCGCCGCTACGTAATACCGGACGACGTCGTCAACTACCTGGCCGTCAACATCCCGAGCAACATACGCGAGCTGGAGGGGGCCCTCAATCGCGTGGTCGCCTGCGCGGAGCTGGCCGGCGAGCCGATAAACGAGGAGAACACCAGCGAGTGGCTGAAAGACATAATCCGGAAGGACGCGCGCGGCCCGGTCAGCATCGACACCATCCAGAACACCGTGGCAGACTACTTCAAAATGACCGTGGCGGACCTGCTGAGCTCGAAGAGGACCTCCGACCTCGCGATGGCCAGGCAGATCGCCATGTACCTTTGCAGAAAAGTCACCGACTCCAGCCTCCAGCAGGTGGGGACGGCGTTCAGAAAGAAGGATCACACTACCGTCCTGCACGCCCACAGGAAAATATCCCAGATGGTGAAGGAGCAGCCCAGGATAAAACAGATTGTGGACTCCATTGAGGGCAAGTTGTGATAACTTGACCACGATTGTGGATAACCAGTCTGGGAAGCAAAAATTATGGAATACCGATGTGGACGGTGTGGATAACTTTTGTATAACCGGTCGTATTCTGCCCACAGGGAAGAATTTCGGCGCGAAGCGGCGCGCGGACAGTTATCCACAATATGCACCCCGCTTATTATCACTACTATCACCTAAAACCAAAATAATAAAAGATGAGCCTCAGGGGGGAACAGAATGAGACTGCAGATAAACAAGGGAGAATTCCTCAGAAGCTGGCAGATCGCGGAGAGAAACACCAGCCCCAAGAGCACCATCAACTCCCTGGCGGGAGTCCTTGTCCGGGCATCCTCAGCCGATGAGAACGTCACTCTCGAGGCCACGGACCTGAAGACTTCGGTCAAGTGCATCCCCGCCGGCGTCACGGTCGAAAAGGAGGGCGAGGCCGTCCTGCCGGTACGACTGGTGGGCGAACTGTTCAAGATGGCGCCCACGGGGGTGTTCACGGTATCGGTCGAGGACGGAAAGGGCGTCATGTCCTCGGGCAGAAACCAGTACAAGTTCACCACCTACCCGACGAGGGAGTTCCCCAAGCTTCCCGCCTCGGACACGGCGACATTCTTCTGCGGCTCCGCGGCGGGAGACCTGCTGACCGCCGTCAGCGAGGGGACGGTCGCGGGCACAGTGGGCGAGGACTTCCCGAAATATCTAGGCACCGCCTTCTTTCGCCTTGTGAACGGCGTTTTGAAGGTTGTCTCCACCGACGGCAGAAGGCTTTCCCTGTCGGAGTTCCACCCATCGCAGGCCGGCGACGACTCCGACTTCCTGCTGCCGCTGGCAGGGGTGCGCGAGCTGCAGAGGCTGCTGACGGGAGTCGACTCCGGGCAGCAGGTCGTGGTCCTGGCTGAAAAGACGCTGGTCTTCTTCCAGGCCGGATCGGTGGAGCTCTCCATACGCAGGGTGGACGCGGCCTTTCCGGACTACGAGAGCATACTCTCCAACCAGGTGACCAACACCATGGAGATCGACAAGGCCTCCCTGGTCGGGGCGCTGGAGAGAATAGACGTGATAGTGCGCAACTCCATAAGGACCGCCATCTTCACCCTCTCTCCGGGCGGCGACCTGACGATCAGGGGCACGGCGCAGGAGATAGGCACCGCGAGGGAGATCCTCGACGCCACTATAGACGGGGAATCCATGACCGCCGCCTTCAACACGGGCTACCTGCTCGACGGGCTCAAGGCCATAGACGGCGACCGGGCGCTGATGACCTTCGACGGGCCGAGCGGCCAGATGAGCATGTGCAGGCCCGGCGACAGGGACTACATGCTTATGCCGGTGAAGGTGTCCGAGAGGGACCTCCAGGAGGAGGACGAGGACTAGGCGGTTATGCGCTGCGTCTCCCTGCGCCTGCACAACTTCAGAAATATAAAGACCGGGGAGATCCAGTGGGGCGAGGGGCTGAACCTTCTGCTGGGCGACAACGGCTCGGGCAAGACAAACTGCCTGGAGGCGCTTCACCTTCTGCTGGGCTGGGGTCCCATAGGGGACAGGCGCGATGTTCCGACGTGGGGCGGCTCGGGGCGAGCATTCATCACCGGGCAGTTCGCGGGCGAAGAGGAGGCCCTGCTGGCCATGGGGGTTGGCGCCTCATCGGTGCTCAAGTACAACGGCAGACGGTGCTCATGCTCCGAGGCCCGCTCCGTGGCCCCCTCGCTGGCCTTCCTGCCGTCCGACATGGCCCTCCTGGACGGCGCCCCGTCGCGCAGGCGATCCTTCATAGACAGGCTGTGCGCCCTGCTGTGGCCCCTGTACGCCCTCAGGCTATCGGACTTTCGCAGGGCGGTGCGCCACAGGGTGGCACTGCTGCGGCGCGGAGGCGACCTCGGGCCTCTGTCCGAGGCCATGGCCCCCCTCGCCTCCTGGATATGGGGCGCAAGGGAGTCGGCCGTGGCGGCCCTGTCGGAGGAGCTGCTCCAGGTCGGGGAGCTGCTGCCGGCCCCGCTGGACCTCGCCCTGTCCAGGGGGGGCGCGGGCAGAGTCGAGTCCCGCCTGGACGACTGGTGGGAGTCGCTCGACGCGGCCGGGCCAAGGGAGCGCGCCTGCTGCACTCCTCTGGTCGGGCCGCACAGGGACGACATAGAGTTCATGTGCGGCGACATTCCCGCCTCGTCGCGCCTCAGCAGGGGGCACAAGAGGCGTGCGTCGGCGGCCCTGGTGATAGCCGCCGGAAGGTGCATCGTTCGCAGGCTCCGCCGGTCACCGCTGCTGCTGATAGACGAGATGGCCTCCGAGCTGGACCGGGCGGGGAGGGAGATATTCGTGGAGTCGCTGCGATCCACCGGGTGGCAGGTGGTGGGCACCGCCGCCGAGGCCGTGATTCCGGACTGGCCCGGACGGGTGATCCGCGTCAGTGGCGGGGTCCTCGCCTCGTCCGACTGACGCAAGCGGAGGGGAGTCGGAAATGCCACTTTACGAGAAAAAGTACGACGTCATCGTGGTGGGAGGGGGTCACGCCGGGTGCGAGGCCGCGCTGGCCGCGTCCCGAATGGGGGCCTCCACCCTGCTGCTGAACCTGTGCCTGGACAACACCGCCATGATGCCGTGCAACCCGTCGATAGGCGGGCCCGCCAAGGGTCACCTGGTGCGCGAGGGGAGCGCCCTGGGCGGAGAGCAGGCCGACGCCGCGGACGCCTCCGCGATGCTGATCCGGATGCTGAACACCTCCAAGGGGCCGGCGGTCCGCGCCCCGCGCGCCCAGTGCGACCTGAAGGAGTACGAGCGCCACTTCCGGCTCAAGGTGCAGACCCGGGAGGGGCTCGATGTCCGCCAGGAGAAGGTCTCGGACCTGTGGATCGAGGACGGGCGGGCTAGGGGTGTCAGGACCCTGTACGGCTACGACTACGAGGGCGCGGCGGTAGTGCTGGCCACTGGCACCTTTCTCGGGGCGAGGGTCCACATCGGGCTGATCTCCCTCTCCTCAGGCCCCCTGGGACAGGAGGCCTCGAACGAGCTGGCGGTCTCGCTGCGGGGGGCGGGGCTCGCGTTTCGCAGGATGAGGACGGACACCTCCCCCAGGCTTCACGTCGACACCCTGGACCTGGCCGAGCTGACCGCGCAGGAGAGCGACGATACTCCCGTATCGCTCTCCCTCTGGGGGGAGGGCAGGGTCCTCCGCGACTACCGCTGCTACATGACGCGCAGCAACCCCCGCACCCACGACATAGTGCGCGGTAACCTCGACCGCTCCCCCCTGTCGATGGGGTGGATACGGGGAGAGGGCCCGCGCTACTGCCCCTCGATAGAGGCCAAGGTCATCAACTTCCCGGAGAAGGAGAGCCACCCTGTCTTCCTCGAGCCTGTCTCCCGCTCCAACAGGGAGGTGTACGTTCAGAACTTCTCCACCAGCCTGCCGCTCGACGCGCAGGCGGATATGATACGCTCCCTGCCCGGGTGCGGCAGGGCATTCATAACCCGCCCCGGCTACGCCATCGAGTACGACTGCCTTGACTCCACCGAACTCTCCCCCTGGCTCGAGGTTAAAAAAGTCGCCGGACTGTTCTGCGCGGGCCAGTTGAACGGCACCTCGGGCTACGAGGAGGCCGCCGCCCAGGGGCTCCTGGCCGGTATAAACGCCGCCCTTCGCGCGAGGGGGGACGAGCCCCTGGTGCTGCGGAGGTCCGAATCATACATCGGAGTGCTGGTTGACGACCTCGCGACCAAGGGCAGCCCGGAGCCGTACAGGATGCTAACCAGCAGGTGCGAGCACCGCCTGATCCTGCGAATCGACAATGCCGGGCGCAGGTTGGCCCCGTTGGGCAGGCGCCTCGGACTGCTGGACGACGACAGGTGGAGGAGGGCAAACGAGTCGTGGAGGAGGGTGGACTCGGAGCTGGAGCGGCTGGGCCGCGTCAAGGTGAGCCCCTCCGACGGGCTGAACTCGGATCTCGCCGAGGTAGGGTCGTCGCCGCTGACGGAGACCGTATTCGCCTCCGACCTGCTGCGCCGCCCAGAGGTCCCCTACTTCCTGGTGGCGCGCCACTCCCCGCCGGCCGACCCGCCGCGGGGCGAGGAGGTCGTGACCGTGGAGGTCGAGGTCAAGTACCGTGGGTACATCGACAGGCAGGAGCGCCAGGTCGAGCGAATGGCCAGGATGGAGGACGTTCGGATACCACCAGAGATGGACTACCACGCCATCCCGAGCCTGCTTACCGAGAGCAGGCAGAAGCTCGCCGCGGTGCGGCCGGCCACCCTGGGGCAGGCGGGGAGGATAAGCGGCGTGACTCCCGCGGATGTCCATATATTAACGGTATGGCTAGACGCCCTGTCGAGGAGGAGCGGGGAGAATGAGGCGCAGGGGGGGCCCTGATCCGTCGCCGCTGAGCGGCATACTGGGCGCCGCCCTTCCGAGGGGGGCCGAGGGGAGGCTCGCCCTGCCCGAGATCCGCTCCGCCTGGCCCGAGGTCGTCGGAAGGACGCTGGCCGAACGGACCTTCGCGGAGGACCTGTGCGACGGTGTGCTGGCCGTCAGGGCGGACAGCCCCGCGTCGGCCCAGATGGTCTCCATGCGGGGCGGCTCCATCGCGTCGGAGCTGTCCAGGAGGTTCGGCGTCGCAGTCAAATCCGTCAGGGTGACCACGGGCAGGATTCAGCGCCCGCGCCCCGCGCGGCGAATCGCGTCGGCGGCGCCGCGAGTGCGACCTCCCGTGGAGGAGGTGGAGCGGAACTACGCGGAGATAAGGCGCAAATTTCCGGAGGGCTGCGAGGCGGCCGCGCGCAGGCTGGCCTCACTGATGGCCGTCTACGGGAGGCGGTTCCCCGGTGCCTGAGCTACCTTTCCATCTCGGCGATTATCGCCTGTCTCGCCTGCTCGAATGCCACCTCCAGCTCGGCGAACAGGGCGCGCGCCCTGGCGTCGTCGCCGTCCTTCGCGGCTAGCTGTAGGGCCTTGGCGCGGTCGCTCAGCAGGGGCGAACATGCGTTTCCGGCCGCCCCCTTGATGGAGTGGGCGGTCCTCGCCGCTCCCTCGAGGTCTCCTCTCTCCATCTCCGAGCGAAGCCTGCCGATGTCCTCCGGCACGGCCTCGAGGAACAGCCCGAGCAGGCTCTTCCCCTCCTCCCTGTCGTCGAACAGCTTAGAGAAGAATCCCTCCGCGTCGAAGACCTCGCGCCCGTCCATCTCCCCGATCCCGTTCACCGGGGCCGACGAGGGCGTCGGGGGCGGGGCGGCCGGGGCGATAGGCAGCCACTTGTACAGCATCTCCATCAGCCCGGCCGAGGAGAAGGGCTTGGACAGGTAGTCGTCCATCCCCCTGGCCAGACACTCGTCCCTGAACACCGGCGCGGCGTGGGCCGTAAGGGCCACTATCGGCACATTGTGGTCCAGCACGGGGGAGGACCTGTCCCTTATGACCGCGGTGGCCTCGTATCCGTCCATCTCCGGCATCTGTATGTCCATGAGCACAAGGTCGAAGCGCTGCCTCGACAGCATCTCGACCGCCTCGCGCCCGTTCACCGCCGAGGCGGACCGCACCCCCGCCTTCGTCAGCATCAGGCGCACCAACTCCCGGTTGACCGCGTTGTCCTCCACTATCAGGACGGAAGGGGGCGCGCCGGCGGCGCCTCGCGCGATCGGGTCCGGCCGGTCCGCCTGGTCGGCGCCCTCAGCGGGCGCGCCCGAGGCCCTGTCGAGCGTCAGCATGAAAGAGAAGGCCGCCCCCTCGCCAGGCGTGGTCTCGACGAGCAAAAAGCCGCCCATCATCTCCACTATGCCGCTCGAGATGGCCAGGCCGAGCCCCGTGCCGCCGAACTTCCTGCTCAGCGAGGACTCCCCCTGCCTGAAGGGGGAGAAAATGTCGTCAAGCAGCTCGTCGGGGATGCCGGGGCCTGTGTCCGACACGGAGAACACAACGTCGACGCTCCTGTCTCCGGAGCGGACCACCAGCGCGGAGGCCGAGACCTCGCCGGACGACGTGAACTTCACTGCGTTGGAGAGCAGGTTGATGAGCACCTGGCGCAGTCGCACCGGGTCCCCGACCAGGAAGGGAGGGAGGCCCGGGTCGAGGTCCAGCTTAAGGCGCAGCTGCTTCGACGCGGCCTGGGGGGCGAACAGCTCAACCGCCTCGCGGAGCAGAAGCCCGGGCTGGAAAGGGACGGCGCTCAGCTCGATCCCCCGCGCCTCCAGCCTGGAGAAGTCCAGCAGGTCGTTGAGCACAGTGAGAAGATTGGACGCGTTGGTGTAGACCATGCGGGCGTACTCGCGCTGCTCCGCGTCGAGATTGGTCTCCAGCAGCAGCTCCGAGAGGCCGAGGATGCCGTTCATGGGGGTTCGGATCTCGTGGCTTACGTTGGCCAGCAGCTCGGACTTCGCCTCGCTCGCCCTCTGGGCCTCGTCCCTGGCCTCGAGGATCGCCCTCTCCGCCTGCTTGCTCAGCGTGATGTCCACCCCGGCGGAGTGAAGCACCTGGATACTGCCGTCGGGGTCGAAGAAGGCGCGGTTCACCCACCGCAGCCAGCGCTGTTCGCCCCTTGCGTCCGTCACTCTCTCCTCTATGGTGAAGCCCGGGGACTCAGGCGTAAGAGATGCTATGCCATCCGCGACGGCCGCCCTGTCCTCTTCGACCAGGAAATTCAGGAAGGAAACGCCCAGCATCTCCTCCCTGGTCATGCCGAAGACGTCGCAGTGGGTCTGGTTGACGTAGAGCAGGGTCCCGTTCGCCAGAAATGTGCTTATCATGACCGGAAGCTCCTCCGCAAGCGAGCGGAAGCGACTCTCGCTGTCAAGCAGCGCGTCCATCGTCTCCTTCAGAGGCGTGAGGTCGAAACTGCACCCCACGATTCCGTAAATGCCACCCTCCCGGTCGAACAGGGGTGTTTTCACCACGTTGTGCCACCGGACCGCCCCGTCCCGCCTGGGGACGCCCCTTTCAGTCGACATCGTAGACCGGGTCGACATTACTAGGTCGTCCTCCTTCTCAGCTTCGGAGGCCATCTCTCCGGGCAACAGCTCCGTCAATCTTCTGCCGAAGAATCTCTCCTGCGGGATTCCCAGAAAGTCGGAGTAGTGGCTGTTCACCAGCAGGTATCTCTTGTCCGCGTCCTTGAAGGAAATATCGAGAGGCAGTGCGTCCAGAATCTTCTGCTTAAGGTCCAGCTCCCGCTGTATCTCCCGCTCGAGGGCCTTCCTGCCGGAGATGTCCTCCATGTAGCCGTCGATGTACAACGGCTCCCCCTCCGTGGAGAAGAGCATCCTGTGGAAGAGCAGCACGTCCACGGGCGACCCGTCCCTCCGGATGAAGACTGTCTCCCTGGAGCTCCAGCGGTTGGGGTTCCTCATCAGCATACTTAGCACGTCGCTCCTGGACTCGGATGCGGAGTAGTGGGTCTCCTCTATCGAGGCCCTGGCGACGCGCTCGATGAGCTCCTCGGCCGAGTCGTAGCCGAGAATCTGGGCCTGTCGCGCGTTGGCCGCCACGTACTTCCCATCCGTGGAAACCCTGTAGACCCCTACAGGCGCGTTGTCGAACATGTAGCGGGAGAAGCCCTCCCACTGTTCCAGGATAGCCTCGCGGGTCTTTTTATCCGTGATGTCGCGCGTAACCTCTAGGGCGGCAATAACTCTCCCGTCGGGTCCGACGACCGGGATTCCCCTGATGATCATATACTTAGTGCCGTCATCCGATGGGAACTCCTCCTCCACCATTCGACCGGCGGAGATGGCCCTCTTGACCGGGCAGCCGGCGCACGGAGATGAGCGACCGCGGTGCAGTGCGAAGCACTCCCTGCCCACGATGCTCGAACTGTCGAGGCCGAGTACGGATTCTATGGACGAGCCGACCCACAGGAAGCGCATGTCGGTGTCCAGCAATGACACCTCGTCGCCTATCGAGTTAATGAGCGGTCCAAGGGCGGTCAGGTGGTCCATGAGCTCGCGAAGGGATTCAACCTTTTGCACCTCGATGTCAATCGCCCCCTTTCGCATATTCTATATTATGGGTAAAAGAGTTACAATCCAGGAAAGGGGAAAAGGAGAAGGAAGCGCCTGTCGAGGACGAGGCGGCCGAGTGCGCGCCGCCCGAGCGAACGACGACTATCGTCATCCCGAGCGCAGCGAGGGATCCTGTCTCGTGCCGACTCTCTGCCAAGGTCCCTCCGCCGCTACGCGCCGTTCGGGACGACATAAGCAGGCGACCGAACGGGCGTTTTTTCCGTTCGTGTCGATCGCTTAGGCGGCATGCTTCTGGCCGCCTTCCGACATCGCGGTCGCCTGCTTATCGTCATCCCGAGCGCAGCGAGGGATCCTACTGTGTGGTAGCTCTGTCCTAGGGTCGTCAGCGCAGGTACTTTTCCGGGTTGACTGTCTTTCCGTCGATTATGACGCTGAAGTGGACGTGCGTGCAGGTGGCCCGCCCCGTGCGACCGACCTTGGCCAGCGGCTGGCCCTGCTGCACCAGGTCTCCAACCTTGACCAGGTTGGCGCTGTTGTGGCTGTACCGTGTTCCGACCCCGTCGCCGTGGTCCAGGGTGACCGTGCGGCCGTATCCGTGAAGGTTGCCGGAGAATATCACCTTGCCGGTGCGGGCCGCCAGAATCGGAGTGCCCAGCGGCGCCGGGATGTCCACGCCGTCGTGCAGCCGCCCCCGCCTCATGCCCCAGGGGGAGGATATCTTCCCCGCGACCGGGCGCAGGAACTGGTCGGACTGGCGGGCCGGGGCCCTCTTGACCGGCGCCGGGAGCTCCACCCTGGTCGTCTGCTCCCTGCCTATCGAGGCCGCGAACGACTCGCCGCGCCTCCTGGCGTGGACCTCGGCCATTGTGAAGACGAGGTCGCCGTCCGTTCTTGGGATGAGGAGCTTCTCTCCCGCAGCCGGGGGGCTGTCCTGGAAGGAGACTTCGTTGGCCCTCTCGATGGTCCTGAGCGACACGCCGTATGCCACCGCGATCGAATCTCCGCACTCCCCGCACTGGACCCTGTGCTCTATCCAGGGAAGCTCGCTCCCCGTCGCAGGCGAGAAGGCGACGAGCAACACCGCGGCCGACAGCAAAAGGAACGGTCTTCTAAGAATCAGAGTATAAAGCATGGGCATTCCCCCCGAGGATGGCTGGTCATTTGTGAACCTTGCGCCGTATAATACATGATAGTTTCGAGTTTAAGACAGTAAAACTACTTAGTTCACCTTCCCCGCCGACCGCGCCGGGAGGGCGTTTGCGAAGGAGGAAGCCGCATGGATCAGGATATGAACCTCCCCGAGGATCTGAAAAGGGTGGTCGCGTTTCACGGGCACTTCTGCCCGGGCATACTGGTGGGCTGGAGGGCGGCCAGGCTCGCGATGAGGCTGCTCGACGCGGAGCGCGACCGCGACGAACAGCTGGTGGCGGTGACCGAGAACGACGCGTGCGGCGTGGACGCGATCCAGTATGTGCTCGGCTGCACCTTCGGCAAGGGTAACCTGGTGTTCCGCGACTACGGAAAGCACGCCTACACGGTATTCCGGCGCTCGGACGGGAAGGGAGTGCGCCTGGTGTACAGGCCCGCCGAACGCGAGCTGACCCGCGAGGAGTCGGCCCGTCGCCTGCTGGAGGAGGAGGACGATGCCCTGTTCACGGTAGGGGCGCCTCGCGAGCCTATGCCCGACAGGGCCGTGATACGGACCTCCGCTGTGTGCGACATCTGCGGGGAGACAGCCATGGAGACCAAAATCCGCCCCCTGGAGGATGGCCGAATGGCCTGCGTCCCCTGCCGGCAGGCCCTCCCCCCGTCTCATTAAGTCCCAATATTGAGACATGGCAATTCCAGTTGACAA
>CAYWKH010000049.1:0-15903 GCA_964458805.1 uncultured Synergistaceae bacterium
CGGCTCCCCGCCAGGGTCCCTCCGCCGCTTCGCGTCGTTCGGGACGACAGGTGCGTGCCGTTCGGGACGACAGATGCCGTCGTTCGGGACGACGGTAATTGGCACAACGCTCGTCTTCTCGTCATCCCGACGAATATGTCTGCCGTCATCCCGACGTGTGTCTGCCGTCATCCCGACGACCGGAGGGAGGAGGGATCTCGGCTCGTGTCGGCTCCCCGCCAGGGTCCCTCCGCCGCTTCGCGTCGTTCGGGACGACAGGTGCGCGTCGTTCGGGACGACGGTAATTGGCATAACGCTCGTCTTCTCGTCATCCCGAGGAGCGAAGCGACGAGGGATCTCGCGTCGCACTACCTCTAATCAAGCCCCCACTAAGAACCTCCTGCCCACCGACAGCGGGACGAACCTGTCGCCGAACTCCTCAAGCAGGCGCGCCTGCATCGGGAAGCCCGTGCAGTGCCCCGTGGAGATCCACTCCAGGTCGAACTCCCTCAGCCCCTCGATCGTCCTGTCCATCGCCTCGCGGCCGGCGTTCACAAGGTGAAGTCCCCCGACCAGGCCGACGACCCTCTCCCCCGGGCACAGGGTGCGGACGTGCCTCAGCATGTTTATGATGCCGGAGTGGCTGCACCCGGACAGAAACACCACGCCCCTGCCCTTCACCCTGGCGATCACGCCCATGTCGTCCATCATCGGGTCCGGTACCGGCGACCCGTCCCTCAATGTGAAGAAGCCCGTGGGGCCGCCCTCGAAGTCCGTGACGCGGGGGATCTCGCCGGTGGTCGCGAGGCCGTCGGCCAGCGGGAAGGGCCCCCTGGAGAGCAGCAGCCTGCCGCCCGCCGCCTCTATCGCCTCGCGCCGGTCGTCCGGGCGGACTCCGAGGGCGGAGACCACCGGAGCGCTCTTGAAGTGCGGGCGGAACAGGTCCGGGTTCGCCACCACCGGCAGCTCGCGCCTCCCGGCGGACCGCACCAGCGACGCCACCCCCCCGGTGTGGTCGTAGTGGCAGTGCGACAGCACCACGAACTCAAGGCAGACCGGGTCCACGCCCAGCTCTCTCATGTTACGGGCCAGCAGCTCGGGCGTCTGCCCCACGTCCAGCAGGCCGCATATCTCGCGTCCGTCCCTCGTCCCCCTGATAAAGAAGGACAGGCCGTGCTCCGCGACCAGCGCCCCGTCCATGGGGACCGAGTCCTCCATCAGAACAACTATCTCCAGCGAATCGAGCATCCTTCATGCACCTCCCGATACAGGCTCCTGTGTATAATGGACCCAAGTCGCCCCCTTTGCAAGGGGAGAATCCGCGGAGATGGAGGTGAACGACGGTGCGCTTCGTCGGAGAGGTCTCGCACGACCCCGCTTTCAACCTGGCCCTTGAGGAGCACCTGTTCCGCTCCCCGCCCGACGGGGGAGTGTTCATGCTGTGGAGGAACGACCCGTCGGTCATAGTGGGGCGCTTCCAGAACACCGCGGGAGAGGTGAACCGCCCGTTCGTCCGGGAGCGGGAAATCAGGGTCGTCAGGAGGATTACGGGGGGCGGGGCGGTCTACCACGACCTCGGCAACGTGAACTACTCCTTCATCCTGCCGTGCGAGGGGGACGCCTTCGACTTCGCGCGCTTCACCAGGCCAGTGGTCGAGGCGATCGCGCGCCTGGGGGTGCGGGCGGAGGCCAGCGGTCGAAACGACCTGTGCTCCGGGGGGCGAAAGATCTCCGGCAGCGCCCAGCACTCGGACGGGAGGCGCCTGCTCCACCACGGCGCGATCCTGTTCGACGCGGACCTGTCGGCCCTCGAGGGCGCGCTGCGCGTGGACGAGGGGAAGTTCGCGTCGAAGGGGTTCGCGTCGGTGCGTAGCCGCGTTGCCAACCTGCTGCCGCTGATGCCGGGGGTGGTCGCGGTAGAGGAGTTCATGGAGGCCCTGCGAGGCTGCGTGCCGGAGGCATTGCCGATGGAGATCGAGCCCTGGCGTGTCTCCGAGGTCGAGAGGCTGCGCGACGCGAAGTACGACAGGTGGGAGTGGAACTGGGGAGAGTCGCCTCGCTTCACGGAGCGCAAGGAGAGGCGCTTTCCCTGGGGCAAGGTCGAGGCCCTGCTGGAGGTGTCGGGCGGCGTGATCGTGCGCGCGCGTTTCTTCGGCGACTACTTCGGGCCGGACAACCGCGACCTGTTCGAGAGGGCGCTCGAGGGGCGAACTTACCGGGAGGACTCGCTGCGCGAGGCCCTGGCGGCCTTCCCTCCGGGGCTGCACTTCAACGGTGCTAGCGCGGAGGAGTTTCTGGACTTCCTGCTCTCATGAGCCCGACTGCTCCCTGTACTTGCGCCAGCACCCTCCGCCGGCCTGCTTTGCCCTGTACATCGCCTCGTCCGCGTTCTTGACGAGCTCGATCTCGCCAAGCGCATCGTCCGGGTGGAACGCTATCCCGATGCTGCAGGACATCCTGATATCCCGCCCCTCTACCAGGTACGGCCTGCCCACCGTCTCTATTAGCCTGTCCGCGGCGGTGGAGGCCCCCCCGTCTCCCTCGCCCGGCATCAGCACGAGAAACTCGTCCCCACCTATGCGCGCGACCGTGTCCACCTCCCTCACGGAGGCGGACAGCCTGCCCGCCACCTGCTTCAGCAGCAGATCCCCGAAGGCGTGCCCGTAGGTGTCGTTGATCGGCTTGAACCTGTCCAGGTCGAGGAAGAGCAGCGCTACCCGCGTCCCGTCCCGCCGGGAGGCCGCTATCGCCAGGGCGAGACGGTCGGAGAACAGGTTCCTGTTGGGAAGTCCGGTGAGTGCATCGTGCAGCGCCATCTCCGCCATCCTGGCCTGGGCCTCCTTGCGCTCCGAGATGTCGCGGGTCACACCGTGCACCTCCACCCTTCCGCTGAGGGGATCCCTGCGGAAGGACACGATGGCCTCGGTCCACACCAGCGAGCCGTCCTTTCGCGGTTGCTGCAGCTCCATGGTGTGAAACGGCGCGTCAAAGGGCATTTCGTCCCTCTTGATCATCTCGCCACCCGTCATCACGAGGTCGGCCACCAGGGCCGCGGCCTCGGGGGTGAGGGCGTCCCCCAACGGGGCCGCGATCACCTCCTCCGGGGTGAAGCCCCGCAACATCTTAACCGAGGGGCTCACGTAGGAGAAATGCCCGGACTCGGTGTCGATGATCCAGACCACGTCCTTCATGTTCTCCGTCAGGAATTTGTACCTGGCCTCGCTGAGCCGCAGCTCGTCCTTGATCCGGTTTCGCTCCGTGACGTCGTATGCGCTGCCGACGGTGCACCGCTGTCCGTCATAGATGACGTCCCGCGCGGTGAACTCCGCCCACCTGGTCTCTTCGTCCCTGGTCAGCAACTTGATCTCGTAGAAAGACGGCGTAGGCTCGCCCCTGGCCCGGGCGCGCGACCTCTCCACCGCGGCCGCGCGATCATCCGGGTGGAAGTGCTCAAGCCCTCTCATGGCTAGCAGCTCCTCCCTAGAGTAGCCGGTCAGCTCCTCCGTCGCGCGGTTGAGGGCGAGGAAGCGCGTGCCCTTGAAGATGAACGTCGCGGCGGAGCTGTTCTCGAGAAGCAGGTTGAGCCTCACGATGTTCTCGCCGAGCTCCGCCCTTGTCAGGGCCTCTTTCAGCTTGATCTCGGCCATGCGCCTGGCGTGAATGCGGATCGCTACCGGCACCGCCGCAATCAGCGCGACCGCCGCGCCAAGGACCGCCGACAGGAATAAGTCGTCCATCCGAAATGCCCTCCATTCGGGGGTGGGATATCAAACAACGGCCCCGTCGTTACCGGACCACGCACTCTGGTTTCATCCCTGGGCGGGCAGGTTCACCGCCGCCCCCCTCGTCGCGGCCGCGGCCTCGCGCAGCGCCTCGCTCACGGTCGGGTGAGCGTGAATCGTGGTGATCAGCTCGTCGACCGTGCACTCCAGCCTGAGCGCAAGGCAAGACTGGGCAACAAGCTCGGACGCGCCCGGCCCCACTATGTGGACACCGACTATCTCGCCGTACCTCTCGTCCACCACGTACTTCACCATTCCGTCGCCCTGGTTCGTAATAAGGCTCCTGCCGTTGGCCGACATCGGGAACCGGCCGACCCTCGCGCGAAGACCGGAGCGCCGGGCCTCCTCCTCCGACATGCCGGCGGAGGCCGCCTCCGGGCTCGTGTAGACCACGCTCGGCACGGTCTTGTAGTCCATGACGACGGAGGCGCCCATGATGTTCTCCGCCGCCACCTCCCCCTCGCGGGAGGCGACGTGGGCCAGCATTATGCGGGAGGCGCAGTCGCCCACGGCGTACACCTCCTCGACCCCGGTCCTCATGCGCGAGTCCACCTTGATCCTGCCGCGCTCTACCGCGACCCCGATCCGCTCGAGCCCGAGCCCCTCCGACACGGGGCGCCTGCCCGCCGCAACCAGCAGCTTCTCGGCTCGCAGGGCCGTCGGGCCGGACGGAGTCTCCACGCGCACGACCAGGTCCCCCCCGCTCCTGGCAACTTCGGAAATCCTCGAGCTCAGGTGGAAGACCACGCCCCTCCTGGCCAGCGCGCCCCTCAGGATCCCGGCGATCTCCGCGTCCATTGTCGGCAGTATCTCCGGCAGCATCTCAACGACAGCGACGCTCGCGCCCAGGGAGGAAAAGAGGGACGCGAACTCGAGCCCTATGACCCCGCCCCCCAGCACTGCGATGGACTTCGGGGGCGCCTTCAGCGACAGGGCCTCCGTGCTGGTGATCACTCCCTCGAGGTCGATGCCGGGCACGGGAGGGATCAACGGGGCGGACCCGGTGGCTACTATCACCGCGTCGGCCTCGACTCGCTCCGTGGCGCCGTCTGGCCTCCGCACCGACAGCTCGCGCGGCGTCGCGAACGACGCCTCCCCCTCCGCGAGCCTGACGCGGTTGCTGCTCAGCAGCGCCCGCACGCCTGCGACGAGCTGGTCGACCACGGCCCTCTTCCGCTCCATGAGGGCCCCCCAGTCCAGCGAGACCCCCTTGGCGACGACCCCGAAGGCCGCGCCATCCCGAGCCTGCGCATACAGCTCCGCCGCGTGCAGCATCGCCTTGGTCGGGATGCAGCCGACGTTGAGACAGGTCCCCCCGACGGCGCCCCTCTCCACGACCGTCACGTCCGCACCGAGCTGCGCGGCCCGTATGGCGGCGACATACCCGCCGGGGCCGGCTCCTATCACCGCGACTCTCTTCGCGCTCATACCGAGGTCCTCAATTCAGCAGCAGGAGCCACGGGTTCTCGACCAGCTCTCTAATGCGCGCAAGGAAGCGCGCGGCCTCGGCACCGTCCAGGATCCTGTGGTCCGCGGACAGTGAGAGGGTCGTCATCGGGCGCACCACCACCTGCCCGCCGATCGCCACAGGCCTGTCGGCCACGGCGTTAAGCCCGAGGATGCAGGCCTCCGGCGGGTTGATCACAGGAGTGAAGCTGCCCGTCCCGAACATGCCGAGGTTGGTGATGGTAAAGGTGCCCCCCTGCACCGCGTCGAGCGGCAGGGTGCCCTCCCTCGCGCGGTTGACCAGCTCCTCGGTCTCGCGGGCGATCTGGAGCAGCCCCTTGTCCTGGGCCGACTTGACGTTGGGGACCAGCAGTCCCCCCTCCACCGACACAGCCAGTCCGATGTTCACATCCCGGTGCATGGTGATCGAGTCCGCGCCGAAGGAGGAGTTGGCCATCGGGAACTCGGCCAGGGCCGCGGCGCAGATCTTCATCAGCAGGTGGTTGAACGAGATCTTGACCCCGGCTCGGGCGGCCCCCTCGCTCAGCCGCTCCCTGGCGGCCGACAGCTCGGTGAAGTCCGCGTCGACGTTGTATGTCACCGACGGAATGATGGAGCTGCTTAGGCTCATCCTCTCCGCTATCACCCTTCGCATCGCGGTCAGGGGGACCTCGACGTCGCCGGCGGATGGCCGCGCCGTCGCGGCCCGGAGCACGTCCTCCTTCATGACGCGCCCCTCCGACCTCGCCGAGGCCAGGTCCACCCCCAGGTCAGCCGCCATCCTGGCAGCGACGGGGCTGGCCTTCACCCGCTCCGCCGCCTCGACGTCCCTGCGGAGGAGTCTGCCGTTAGGGCCGGTGCCCTCGATCATCGCGAGGTCCAGCCCCCTCTCGCGGGCGATCTTGCGAGCGAGCGGCGTGGCGCGCACGAAGCCCCCCGCAGGCGCGGCGGCGACGGCGGGGGCATGGGCCGGCGAGGGCGCGACATCGGGCAGGACCTCCCCCTCCGCGCCGATGTACGCGATCACGGCGCCGACCGGGGCCTCCCCCCCCTCCGGGACCAGCACCCTCAGCAGCACCCCGTCCTCCTGCGCCTCCACGTCGAAGGTGAGCTTGTCCGTGGCGATCACCACCAGGAGGTTGCCCTTGCGGACGGGCTCGCCCTCCCTCGCGCCCCATCTGGAGACGGTTCCGCTGTTCATTGTCAGCCCGAGCTTGGGCATTGTCACTGGTGAAGCCATAAGGTACCCCTCCTCATCAAGGATCGCGAAAGCCGCCGGGCCGGGCTACATCATGCCCATCATCCGGGGCAGGAATAGCGAGATCTCCGGGAAGGCGGTAATTACGATCAGGGCGGCCAGGGCGGCTATGAGCAGCGGCCCGATCGGGCGGCAGATCTGCTCCATGGTCAGCCCGCTTATCCTGGCCCCGACGTACAGGTTGACCGCCACCGGCGGGGTCACCTGTCCTATCGCCATGTTGACCGTCATCATGACCCCGAACCAGATCGGGTCCCATCCGAAGGCCATGATCACCGGCGCCAGTATAGGCAGGAAGACGTAGGCTATGGATATGGCGTCGAGCAGCATCCCGGCGAACAGCAGGATTATGTTTATCATCAGCAGTATGACCACGGGGTTCTCCGATATGCCGAGCAGCAGCGCCGCGATCTTGTCTATCAGCCCGACCGTGGCCCCCAGCCAGGAGTATAGCCCCGCGCATGTGACGACGATCATCACCACCGACGTGGCCGCCACGGTCTCGCTCAGTATGTCGTACAGGATTCGGACCGTGAGGGTGCGGTAGATGAACACTCCCACGAACAGACCGTAGAAGACCGCCACGGCCGCCGCCTCGGTCGGGGTGAACACCCCGCCGTAGATGCCCCCCAGGATGATCACGGGGGTGAACAGCCCCCAGAAGGCGTCCCTGAGGGCGCGCAGCACCTCGGAGGCCGACCCCCTGGGAGCGCCCCTGTAGCCGTGGCACCTGCTGACCAGCCAGACCGCGACGCACAGGAAGGCCGCCACGACTATCCCCGGGAGTACCCCGGCGGCGAACAGGGTGCCCACCGACTGCTGCATGATGTCGCCGTAGACGATGAACGAGATGCTCGGCGGGATTATTATCGCCAGCCCGGCCGAGACAGAGACCACCGCCGCCGCGAAGGCCTTGTCGTACCCGGCCTCCGCCATTCCGGGGATCAGAATGAGCCCTAGGGCTGCGACCGTGGCCGGGCCGGAGCCGCTGACGGCCCCCCAGAAGGCCGCCACTATGACGGTGGCCACCGCGAGCCCGCCGGTCATGTCGCCGACGAGCTGCTTTATCAGGGCTATGATGCGCTCGGCTATCCCGACCTTCTCCATGATGACCCCGGCCAGGATGAAGAACGGTATCGCCAGCAGGGGAAACTTGGCTATCCCCGAGTAGAAGCTGTAGGAGAGCATCTGGTAGCCCAGGTCCCAGTTCCACACGACGAATATCGCCGCGGACCCCAGCGCCACCGCGATCGGCGCCCTGATCAGCAGCGGTATGATGAAGAGCGCTATCGTCCAGAAGGCGGGCTCGTGGATCAGCGCGTCCACGTCAGCACCCCCCCTGGAAGACGTCGCCTCGGACGGTCTCTATCGCGGCCTGCAGAATGCGGATGAATATCAGGGCGGAGAACACCGGGAGCGAGATGGTGTACCACCACACCGGTATGGCCAGCGACGAGGATGTGACGGACAGCGCTATCTCGTCGGCCACCTGCACGTACCCAAGATAGCCGAGCAGCCCGAAGAAGGCCAGGGACAGGGCGGTGGAGGCGAAGAAGCAGAACTTCCTCCCCCTGGCGGGGAGCTTGTCGTACACGAAGGTCATGCTCAGGTTGGCCCCCTTCTTGAACGCTATGGCGGTACCCAGCATCACGAGCCAGACGAACAGGTTGATGGTGACCTCCTCTGTGAAGGCCAGCGCGTAGAAGATGAAGTAACGGGTGACGACGTTAGCGAACGTTATCACCGCCATCACGACGAGGATGACGGACCCCAGCAGCTCCTCGAAGTTGTCGAACACTTTTTTTATCATTGAGGCCAATCCCTTCTGGTCAAAGAATGGACCCCCGGCGCCCGGTCGCAGTCGGGGAGCGCGGGGGAGCCGGGCATTCGGCAGGGTCGCGGCCGGGGGCATTCCCCGGCCGGCCCGGTGGTAATCTCTACTTCGCGGCCGCGGCCATGTCGGCCTCGGCCGCCGCCACTATCTCCTCGCCTATCTTGGAGCGCCACTCGTCGACCACGGGGGCGGTCTTGTCGGCGAACTCCTTGGTCTCCTCCGGGGTGAGAATGCTTACAGTCATCCCGACATTGGCCAGCTCCTTGTACCAGTCGGTGATCTCCGGCAGCTTGCCTATGCTCTCAAGGTACTTGTAGGCCGTCCCGTCGTCCAGGCTTATGCGCGCCATCGCCACCATGTATTTGCCGGCCTCCTCGGCCGCCTCCTGGATCAGCTTCTGGTCGTCCTCGGAGAAGGTCTTCCACACGCCCGGGTTCACGACGTACATGGTCGGGTCGATCACGTAGTGCCAGTCGGTGACGTACTTGTGGTACTCGTGGATTTTGACCGGGTAGAAGGTGCTGATCGGGTTCTCCTGCCCGTCCACCACTCCCTGCTGGATCGCGGCCATGGTGTCGCTCCAGTTCATGGTCAGGGGGTTGGCCCCGATGGCCCTGAACGCGTCGAGGAATATCGGGCTGCCGACCACGCGGATCTTCATTCCCTCCATGTCCTGGGGGGAACGGATCTCCCTCTTCGAGTTGGTCAGCTCGCGGAAGCCGTTCTCGCCCCACGCGAGGAACTTGACTCCCTTGTCCTCCACCGCCTTGACGACCAGCTTGCCGGACTCTCCCGCCTTGACCGCGTCCATCGCGACGTACTTGTCGGGCTGGTTGGCGATGAAGAAGGGGAGGGCGAACAGGTTGAGTTCGACTATCTGCGGCGAGTAGTTGATCGACGACTGCACAGCGAAGTCGATCGTCCCGTTGCGGACGAGCATGAATGCGTTGGTCTGGGCCCCGGTGGTGAGCTGGGAGTTGGGGTAGACCTTGATGTTTATCCTTCCGTCGCTCCTCTCCCTGACCAGGTCGGTGAAGTAGGTGGCGCCCATCCCCCAGGCCGTGGTCAGGCTGGGGACTATGTCGAGCTTGTACTCGCCCTTGTACTCCGCGAGGGCCGGGACAGTGAACGCGCACAGGGCCGCGGCCAACAGCATTACAGCAACCAGTTTTTTCATCATTTCCGCCTCCTGAGATTGAGATTTCCGACACTTGATCTGGCTATGTGCCTGCGGCGCCCCCCGTCGCCCCCCGACTCACCTCCTCGGCCGGTTCGACGCCATAAAAACGCCCTACATCACCGAACGAACCGCCTCGGCGATCTTCTCCGGGGTCACGCGGTAGGCGCGCTCCAGCGGGCGGGCGAAGGGAACCGGGGTGAATGGGGCCCCCACGCGCACGATCGGGGCGTCGAGGCAGTCGATCGCCTCCTCCGCTACGATGGCCGCTATCTCCGCGCCCACTCCCCCCTGCTTCACCGCCTCGTGGGCTATGACCAGCCGGTTGGTCCTGGCCACGGACTCCAGGATGGTCCCGCTGTCCAGCGGCGAGATGGTCCGAAGGTCTATCAGCTCCGCATCGATACCATCGCCGGCCAGGATCTCCGCCGCCTTGACGCAGTGGTTCATCGTCATGGAGTAAGACACCAGGGTGACGTCGCTCCCCTCCCTGACCACGTTCGCCCTGCCTATCGGGACGAGGTGGTCCCCGTCGGGGACCTCTCCCTTCATCGAGAACAGGGCCTTGTGCTCGAAATAGATGACCGGGTTATCGTCGCGGATCGCCGACTTGAGCAGCCCCTTGGCGTCCGCCGGGTTCGACGGCGCGATCACCTTCAGGCCGGGGATGTGCATGAAGAAGGCCTCCAGCGACTGCGAGTGCTGCGCGGCGGCCTGGTTGACCAGCCCGTCGGGGGCGCGCAGCACCATCGGGATGGACTTCTGCCCCCCGAACATGTAGTAGATCTTGGCCATCTGGTTCAGCACCTCGTCGAAGCAGACGCCTATGAAGTCGGCGAAGTGCATGTCCGCCACCGGCCTCATGCCCGCCAGCGCCGAGCCGATGCAGGCGCCGACTATGGCGGTCTCGCTGATGGGCGTGTCCATCACCCTCCCGGTCCCGAAGCGGTCGGCCAGCCCCTTGAACTGGCCGAAGATCCCGCCCTGCCTCGCAATATCCTCGCCCATGACGAACACGCGCTCGTCCCGGGCCATCTCCTCCTCCATCGCGTTGAGCGTAGCCTGCGCAAAAGTGATCGTACTCATCACGTCCACCGCCTTAAACGTAAAGGCCCTCGAACAGGGCCGACTCCTCCGGCTCCGGGGAGGTGCGGGCGAACTCCAGCGCCAGACGAATGGCTTCGCGCGCCTCTCCGTCGATGGCGTCGAGCTCCTTCCTGGTCATGGCCCTCGCCTTGAGTACATCGTTCTCGAAGCGCGGGATCGGGTCGGTCTCCTCGAACACCTTCCTGACCTCCTCCTTCGTGCGGTACTTCTCCGGGTCCCCCACGAAGTGCCCCTTGACGCGATAGGTCTTGCACTCGAGCAGCGCGGGGCCCTCCCCGCGGCGCGCCCTCTCCACGAGGGCCTTCGCCCCCTCGTACACCGCGAAGACGTCGTTGCCGTCGACCACCACCCCCGGCATCCCGTAGCCCGCGGCCCGGTCGGCGATGTCGTCCACCGAGGTCGTCGTCCGGTAGGGCGTGGTCGACGCCCACCTGTTGTTCTCGCAGACGAATATCACGGGCAGTCCCCACGCCGCGGCCATGTTGGCCGCCTCGTGGAAGGTCCCGCGGTTCGACGCGCCGTCCCCGAAGAAGGTGACCGCCACCCCGTCCGTCCCCTGCATCTTGTGCGCCAGCGCGGCCCCGGTCGCTATCGTGAAACCGCCGCCCACGACGCCGTTGGCCCCCAGCATGCCCACACCGAAGTCGGCGATGTGCATCGAGCCCCCCTTGCCCCTGCAGCTCCCGGTGCTCCTGCCGAAGATCTCGGCCATCATCCTCTCGAGGTCGGCCCCCTTGGCTATCGCGTGGCCGTGCCCGCGGTGCGTGCTCTGGATGTAGTCCGAGTCGCGCAGGTTGGCCATCACCCCCGCCGCCACGGCCTCCTCGCCTATGTACAGGTGGACGAACCCGGGGATCTCTCCCTCGAGGAAGTACTTCTCCACCGTCTGCTCAAAGTGCCTGATGGTCGTCATCGTCCTGTAGAAGCCGGCCAGCAGCTCCTTGCCGTACTTCGACGGAGAGGTCCCCTCCCCGCCGCGCGCAGCCTTCGCACACACACAGATCACCCCTTTTAAAGGAGCGCCGGGGCCGCCGTCACGCGCCCTCCCGCTCCAGTTCCTTCAGCATCTCGTTCAGTGCCGCGCCGGTGTCGAGGTGCTTCCTCTGGGCCTCGCGCAGCTCCGCCATGTCCCTCTTGTAGTCCGCCCGCGCGTACGCCCCGCCCTCGCTCCTGGTCTCGAGCCTGCCGCAGATGTCCGCCAGCATCTCCACCGCGTCGCCCATCTGCGATACGTATCTCCTGAGCACCCCGAGGAACCTGTCCTCGGTCGATACGGACGCCTCCTGCCCCGGCCTCAGCCGCCTGATGTCCGACTTGACCTCGGCCAGCTCGGACAGGAGATCTTTCAGTATACGCCGGTTCTCCCCGTAGTCGACCGGGCGGTAGAGCCCCGGGATTCGAAGGATCTTGCCCAGGGAGGGCTTGAACAGCTCCTCCTGCACCCGCATATACCTGCCCAGCAGCCACGCCACCCTGCGGGCGAAGGCCGACGCGTCGCTAGTCGATGTCATTATACCCCTCCGTCACTGCGTCGCCTCGAGCGACTTCTCCAGTTGCACCACCGCCGCCGACAGCGCAACCTCGTCCGGGCGGGCCTCGCGCAGCAGCGCGTTCACCGCGGCCACGCTCCTCTCCAGCTCGTCCAGCATCTTCTCGACCTCGGCCCGGTCCGCAGCCGGGAGCATGTCGAGCTGGACCCTGGCCGCGCCTGCCAGCTCCCCGCCTATGGCCGCGGCCATCTCTCCCCTCTCCCTCAGTTGCCCGCCGACGGGGGCCGGGGACCTGAGCAGATACAGGGCGACCGCGACAGCCATCGCCAACAGGAGGAACAGCGCGATCATGCGTCGCCGGCTCATCCCGTCGCCCCCGCAGCGGCCTCCGCGAGGCGTTCCTTGCGCTCGCGCCCCATCCGCTTGATCGCGCGCTCCCGCCTCAAGGCCTCGCTCTTCGACCGGACCCGCTCGCAGTAGACCATCTCGACCGGCAGGCGGGACGCGGTGTACCTCGCCCCCCTGCCGGAGTTGTGGGCCCCGAGCCGCGCGTCCGTGTCGTAGGTCCAGCCGGTGTACAGGGTCCCGTCCGAGCACCTGAGGATGTACACCCACGCCTCCCGCGCTACGCACCCAGGTGCAGCCTCAGGATGTTCGCGCCCACCAGGCACAGGACCAGCCCTCCTGCGAACTCCGCCCTCCCGCCGAGGAGCGCGCCGGTGCGAAAGCCGGCCATCACTCCCGCGAAGCAGAGCAGCGCGGTGATGATGCCCGCCGATGACGCCAGCAGCGCCACGGGGGCCCCTATCGCCGAGAACCCCAGCCCCACCGCTAGAGCGTCGATGGAGGTCGCAAGGGCGACCAACAGCAACGCGAGCCCCCTGGAGGAGTCCTCCCGGTGGCACGAGTCCTCCCTCCCGGACGCGGCCTGGCGCATCATGTTGCCGCCCACCAGCAGGAGCAGGAAGAAGGCGACCCAGTGGTCGTATCCGGATATCCTGTCGAGAAAGCGGCATCCGAGGGCGCAGCCCGCCAGTGGCATGAGGGACTGGAGGGCGCCGCAGGCCGCGCCGACGCGAAGGGCTGGCGCGGCGGCGGCCCCGCTAAGGCAGGCGCCGATGCCTAGCGACGCCGCAAACGCGTCCATCGAGAGCGAGAGGGAGATCAGCAGGGTCTCCGCCAGGGACAATTCTATCGCGACCTTTCACGCGCGGAGCTATCCGTCACGGCCTGTAGACCGAGGCCCTGCCGGTCTCGTCCCACTTGATCAACGCCGCCAGGGGCTCGCGGATCTGCACGCTCGTCCGGACGTGGAACAGCGGCTCCCCCGGCGCCTCCAGCCTGAACAGGGTGAAGCGGGTCCTGTCCATCGTGCGGAAGTCCTCCCTGCGCTCGACGAGGTCGAGCGGCAGGAACTCCGCCTCGGCAGCCGCGAAGACCCTCTCCCAGGTCCTCCTGTCCTCCGAGCACAGCATCGCGAGCAGATCGCTCAACTCCGACGGGACGGCCTCGCCGAGCCTTGGGTCCTTCGTCTCGGCCTGCGGCGGCGCACTCTCGACGGCGGACTCCGGCACCTCGGGCTCGGCCGCGGCGCGGGCAGTCTCGTCCACGCCCCCGTCCGAAGAAGCCTCGGCCTCCCGCGGCGCCCTGTCCTCTCCCGTGTCGACTATTCCAGTGGCCAGAAAGTCCTTCAGGCTGGGCCTCTTCTTTTTAGCCATCTTAGCCATCGTTCTTCCACCTCTCAAGAAGCTCCGCCGCGACCGCCGCGTAGTCGGCCGCGCCGTTGCTGCCCTCGTCGTAGCCGAAGATGGAGAGCCCGGCGCCGCCCGCCTCGACGAGGCTGATATTGCGCCGGATGTAGTTGCTGAAGACCCTGTCCCCGAAGTGGTTGCGGATCTCCCCCTCCACCTCGCGGTTCATTATGATCTTGGGGTTGTGCCTGGTCAACAGCACCCCGAAGATCCGAAGCCCCCTGTTCAGGCGCTTGCGGTACAGGTCGACCGTCTGCGACAGCAACCGCAGGCCCGAAAGGCTGTAGAACTCGCTGTCGAGCGGCACGATTATCTCCTCGCAGGCGGTCAGCACGTTCCGCGTGAAGATGCCGAGCTGCGGCGGGCTGTCCAGGAACACCGCGTCGTAGTCGGACAGGGGGGCGGTCTCGAGCGCGTCCTTCAGCAGGGTGTCGCGTCCGGGCTCGCTCTCGAGCCGCATCTCCGCCACCGCCAGGTCGAGGGTGCTGGGCACCACGTCCACCCCCTCGCGCGCGGTCTTCACCTCCTGGAACGGCGCGTCCCCCGTCAGGAAGTCGTATATGTAGGGGCCCTCCTCCGGGACCGATATCCCGAACCCCGCCGTGAGGTTGCTCTGCGGATCCAGGTCCAGCGCGGCGACCCTCAGCCCCGCGCGGGCCAGGGCCACCGCCAGATTCTGGCAGGCGGTTGTCTTGCCGACCCCGCCCTTGAGATTGCAAAACCCGACGATCTTCATACAGGATCCCTCCGAAGACGAACGATGGTCGCATTTGTTCCAGTATATACCAAAGCGCGCGCGGTCGCACGCCGATTCTGCGCGGTCCGGCGTTTCCACTCGGCGTTTCCTCCGCGGCTTTTCAATTAGAAGCGTGATAGTGTAAAATGCACCTTGAGGAAACCATGATCGAGGAAGTTTCCTTTGTCATCCGACTTGACACCGCCGAGCGCCTCCCGGGCCCGTGCGGCGTCATTCAGAGGTTCCGCAAAGCGACGACCGTAATTCAATACTCTCAGGGGAGGGATCAGGACATGATCGATTTAAGCGAATTCCTGCAGCCAGGCATGACGGGCGAGGTCAAGAAGACCGTCGACATCGACGACACGATCGGGACTTCTTCGCCATACCTTAACCAGTACCTGTCGACATCGGCCTGCGCGTCGCTCGCGGTGTCGGCCGCGATGGCGGCGACCGAGGGGAAGCTGCCCGAGGGTTACCTGTCGGTCGGGCGCAGGCTCGACCTGGAGCACCATGTGCCGGCGAAGATCGGGACCACCGTGATCGTCACCGCGACCCTCCGCGAGCTGAGGGGAAACCGGCTACTGTTCGACATCGCAGCCTCGGACGCCCTTGGAGTGGTGTTCAAGGCGGTCAACGAGAGGGCTGTGGTGAACCGCATCGGCCTGGATGAGAGGGGCGAGGAGCGGGCCAACCAGCTGAAGGAGCTCAGGCAGAAGCTCTGACGCAAAAAGAGGACGACATCCGCAAGATGGCAAACCCGCCGAAAGGCGGGGACGCAAAGCCACGGGTCTTCCGCCCACGGGGGCGATGACGGCCGGGCCGCCGGAGGAGCAAAATAGCCGCGGCCTCCGGCCTTTACGGAGGCCGCGGCACTTTTTCAGGGACGGCGATCGGGTCCCGAAAGCCAAGGAGGTAGTTACCGATGAGGATAAACTTGTTCAGGTTCAACAGGCTGGGGGCGCGCATTCTCGCCGTGGTTATAGTGCTCCTGGTGGCGTCGGTGGGGGGCATAGCCTTCTACGCGATGAGCATATCTGGCGAAAGCATCCAGAAGCTGGTAAACGACTACGAGATCGCTACCGCCAACTCCGTAGCGTTCGAACTTGACGCCACCTTCAACCGCTTCGACGGCATACTGCAGGCGCTGTCGGCGCTCATCACCACCCGCTTCCCCAACATGCCCAGCCCCGACATCGCCGACATAGTAATACCGCAGTTCGGGGCCCAGAACAGCAAGTTCATCAACGACCTGGGCATCCAGTCAAAAGAGGCGCGCAGGCTGTTCGTGATATTCAACCCGGAGATCTTCGGCGTCGCCAAGACCTACATGGCCGGCTTCG
>CAYWKH010000050.1:0-15814 GCA_964458805.1 uncultured Synergistaceae bacterium
CGAGGATGGGGTGCTTCGCGGTGGAGTCGCTGCTCCAGGGGAAGTCGGGCGTGATGACCGGCTCCGTGTGCGGCAGGATGGAGCTCTGCCCGATCGAGGACGCCTGGCGGATAAAGAAGGAGCTGAACCCGGAGCTGCTGGCCCTGGTCGACAAGCTGGGGGTCTGACATGGACGTCTTCGACCTCGTGCGCCGGGAGATCGGCTCGGACAGGTCGGGGAGGGGCGTCGGGAAGCTGCTGCGCGCCGGACACCTCCGGTCGGCCCTGGACCTCCTCGAAGGCGCGTCCTCCGCGGCTCTGGTCACGGGTTTCTTCGTCCCGGCCGCCGGCGCCCCGGAGACGGACGGGCCGGGGGGCGCCGTGGCGCTAGGCAGGGCCATGGCGCGCCTGAGCAAGGAGGTGCTGATCTACACGGACTCCATGTGTCTCTCCGCGGTGACGGCCTGCTCGCGTTCGGCGGGGGGGCCCGAGGTGCGCCCGGCCGAGACCGGCGCGGAGGTCATGGAGGCGTCGCCGTCGCTGCTGGTGTTCATCGAGAGGCTCGGCCGCGCCGCCGACGGGGGATACTACAACATGCGCTCGGAGGACATCTCCGGCTTCACTCCGTCTCTGGACGAGGCAGCCTGTGCGGCGACGGCCGCCGGCGTTCCGGTGGTAGCGGTCGGCGACGGAGGCAACGAGGCCGGGATGGGGAACTTCCACGCGGAGCTCTCCCTGGCCCTGCCGGGCTACGCCGGGTGCCTGTCGGTGGTGCGCTCCACCGCGGCCGTGCCGGCGGACGTTTCCGACTGGGGCGGATATGCCCTGGCCGCGCTGCTGTCCATCTCAGCAGGGAGGTGGGTGGGGGCCGCGGAGGAGGATGTCGACGCGATGCTCGCCGCGCTCGTCGGCGCGGGGGCGGTGGACGGGGTTACCCGCCTGGGCGAGCCCACCGTCGACGGCTTCGGCGCGCATGTCCACCGGGACGTGGTCGTGTCTCTCAGGCGCATCGTCGAGGGCGCCGCGCCGACGGATTGAGTCGGCAGGAGGCGCGCCGGGCGCGAGAAGCGATTGCGGGCGGATTTCCACTTGCCTGGAGGCCGCGTTCGTGGTAGAGTGTTTGCCGCCGGGGACTGCCCGGGCGATCTCGGC
The DNA here is from genome assembly GCA_964458805.1 of uncultured Synergistaceae bacterium. GTDB lineage: Bacteria > Synergistota > Synergistia > Synergistales > Aminobacteriaceae > JAAYLU01. The sequence goes on from CAYWKH010000050.1 coordinate 1,132, forward strand.
CTTCCGCGGTGCGCGGAGTCCGGGCGAGGGGTCTTGCTCCCCTCCCGCGCTTGTCTTTTTCCCGGGGCGGTGGTTATAATGTCCAGGAGCAGCCGGATGTTTCTCATCATGGTGGGATTCGCCGTCATAGTCCTGATCGCGGCTTCATTCTGCGCGATCAGGTCGAGGAAGGCCGCGGGTTCCTTCGAGATCCACAATATCGTGGTCTGCGACGAGGTCGACGGCGATATGAGGCCGGTCGGAACGGCCTCTGCTTTCTCTTATGGCACGCGCCAGCTCTGCCTGTGGTTCGACTACTCCAGGGCGGGCGACGGTGAGAATCTAAGGGTCCGCTGGTACTTCCGCGGGCGTCCGGTGCAGTCGCAGGAGGTCGTGCTGGAGCCGGGGGGCGGGGCGAAGGCTTTTTGTCTTCTGCTGGAGGACGGGTCGCCCCTGCCGACGGGGCCCTACTCGGTCAGGATATCCCTGTTCGACAGGGTGTTCTCCAATACTTTATTCGAGATATCGGATCAACCCGGTTTGTGAACAAGTATGAACCAGGCGTTTCGCGGCGGAGACAACCGCATGATTCCCGTCCGGCGCGGCGCGTTTCAGGAAGGAGATGTTCTTGTACGTGTTTCCCATTGTCATGATCTTAAAAATTACGCAATACCCCTCCTCGGGCGCCGAAGCCCGCGTGTCCCGGAGCCGGATAGATGGCGTCCGGTAATCCCGTCTTAAACGAATCCGCGGAGAACGTGCCGGGCGTGGCCGTCCAGGAGTCGGCGCCGCAGCAGAGGGCGGAGGCCGAGGAGACTTCATCCAGGCTCCCCCCCAAACCGAGGCACGCGTACGGCTACCTTGCCGGCCTCCTCAACCCCGAGCTTCGCAAGATAGCGAAGGTGATGGGCGTGGTCGGTTTTTCCTCCCTGAGGAAGGACGACCTGATCATCGCCATCCTCAAGGCCCAGGCGGAGGAGCTGAACTACCGGTTCGGCGGGGGGACGCTGGAGGTGCTCCAGGAGGGTTACGGCTTCCTCAGGCCGAAGGGTCTGCTGCCCAGCGACAACGACGTGTACGTCTCGGCGTCGCAGGTTCGCCGGTTCGGCCTTCGCAACGGCGACGTCATCTGGGGGCTGGTGCGCCCCCCAAGGGACTCGGAGCACTACGAGGCGCTGCTCCGGGTGGAGATGGTCAACTTCTCCGACCCCGAGGCCGCCCGCAGAAGGCCGCACTTCAGCTCCATCACCCCGATATTCCCGGACAGGAAGATAACCCTCGAGACCGACATGAAGGAGATATCCACCCGCTTGGTGGACCTCTTCGCCCCGATCGGCATGGGGCAGAGGGCCCTGCTGGTATCCCCCCCCAAGGCGGGGAAGACCACCCTCCTCAAGAAGATAGCCAACGCGGTCACCACCAACTACCCGGACATAATAGTCATGGTCCTCCTCATCGACGAGCGCCCGGAGGAGGTCACCGACATGTCCAGGTCCGTGGACGGGGAGATAATCGCCTCCACCTTCGACCGGCCGTCGGACGAGCACCTGAGGGTGGCCAACCTGGCCCTCGAGAAGGCCAAGCGCCTCGTGGAGATGGGCAAGGACGTGGTCCTCCTGCTCGACTCCATAACGAGGCTCGCCAGGGCGTCGAACCTGGTGGTCCCCCCGTCGGGCAGGACCCTGTCGGGCGGCATGGACCCGGCCGCGCTCTACTTCCCCAAGCGCTTTTTCGGGGCGGCACGGAACATCGAGGAGGGCGGCAGCCTGACGATAATCGGCACCGCCCTGGTGGACACCGGCAGCAGGATGGACGAGGTCATCTACGAGGAGTTCAAGGGGACCGGCAACATGGAGCTTCACCTGTCAAGAAAATTATCCGAGCAGCGCATATTCCCGGCCATCGACATCGTCAAGTCCGGGACGAGGCACGAGGAGCTCCTGTTCGACGAGGACGAGCTCAGCCGGCTGTGGCTGCTGAGGCGAAGGATAGTGAACGTCGACGAGTCGGGGGCGCTGAACCTGATAATCGACAAGCTGAAACAGTCGCCCACGAACAGGGACTTCCTGTCGACGATCAAGAAAGGGTAGGCTGTACTCCGCCCCGCGCATGCCGCGGAACCGCCGGCGCCGGGGCGAGACTTTTCGCAGACGGAGGAGGTTGAGGAGATTGAGGAAGCTTCACTCTCCCTCGCCCTTCGGGGTAGGCAACAGAAAGGCTTCGCGCAGAAAGAGGGTTTACACTTCCCTCGGCGGAGGACTCCAGAGCTGCTTCAGGATGGGTCGTTTCAGCTGTTTTATCGTTATTTTTTTGATGCTGGGCGCGGCGGCGATCATCGCCGTCAGCGCGGAGGACAGGACTGTGGGGGCGGCCTGGGGCAACCTGGCCGACTCGGCGGCGGGGGGGGAGTTCGTCCTTCCCTCGTCGGGATTCATAGTGGTGGAGATGTCGGATGTCTTCCTGGACGAGGAGGGGGAGGAGGCGGGCTTCGACGTGGCCTTCCTCAGGTCGGCCGTTGGAAGAAAGGGAGAGCCGAACCTGCTGCCCGTCGGTGCGACCCGGGCCGCTCGGAAGGAGGAGCGCGGAGAGGCGGACGAGGTTTGCACGGAGGCAGTGCTTCCCGCCCCTGAGTGCGCGCCCCTCCCGATGACGGATTTCAGCTGGTCGATCTCCGACAACTTCGGGGTGACCGCCCCGCGGGTCTCGGTCCTGCAGCCCGAGAGTCCGGGATTCCCCGAGCACCTCGTGGAGAGGGGCGCCCAGTTCGGCGGCACCGGGCTGAGCACCGGCTTCGGCGTGTCCAGGATGACCGTGTTCCAGCCCAAGACCGCCAGGGGGCTCACCCTGGGCGACAGCTCGTTCTCCACGGTGAACGGGGCCCTGTTCGCGAATTCGGGTGTCTCCTGTCTGCCTTCGTTCAAGGAGGTCGCGTGCGCGTCGGCCTCCGACTCGTCGGCGTCCGACTACGAGGCAGTCATACTGACCGCGGGGGAGGACGGCGGGAGGCCCCTGGCCGCCGAGGGCGATGACGCCGACGACGGCGACGTGCTTCTCGCGAAGGTCGACGTCATCTGGAAGGAGCACTACGTCAAGTCGGGCGAGACCCTGTCGGACATCGCCACGGCGCACGGCGTCCCGATGAGCGACATCGTCAAGGCCAACGAGCTTAAGAACGCGAACCGCCTGTCCGAGAAGCAGCTGCTGCTCATCCCCAACGACAGCTCCGCGGTGGAGTCCACCCTGGAGGAGGTCCTGACCAGGAAGGCGCGGCTGGTGGCCGTCCGCGAGAAGGTCCTTCCGATAAAGATAACCGCGTACGTGGTCGCGGACGGGGACAGCCTGTGGTCCATATCGAACTCCCAGAGCCTGGAGATCGACACTCTCATCGGCTGCAACGACCTGGCCAACATAAACAAGATCAGGCCGGGGGTGACCCTCAGGGTGCCCAACCAGGACGGCGTTTTCTACAAGGTGAAGAAGGACGACACCCTTGCCGCCATTGCCAAGAGGTACGCGATAACCGCCGACCGGATCAGGGAGGCCAACGGGGACGCTGTCAGCACCCTCGTCGCGGGCAAGGAGATATTCCTCCCGGGCGCCAGGCCGGAGAGGCCGGAGGCGCCCGCCAGGGCGGCCGGAACCGCTGCGCCGCAGAAGGGGGAGGCTGTCAAGGCGACGGGCGGGACGCGCAACTTCAAGTGGCCGGTCGTGGGCAAGATCAACAGCCCCTTCGGATGGAGGAGGCACCCGGTCACCCGCAGGCGCGACTTCCACACCGGGATAGACATAAAGGCCTCCCGCGGCAACCCGATTCACGCCTCCAGGGCGGGTGTCGTGGACTACTCCGGCTGGATGGGAGGCTACGGCAAGGTGGTCGTGATCAACCACGGGGACGGAAACTCCACCCTGTACGCCCACTGCAGCACCCTGTCGGTGAGCAAGGGGCAGAGGATCTCGCAGGGGCAGGTCGTGGCCAAGGTTGGCACCACCGGCAGGGCCACGGGGCCCCACCTGCACTTCGAGATACGCAAGGGGAACAACCCCGTCAACCCGCTGGGGTACCTGAAGTAGGCCCGGGGGGCGCGGGACGGGTTCGCCATTGAATAAAACGGACCGGGGCAATCCCTGGTCCATCTTTTTTTTACCGTGCGCGGCAGTGTATAATCACGGGTAATCTATCAGGGCTACGGAGGATGAGTTCAATGGCGAAGTTCGTGTTTGTCACCGGCGGGGTGGTCTCGTCGCTGGGCAAGGGAATCACCGCCGCGTCGCTGGGGGTGCTGCTGAAAAAAAGGGGGTTCCGGGTCTCGATAATCAAGCTGGACCCCTACCTGAACGTCGACGCGGGGACGATGAACCCCTTCCAGCACGGCGAGGTCTTCGTCACCGACGACGGGGCCGAGACGGACCTCGACCTCGGGCACTACGAGCGGTTCATAGACGAGTCGCTGTGCGCGGACAACAACGTCACGACGGGGAAGATCTACTCGGCCGTGATCGCGAAGGAGCGGAGGGGCGACTACCTTGGCGGCACCGTGCAGGTGATCCCCCATATCACCAGCGAGATACAGGAGCGCATCCTGCGCACCGGCGAGAGGAGCGACATCGTGATCGCCGAGATAGGCGGCACGGTCGGGGACATAGAGGGGCTCCCCTTTCTTGAGGCGATCAGGCAGATGGCCTCAAGGGTCGGGCGCGACAACGTGCTGTACTGCCACGTGACATTGGTCCCGTGGCTCGAGGCTGCCCGCGAGCTGAAGACAAAGCCCACCCAGCACAGCGTGCAGGAGCTGAGGCGTATCGGCATCCTGCCGCAGATCCTGGTCTGCCGCTCCCACTACGAGATAGAGGACGAGATGCGGGACAAGATGGCCCTGTTCTGCAACGTCTCCCCCGGCTCGGTGATACAGGTGCTCGACGAGCCGACGATCTACAGGGTGCCGCTCAGCCTGTACGAGCAGAAGTTCGACTCGCTGGTGTTAAGCGGGCTTTCGCTCGAATCCCCGAGGGAGCCCGATCTGTCGGACTGGCGCAGGGTGGCGGACGGCTTCTGCTCGCCCGGCGGAGAGGTAGAGATCGTGATGGTTGGCAAGTACACCAATCACAAGGATGCCTACCTGAGCGTCACCGAGTCCCTGCACCACGCCGGCATCCACCACGATACGAGGGTGAAGATCCGCTCGGTGGAGTCCGAGGCGATTGAGGAGCACGGCGCCGCCGCTATCCTGGAGGGTGCCAACGGCATCCTGGTGCCGGGCGGCTTCGGGTCGCGCGGGATCGAGGGCAAGATCGCCGCGGCCCGCTACGCTCGCGAGAGGAAGATCCCCTTCCTCGGGCTGTGCCTCGGGATGCAGGCCGCGGTGGTGGAGTTCGCCCGCCACGTGTGCGGGCTCCCGGGCGCCCACAGCTCCGAGATAGACCCCGGCTGCGCCAACCCTGTGATACACTTGATGGAGGACCAGGCCAAGGTCGGGAACCTTGGGGGGACCATGAGGCTTGGGGCCTTCCCCTGCACGCTGCTTCCCGGCAGCAGGGCGGCAGCGGCCTACGGCGTCGATCGCGTGGGCGAGCGCCACAGGCACAGGTACGAGTTCAACAACGACTACAGAAAACGACTGGAGGAGAGGGGCATGACGATCTCGGGCGTGTACGAGGAGAAAAACCTCGTGGAGATCGTCGAGCTCAAGGATCACCCCTGGTTCGTCGGGGTCCAGTTTCACCCGGAGTTTCGCTCGCGCCCGGTCAAGCCCCATCCGCTGTTCATGGGCTTCATAGGAGCGGCGATCGAGCTTCGCAGGGCGGGATGCACCACTGTATGCAAGGAGGGAGAGGGGCAATGAGACGCAGCTTGATCGCCTTCGCGGCAGCGGCCGCGATTATGCTGGGCGTCGCGCTTCAGTCGGCGGCGCAGGACGAGACCTCCACTTTCCACGTGATGGGGAGGGTGGAGACGCTCGTCTACGGAATGGAGCACACGGGAGGGCTCATCGACCGCCTTAACTCGCTGGAGAGGGACATGTTCGGCAGGGAGCTGCCGGGAAGCATAGCCGAGCGGCAGGCGGCGGTGCTGAACTTCATAGAGAAGGGCACGGAGTACCAGCCGTCGCTCCTGTTCAAGCTGGGGGTGGCGGAGTGGGCCATCGACCGCAAGATTGATTCTCTGTCGCCCGTCAACAGGCGGGTGGACAGGCTAGAGGTGGAGCTCGAGGGGACGCCCCAGGTGGACAGGCCAATGACGATGAGGCTTGAGAGGGTGTTGGGGTTGCTTCTCTCCGAGCCCGTGACCGCCGAGAACGTCGAACTGCCCGAGGCCACGGTTATCCGCGCGTCCCTGGCAACTCCGCTGTCTCCGCGGACGGCGAAGAAGGGGGACTACGTCGACCTGGTGCTCGACTCGGACCTGGCCGTGGGATCGAAACTGGTGGCGCCGAAGGGGAGCAGGGTGGTCGGGGTCGTGAGCGATGTGACGAAGCCCAGGAGCTTCGGGCGCCCGGCCGAGGTAAAGCTGGGGGTGGAGTCGCTGTACACAATAGGATCCCAGCCCGTCCCTCTGGCCTTCGGCCCCGAGTCGCAGCAGGCGGTGGAGGCGGAGTCCGCCCAGCTGGCGGCGGCCGGCACCAGCGTGGTTGGCGCTCTGTTGCTCGGCCCGGTGGGGCTGGTGACCGGCTTCCTGGTCCGCGGAGATCTCAAGGAGCTCCCGGCCGGCAGCGTCATCTTCTGCCAGACGGTGGAGAAGGCCGTCGTGAGCGCCTTCCCGGTGCCCCTGGGCCTGAGGGGGCTGCTTAAGAACCCCGGCGACGGCGGGTCCGCAACGGAGGCCGCCGGGGCTGTCGAGCCGACGCCAGGCGAATACCAGGGTCAATAGAGGGACGGTGTTACGATTGAGAACAGGGTTGAGAAAAAAGATCATCCTGTGGTCGCTGGTCCTCGCGCTCTTCACCGGCGGCGCGTCCTTCGCGTTCGACCTTGGCGACCTCATCGGCGTGATAGGCGGCGGTTTCGTGATCACCACGATAGCGGGGCCGATAAACGACTTCATAAACACGATCACCCTCAACAGGGGGGTCAAGGTGGAGGGGCACACGAAGGTCGTCCCGATAGTCTCCATCGGCTCGGGAACCCATATAGGAGCGGCGCAGGTCGCGGGCCCCAGCGACGGCCAGATCGGCGAGACAAAGGCCGTCGCCCAGGTTGAGGCTACCTTCAAGGATCGCCTGCGCATCAAGATACTGGTGCCGATAGACTCGGAGAACCCCCTTCAGAGGTTCAGGCGCGTCCAGGGGGTAGGAGTGTCGGCCATAATCGACTACAGGCTCTGAGGCGGCGCGCCGTCGGGTGAAGCAGATGAAGAGAGCGGCGCTTGCACTAGTCCTCCTTCTGGTCCTGTGCGTTCCTTCGCACGGGAGCGACCCCGCCGCGGAGGCCATGTCCATCCTCGAGCGGTGGACCTCCTTCCACTGGGGCAGGGACTGCCTGGTATGGGTAGTACACTACCCGGAGGAGCTGGTCGGCCCGTGGGTCGAGGCCGAGGCCGCGCGCAGCGGCATGACCGAGGCGGAGCGCGAGCAGTATCGCCGCTCCTTCTCCGCCGACCTGAGGATCGAGACCGCGGAGGCCTTCCTGCTGACCGTGTACGTGTTCTCCCCGAGGCCGCTGAACCTCGGCCCCCTGGCCTCCTCCGTGATGCTGGAGACGGGGGACGGAAGGAAGGTCCCTCCCGCTAGCTACGAGAGGAAGTTCGACCAGCCCCTCGCAGGGATCGTGCAGGGGTTGGTATTCTTTCCTAAGCAGCAGGACAGGGACTTCAAGCTGATCATTCGCAACCTCGGAGTCCTGGAGGAGCAGTATTTCGCCTTCGACGGCCGCGATCCGGTCATGGTGGCGTCCGCGACGGCCGAGCAGCCGGAGCAGGAGGTCGTGGTGGTGGAGCTTCCGCCCGCGCCGAAAAAGGCGCCGGAGAAGCCCGCGCCCCCGAAGCCGACCCCCGAGCCTCCGCCTCCCCCGCCGCCGGTGGCGACGCCGGAGGACCTGGCCGACCTGGTGCCGAAGCCGGCTGTGGATCTGCCCGTCCCGAAGAAGGACCCCGTGCTGTACATAAGCAAGGAGAAGACCCTCGAGAACTTCCTGAGACACTGGATAGATGGCGAGACCTCCGCCATGTACGACCTGCTGACGGATGCGAACAGGACCGCGCTCACGGAGGAGCAGTTCGCGAGACAGGTCCAGGCCACCGGCCTGCGCCAGTCCCTGCGCGAGGGCTACAAGATACAGTGGATGGACGATGGCCGGGCCAGGATTGTGACGGCGCAGCGCATGCTTCTTTTCCGCACCCTCAGGAGCAAGGTGCTCACCCTGGGCAGGGAGGGCGCCGAGTGGAGGGTGGGCTGGTGAACGAGAGTTTCGGACGGTGATATGATGTGAGGCGGGTTTTCACGGGTCTGTTCCTGGTTGCGGCCGCGCTCATGGCGTGGTACGCCGTGCACGATGCGTCGCTCGACACCGACAGGCTTTCGGTGGATCGTGCGAACTTGCCGGACATGTCGCTCGAGGCGCTCGAGTTCCAGCGCGAGGAGGGCGGGGTGGAGTGGACCGTGAGGGTCGCCCTTGCGGAGAAGCGCGGCGGCGAGATTCGCCTCGCATCGCTCGACGTGACCGCGGTCCGCGGGAGCGAGGAGAGCATCTTCCTGCGCTCCCCCTCGGGGGTTTTCCGGGAGGAGGAGGGGACCGCGGTCCTGTACGACGTCACCGGAAGCGTCCACAGGGACGGCGAGGTCGGACTGTTCGAGGCTCCCGAGGCGGACTGGGCCAGGGGCGACGACGAGGTGACATTCGCGAAGGGGGCCGTCTTCCGCAGGGAGGGGCTCCTGTTCGAGGGGAACATGGTGCGCGCCTCCTTCTCGGGGGCGTTTTCAGCGGAGAAAGGAGCGTCGGTCTCATGGTCTATGCCCGAAAGTTCGGATTGATCTGCCTGGCGCTGGGCCTGCTCATTGCCGCGCCTCCCGTCTCCGCGCCGGCCGCGGAGCCGGAGGAGGACGGGGAGTCCATCTACCTCGACGCCGACAAGGTCGTCTTCGAGGAGGAGACCGGCCTTGCCGTGGCGGAGGGCAACGTCCGCGTGCGCAGGGAGGGTTTGCGCCTCTTCGCCCACAGGGTGGAGATGGACTCGTCGGAGCAGATCCTGTCGGCCACGTCGGCCCCCGGGCGAAAGGTATCCATGGTCCAGGGGGACCGCGTGCTGACCGGCGACTCCTTGCGCTACAACATGCTCACCCGCGAGGGGATTCTGTCCGGCGCCGCCGGGTCGTCGCCGGCCGGCGACGGCAGGGTCTTCATAAAGGGCAGGGAGATGGCGGTCGCCCCGATGGAGGTCGCCGTGGCCAAGGGCTGGGTGTCCAAGCGCGGCGCAAGGGGGGCGGCGGAGGACGACCTGGCGGGGAAGCTGAGCGACGTGTCGCTCACGACCTGCAATATGAAGAACCCGCACTACCGGCTGGTGTCGAAGAGCGTCGTGTTCGTCCCCGGAAAGCGGGTAATTGCCAAGAATCCGAAGGTGTACATAGGGGAGCACCTGCTGTTCACATATCCGTTCGACTACGTCGTCCCGCTCGACCCCAACCAGAAGCGGGCGCTGTTGAGCTCTTTCTTTCCTCTCGTCCTGAGCGACTCGGACAAGGGGAGCGGAATCGGCATAAGCGGCCCCTACGTCTGGGACACCGGCAGGGCGAACTTGAGCGTGGCCTGGTGGTCCGACAAGGGGTGGGAGGGAAAGGCGGAGGTGTTCCAGAGAATAAACGACTACCTGACCGTCTGGGGCGCGGTGGAGCGCTCCTACGAGAAGTCGTCGGACGAGACGCTGTACAGGCCGTCCTGGGGCCTCTCCCACTCCTCCGGCGGGTACGACGCGACCCTGCGCTGGACGCAGCGGGAGGCTGTCTCCATAGAGAAGCAGGCAGGAGAGACGTACAGGGGAGTCCTGTGGAGGAACCCGGAGTTCGCGCTGACGGGCCCGTGGGGCAGGGCCCCGCTGCTGAACGCCCACGCCAGGTTTGGCGTGTCCTGGGGGGAGTACGAGGAAGCGCAGGAGAAGGAGAGCGCGAGGGTGCGCCGAACCGGGGCGGAGGCCCGAATCTACTCCGAGGAGCGGCGCGAGTCGTGCACATCCTTCGTGAACGCCTCGTACAGGCGCTACTGGTATGATGACGAGGACTCGAACGAGCAGGAGATAACCGACGCGGTGCTTGGTGTGCGCTGGTCGCTCGGCAAGGCCGATCTTGCCACTGCCTACGTCCGCAGGTGGGTGACCGGCGAGACGCCTATGCTTTGGGACTATTACAGCGACAGGGAGGATCTTTACCAGAAGCTCACGCTGCCGGTCGGCAAGGGTCTTTCCTTCTCCGTGCGCGGGGGGTACGACCTCGCCAAGTCGGAGCTGGCCGAGATGGTCTACGCGCTGAAGCTAAAGGCCGGGGAGTGCTCCCAGTGGGAGCTCGCCTACAGGGATGACAGGATCGAGGGAGAGGACTGGGTAGGGCTGTCGTTCAGCATAACGGCGTTCCCGGAGACGCCCGTCACCTTCGGCATGCGCGAACTGTACGACCCGTTTGCGGTGCCCGACGGCCTGGCCGAAAGGATGCGCGCGGACGAGGCGGAGGAGTGACCTCGCCTCGTCGATCAGCCCGTGACGGAGATGCTCACCACCTTGAGATGCCTCACCCCGCGGGGGACCTTGACGTGCACCTCGTCGCCGACCGTCTTGTTCAGAAGGGCCTGCCCGACCGGGCTAGACGAGGATATCCTGTTGGATCTCGGGTCTGACTCCTCGGAGCCGACTATCATGTAGGAGTAGTTCTGCGAGTTGACGATGTCCTCTATGGTGACCGTGGTGCCGAGCGTCACCCTGCTCGCGTCGAGGCTGTTGGAGTTGAGGATCCTGGCGTTGCCGAGCTGAAACTCCAGGCGGGATATCCGAGTCTCGAGCTTGGCCTGCTCCTCCTTCGCCGCGGCGTACTCGGCGTTCTCGGCCAGGTCGCCGAAGGATCGAGCCTCCTCGAGCTGCCTGGATATCTCCGACCTGCCTGTGCTGCGAAGGTCCACCAGCTCGGCCATTAACTTGTCGTAACCTTCTCTGGTCATTGTGGATGGGCTGTCGTTGTTGTTCAAACTCCGTTACCTCCTGATTAGCCCCCTGCTTCTCCGGGGGGGTCGCGCTTGCGGTTGATATGCGATTCTATCAAAGAAATACCCGTTCGGCAATATGCGGGTCCCCGAATCCGGGGAGGACTCTCCCGCTACTCCGGGTGTTTGAAAGGCTGGGTGTTTTTGTTGCCAAAAGAGACGAGAAAACCCCGCGGCAGGCAGGCTTCGTCCAAGCCGGCCGCGGTTAAGAAGGGGAAACTGAAGTTCATCCCCCTGGGGGGGCTGGGCGAGATCGGAAAGAACATCTTCGCCCTGGAGTACGACAGGGTGATCCTCGTGGTGGACTGCGGCCTCATGTTCCCCGACGACGAGATGCTGGGTATAGACTTCGTGATCCCCGACATATCCTACCTCGAGGAGAACAGGGAGAGGATCGCCGGGATCATCCTCACCCACGGTCACGAGGATCACATCGGGGGGCTGCCGTTCGCCCTGGGCAAGATCTCGGCCCCCCTGTACGGGACGAAGCTCACCCTGGGCATGGTGGGCAACAAGATGGCCGAGTGGGCGCCCGGCCTGACGCCGGACTACCGCGAGATACAGGCCGATGACGTGGTCGAGCTCGGCCCCTTCAGGGTCCGGTTCATCGCTGTCTGCCACTCGATACCGGACGGGGTCGGACTGGCGATCGAGACGCCCGTGGGCACGGTGGTGCACACCGGGGACTTCAAGCTCGACCCGACTCCGATCGACGGGCGCCTGACCGACTACGCCGCCTTCTCCGAGGAGGGACGCAAGGGGGTGCTGCTGCTCCTGTCGGACTCCACCAACGTGGAGAGGCCCGGCTTCACGGAGTCGGAGCGCAGCCTGTCGGGGACCCTGGACAAGATCTTCAGGCAGTGCAGGACGAAGCGAATCATCATAGCCTCGTTCGCCAGCAACCTGCACCGGGTCCAGCAGGTGGTGGACACTGCGTCCCGCTTCAACCGCAAGGTGGCGTTCGTCGGCAGGAGCATGCTCAAGAACGTCGAACTGGCGAGGTCGCTTGGCTACCTGCACGTGGACGACAGCGTGGTGGTGGACGTCGAACGAATCCCGTCGGTGCAGCCGGGGTCGCTGGTGGTCATGACCACCGGCAGCCAGGGGGAGCCCTTCTCGGGCCTCGTGCTGATGAGCAGGGGCGAGCACCGGGTCATCAGCCTCGGGGAGAAGGACGTGGTGGCGATATTCGCCACACCGGTGCCGGGCAACGAGAAGCTCGTCAGCGGCACGGTGGACCGGCTGTTCGCCTGCGGGTGCGACGTGGTCTACGAGAAGGAGCAGGGGATCCACGTGTCCGGCCACGCGGCCAGGGACGAGCTGAAGCTGATCCTCAACATGACCAGGCCCAAATTTTTCGTCCCGGTCCACGGGGAGTACCGACACCTGGTGAGGCACGCCCGACTGGCGGGCGAGACAGGGGTGGCGCCGAAGAACGCCTTCGTCATGAGGAACGGCGACGTGATGGTGCTCGACGCGGACCGGGCCGTGGTGAAGGACAGGGTTCAGGCGGGCGGGATAATGGTGGACGGACTGGCGCTCGGAGAGCTCCAGGGGAGCATACTGAAGGAGAGGCGCGAGCTGTCCGAGGAAGGAATAGTGCTGGTGTCCGTGGTGATGTCGGAGGAGGGGGAGCTGATGTGCGACCCGTCGTTCGACAGCCGCGGCTTCCTCCACCTCGACGACGCCGCGACCCTCAGGGGGGAGTTGGCAACGTCGGTCGAGAAGCTCGTGAAGTCGCAGGGCAGGCGGGGGGCGGCGGACCCGGAGCTGCTCAAGTCGAAGATAAGGGGGCGGGTCCGCGACGCACTGCGCAGGTTCAGCCCCGGCAGGCCGGCGATCGTCCCCATCGTTACGGTGGTTGAAAGCAGGCGGGGGGGGCGCTCCTGATGGAGGCGCAAATCTCCGCGCTCCTGCTGGGCTTTCTGCAGGGGACGACGGAGTTCCTGCCGGTCAGCAGCTCCGGCCACCTGGCGCTCGCGAAGATCCTGTTCTCCATAGAGGATGCACCCCTGGCATACGACGTGCTGCTGCACTTCGCCACGATGCTGGCGACTTTGGTCTACTTCGGCAGGGACATACTGTCTCTGCTGATGGAGTGGTTCGCGGGATTCACGAACGTCGACCGGCGCGGCGAGGGTTGGCGCACCGGGTGGGCCGTCCTGGCGGGCACCGCGGTCACGGCCATGATCGGCCTGCCGCTCAAGCCGGTGGTGGTGATGGCGGCAGGGATGCCGCGGGCGGTCGGCGCGGGGCTGCTCCTGACCTCGGCCCTTCTGTGGATGGCTTCCCTGTCGCATCGCGCCGGGGAGGGGGGAGAGGGATCTGTCTCGCCGCTCAGAGGGGCGCTGGTCGGGATCGCACAGGGTTTCGCGGTGCTGCCGGGGGTGTCCCGATCCGGGGCAACGATGGTGGCCGGGCTCAAGCTCGGGCTGGGCTCGCGGGAGGCCTTCCGGCTGTCGTTCCTGATGTCCGTGCCGGCGGTGCTGGGCGCGACTCTCCTGGAGGCGAGGGGACTGCTGCCCGGAGGGGCGAGGGCGAGTGTGACGCTGCCGGAGGGGTGGGTCGCGGGGATGATGGTCGCCTTCGCATCCGGCCTGTGCTCGCTAGCGCTGCTGCGCCGCATGGTGGCGGCCGGCAGGTGGCGGCCGTTCGCCGTCTACTGCGCGCTGGCCGGGATCGCCGCCATCTTCTTGACCTAGCCCGTTTTCAGGTCTATCCTTTCAACCGTGATCAGATCGAGGAGGCTTGGTACTACCTTGAACGACAGGCGGGACCTGGTACTGGCGTCCGGGAGCCCCAGGAGGCGCGAACTGCTGGCGTCCATCGGGTGGCCCTTCAGGGTCGATGTCCCGGACGTATGCGAGGAGATGCTTCCGGGCGAGCCGCCCGAGGAGGCGGTGGTCAGGCTGGCCAGGGCCAAGGCCGGGGCTGCGGCGCTGGGAAATCCGGGCGCACTGGTCGTCGCGGCGGACACCCTGGTGGCCCTGGGGGGAGATGTGCTGGGCAAGCCCGCCGACCGGGCCGACTCGCTCCGCATGATAAGGGCACTCGGCGGAGCGGCCCACAGCGTGTTCACCGGCGTGGCGGTCCGCCGCGGCGAGGAGGAGCGTTTCGCCGTCGAGCGGACCGAGGTGGAGTTCCGCCCCCTGTCTGACGATGACATCGCGGAGTACGTCGAATGCGGCGAGGGGGACGACAAGGCGGGGGCCTACGCCATACAGGGTCGCGGGGCGCTGCTTGTGTCGTCCGTTCATGGCGACTATTTCAACGTGGTCGGGCTGCCGCTCTGCAGGCTGAGCAGGCTGATGGAGGAGTTCGGCTGGTCCCTGGCCGATCAATGGAGGGGCTGTCTATGATCAAGATGTTCAGGTTGCGCGGCATTATGGAGGGCGCTCGGCGCTCCCCCGCCATACCGGTGGCGATAATCCTGGCGCTCCTGTCGCTAGTGGCCCTGTGGCCGAGGCTGGCGGCGGAGAGGGAGGCGCGCGACGCGGCCATAGTGCTGGACTACAGGGACCTGGTCGTC
>CAYWKH010000051.1:0-5010 GCA_964458805.1 uncultured Synergistaceae bacterium
TTGAAAACATCGACGAGAGCGAGGCGGCGGCAATATCTCCGCGAATCTCGTCCACGTCCAAGGACACCTCCTTCGCAATGCCCGACTTCGATCACGTCCACGCAGAACTCGCCAAGCCCGACGTCACCTTGAAGGTGCTGTGGAACTCGGAGGGGCGCAGGAGGCCGTCGGGGATTTCCAGGTTGCTAAAACAGTTCTCCCCGGCAAAGTCTGCTAATCCGTCTCTTCTGCTGTCGCGCTTCTTTCCGCTTCTTGTCGCTGCTTCGATCGTTTCAGCCGATTGTCCAAGTCCTGAAGGTGTTGTGAAGGTGGCCTCCGATACGACCTCTCCAGGAACTCCCTCTGCTGTTCCTCCGACAACAGCCCCTTCCCCTCGTACTCGCTCGCCGTTTTCGGCACCTGCGGCGGATTCATGCAGAACAGATGTCTCGACTCCACCCACGCCTCGTAGTCCGTCATTCCCGGATGAACCAGCTTCAGCGTCCGCATTTCCATCAGCGTCAGTGTCGCGCACCCTCTCGCCTGGCTCAACGCCTTCTCTCGCGACAACTTCCTGAACTCTTTCGGATACTCCCTCCGCCAGTGGTCCAGCGTGATCTGAGCTATCTCCGCCTCCGTCATTAACCGACACCTCCTCTGGTACGGATTGTACCACGCCGGGGCCGTCGGGCTTGATGCTGTCATCCGCTCTTCGGAACCTGTTTTCGTTCCTCCACGCCTCGACTATCGCATCGAACTCGTCCCGGTTCATATCCTTTTTTACATCCAGTCCGCCTCGGTACGACAGCGGTCACCGGTCCCTAATCCCCAGCGAGGACTTGAGCCCAGCCTGAAGGACTTGCGAGAAGTTCAGGCCGGCCTTCTCGGCGAGGA
Organism: uncultured Synergistaceae bacterium; assembly: GCA_964458805.1. Lineage (GTDB taxonomy): Bacteria > Synergistota > Synergistia > Synergistales > Aminobacteriaceae > JAAYLU01. The sequence goes on from CAYWKH010000051.1 coordinate 874, forward strand.
CGTTCAGCCACAGAGGCACCGTGACGTTCTTTTTCACCGAGCCTCCGCGGCGCTCCTCGCGGAAGATGGGGAGCCAGGCGTCAACCAGGCAGACAGCCTCGTCCGTGCCGGGGCGAAGAGCGGACAGTTTGGACGGCTGCGGAATGGGCTCTTCCAAGTCCTCGGTCGCCACGATCCACGCGCCCAGGGCGTCGCGCGCCATGTGCAGAGCCTCCTCGTCAGTCTGCGCGCAGGAGATGCACCCGGGAAGATCGGGGAACAAGATCGTTATGCCGTCTTCGTCGTGCGAAAAGATCGCGGGGTAGACGGCGGTGACAGGTTCTTTTCTCATTGAGCTCGCCTCCTTTATTTTGGAGCGCCGATAGGTGGCTCCCATCGTCATCGTATTTCGTCGATCCCGGTCTGGCGGCGTATCGCTGCCGGAGTATTTTCCTATGTCCACCGCCCCCTTCTTAGATACGCATATATTATACTCCTTGACAGGGGTGTCAAGTATGATTTGCAGATATTTACGGGAAGGGCAGGATGTAAAACGTGCAATCTCGAGCCACTAGCGCGCATTGGGGCCAACTGTTGCACCGGGTCGTGCTTGCGAACTTGAGTTGCACGTAGTCGAAACCGGGCATTGCTTGTCAAGTCCATCTAAGCGTGCGAACAGCACAGTGTTATACTCATCCGGGGCCGTCATAACTGGCGCACGGTCTCCACGGTGTTTATACCCACTGCGAAAGCGAGCTGAAGGTGTTTGGATAGAACGGTTGGTCGGGCGGGGGCGGAGGGTCCGTGCTCGTGCGCAGTCTTCTCGTTGAAGGAGGCGCTTGAGGGGGACGCGACGGATGTCCACCTTTTTCTGCCTGCTCCCTGCGAGTCGTGCGACGGCGACGCGGTATCGGCGACTGGGCGTGTCCGCCGGAGAGGGGCGCTGGGGCCGTTGGCCAGGGTGGAGCTCGACGTGGACGAGTCCCTTCTGAAGGCTCTGCTGGACCCGTCCAGGACGGACTTTTCCCTGGGGCTGGCGTCGGGAGGGCGGCTCAGGGTGGCGTCGCGCATGGCGAGGGCCGGTTCGGCCAGGGAGGTGTTCATCCGACTGCTTCCGGAGGCCATCCCGCCGGTCCTCAGCAGGCTCTCGCGTCTGCTTCCGGAGCTCGACAGGCTGACCCCCGGTCTTGTCCTGGTCTCCGGCGTGACGGGGAGCGGCAAGACGACGCTCCTGGCGTCGGTCGCGGAGCGCCACCTGGAGCTCGGGGCGCACGTGGTCACGGTCGAGGACCCGATCGAATACCACATTCGCTCCGACGGGCTGTCGGGGTATTCGTCCCAGCGGGAGGTGGGCGCGGACGTCGCGGACTTCGCCTCCGGGGTGAAGATGTCCCTGCGCGAGGACCCGAACACGATTATCATCGGCGAGGTTCGCGACACGGAGACGGCTCTGGCCGCCCTCACCGCCGCCGAGACGGGGCATTCGGTATTCGCGACGTTGCACGCGGGCGGGTGTTTCGGCACCGTCGACCGCTTTCTGTCCCTGACCGGGGGCGGGGAGTACGAGGCGATGAGGCTAGCCGGGGCGTTTCTGTGCGGCATTCACGTGTCGTCCCGCACGGTGACGGAGGGCGGCGAATCGTTCATCGAGCGGACGTACGAGGTCTTCCGCAGCAACGACGCGGCTCGGACGCACATTCGCGAGCGGACGGCCCACCGGCTGTGGCAGGCGCGGCTCGGCACGTCGGAGAAGGACTGGAAGCTGACGATACGCACCTGAGGGGTGCCCGGCGCCCGGAAAACATCTCCACCGGACTCCCCCCCTTTGCATGGGCGGCGACGGCCGCCGCAACCTCGCACGTATTCTACTCCCGTGCCCTGAGCGAGGCAAAAATAATTCTTGACCGGGCGAAAATTTTCCACTATCATCACGTGTTGTAAAGCGGTAGACAGGGAAGATCGGCCTCGTCCGGGAGCGGTGTGCAAGCCTCCGCCCGCGCGGGGTTCCGTTCGACGAAAGGAGGCGGTGCATCCGGGCGCTTCGGCGCAGAGGGGGTATGGACTCCGCTCAGGGGTCCATCGATCGCTGTCCAAAGGGGGGTAACAAATATGCGCTCGACCTCGACTCAATCCGGTATGCCGGCCGTTCGCGGCGCGGTCTGCCTGCTGGCTCTCGCGGCTCTGCTGGCCGGGACCGCGGCGTTCGCCGGTTTGCCCGCTCCGAACCCGTTTCTGTCCGCTCCTCTGTATGGGATAACTCACTTCGACTCGTCGCAGAGCGATTCCATGCCCTACAGCCCTCCCAGGGGCACGTTCTACATCGATCCGGCGGCCCAGCCGATCGTCCACGGCGGCCCGGTGAACATCATCACCCTGGCGTCCACGGACCCGAACTACATGTGGGCCTCCGGTCACGACAGGGTGAGCTACGTCTACAGGAAGGACGATGCCTGGAGGGTGGTTGCTACCTTCGAGGCGCTGGCCGACGCCACCCACGGGCTGCTGCCGCCGATCCCGGACGAGAATTTCCGGGATTTCGGAAACTCCACCGCGGTCGGAATGACCACTTCCACCATGGACGCCTACCTGAAGAGGATCATGGGCGAGAACTACATGGCGCGATTCGGCAACGGCTCGTACTCGGTCGTGGACAAGGACAATGTGATGTACGCCAACTACGGCACGGGGCTGTACGCCTTCGGCCTGAGGAACCCTGGCGATCCGTCGCAGGGCATCGTCGTGAAGCACAAGATAGCCGACGTGATCGAGGAGATCCAGGGGCGCGCCGCGACGGCGGACAAGCCTGCGATCGCTCCCACCGGCACGCGGCTGTTCGGGCTGTCCATGACCTACGACGGACGCCTGGTGGTCACGTTCAGCAACGGCGTGGCGGTTATCCGCCGCGACTTCGACCTCGCGGACATGAGCTTCTACCCCTTCGGGGAGGACGAGTACGTCAGCAACTCGATGTCCGTGGACGAGGACAACGGCATGTACATAGCGAGCAACAAGCTTATGCGCAAGCTGGTGTGGACGGGCTCGAGGATATCCGACAGGGAGGAGGACGGCGCTTGGTCGAGCCCCTACGACGTGGCCGACTCGCTTCCACCGATAATCAAGTTCGACAACGGCACTGGATCGACGCCGACGCTGATGGGCTTCGGCGACGACCCTTACAAGCTGGTGGTGATAACGGACGGCGCCAAGAGGATGAAGCTGGTCGCATTCTGGCGGAACGAGATACCGCTGGGCTTCGAGCAGAAGCCGGGCACGGCGTCGAGGCGCATCGCGGGGCAGATTCCAGTGACATGCGGCCTGCGCGCCCCCCTTCCCGAGTGGATTCAGACTGAGCAGTCGGTCGTCGTGTCCGGCTACGGCGCCTTCGTGGTCAACAACATGCCGACGACGGTCGACCCGGAGCTTCAGGCGGCCAACAAGATACTGGGGGTTTCCCTCATGGGGCCGGCCTACCCGGGACCGCAGGGGGCGGAGCGCTTCGAGTGGGACGTGGAGGCCGGGGACTGGCGCTCGGTGTGGCGCAGGCCGGACGTTTCGTCCACCAGCATGGTCCCGGTGAACGGCAGGGCGGACCCGATTGCGATGGTCAACGGCTACTACGAGGGGACGGGCTGGGAGGTCACCGGAATGGACTGGGGGACGGGCGACACGATCTTCCGCGCCGTCTTCGGAAACAAGAACCTGGGGAACGGCGCCTACGCGATCATCCAGATGCTGTCCAACGACAGCCTGCTGTTCAACTCCATCGTCGGACCGTTCCGGGCGAAGTTGACGCTGCCCGACGACAGCAACGGCTGCAACGCCGCCGGGTCGGCCTGGCCGGCGCTTCTGCTGGCCGCTCCGCTGCTGTTTGTCCTGAGCAGGGGGAGAAGGTAGGGAGACAGCCCGCAACCCGGTTCATCCTGAGGGCCTGATACTTGTCATCCCGACGACCTAGTGCTTGTCATCCCGACGACCGAAGGGAGGAGGGATCTCAACGAGGGAGCCAGCTCCTCAGCGAGGTCCCTCCTCGCTTTGCTCGTTCGGGACGACTTCACACTGTCATCCCGACGGCTTGGTACCAGTCATCCCGAGGCACGATACTAGTCATCCCGACGACCGAAGGGAGGAGGGATCTCAACGAGGGAGCCAGCTCCTCAG
>CAYWKH010000051.1:5110-15704 GCA_964458805.1 uncultured Synergistaceae bacterium
CGAGGTCCCTCCTCGCTTTGCTCGTTCGGGACGACTTCACACTGTCATCCCGACGATCTGGTGCTTGTCATCCCGACGACCTGGTGCTTGTCATCCCGACGACCTGGTGCTTGTCATCCCGACGACCGCTAGGGAGGAGGGATCTAGCGAGGAGCCAGCTCCTCAGCGAGGTCCCTCTCCCCTCGTCTGCGCGAGGGCGGCTGCGCCTATCACGGGGGCGTCGCCGCCCAGGGAGCTGGTGCGCAGATCCAGAGTCTTCCTGTACGGGGGGGCCAGGTAGTCGAGCACAACCGGCTTCAGCGCGTCGAGGAAGCCGTCTCCGCGGCTGAGGCCGCCGCCGAGGACTACGGCCTGCGGGTCCAGCAGGTGTGTTATCGTGGCTATTCCCTTCCCCAGGTGGTCTAGCCACCTGGCCCACAGCGGGGCCGCCGCGGGCTCCGAGCGGCGTGTCCAGAGCTCCTTCAGATCCGGGTGGAGACCGGCCTCGCGGGCGGCCCGCTCGAGGGCGTCCGCGCCTGCTATGGCCTCCAGGTGCCCGTGCGAGGAGCAGCCGCAGGGCTCGTCGGTCCCGGTGACGATGTGTCCGGGTTCGCCTCCCATGCCGTGGAAGCCCCTGTGTATCCTTCCGCCGATGATTATGCCTCCGCCTATCCCGGTCCCCAGCGTCAGCACCACGTAGTCGGTCAGGCCGCGGGCCGCGCCTCCCCACCCCTCGCCAAGGGCGTAGCAGTTGGCGTCGTTCTCGATCTTGACCGGGCGGCCTACCTTGGCTGCGATCATCTCGCGCGCCCTCAGCCCGTTCCAGCCGGTGAAGTTAGGCAGCAGCAGCGAGACCTCGCGCTCCGCGTCGAGGACGCCGGGGATCCCTACCCCGACCGGAAGGCCGGTAGTGTCGGCCAGCCGCGCTACAATGCCAGCGATCTGGGCCGTTACGGCCTCGGGCGTCCGCCCGGCGGTGGGCTCGGCGAAGCGGTCGAGGATTCGTCCGTCCTCCACCAGCGCAGCGGCGATGTTGTGCCCTCCGAGGTCAACGCCGACTGCGCGCATCGAGCTACTTCCCCTCGGCCTGCCTTCGCAGCGTCGAGCGGCGGTGGATCATGGGGCCGGTCAGCACGTAGACCAGGCACCCCAGCACCAGCGCTGCCGCTATCCACGCGGCGTACACCTCGCTCAGCGCCCAAAGGAGAAGCACCACCAGCACTGCCGGGGCGAAGAAGCGGACTTTGTTCGACGGCTTGGGGTAGCGGAGGTTCGACAGTTGAAGCGATATCATGACGAGGATAAGAAACTGGAAGACGTAGGATACCGGGCCGGTCACCAGGATGTGCTCGGCCGGGTACATTATCTGCGCCGAGAAGGCGGAGAGGGCTATCCAGGAGGAGTTGACGGTTATCGGAAGTCCGATGAAGCCCCCCTGTCCGCGCAGGGGGTCCTTCAGGCGGAAGCGCGACAGGCGCAGCGCGCCTGAGAAGACGATGGCCGACGGCAGGATCGTGCGCCAGAAGGGGCTCGGCCCGTGCAACAGCATGACGTACAGCAGGACGGCGGGCGCCACCCCGAAGGCCAGGAAATCCACGAAGGTGTCCAGCTCCGCTCCGAACTCGGTCGTGCCCTTCAGCCAGCGGGCGACGTTGCCGTCCAGCCCGTCGAGTATCAGGGCCAGCATTATGTATTGGGCGGAGCGGGCCAGCAGCGCCGGCGCTGCCAGCCGCATGGCCTCGATGGTGGACAGGATGCTCGCAAAGCCGAAGAAGAGGGCGGACAGCGTGACCATGGTGGGCACGATCCGCCTCCAGTTTGCCAGGATCCGAAGTCTCTGCACCTGCTGCGCGCTCATTCTACTTCTCCTTTCTGACCAGGCGGGCTATGATCGTCTCGCCTGCCGTTACCTGGTCGCCGATCTTGGCCACCATCCTGATGTCGTCCTTGGGGAAGTACATGTCGAGGCGGGAGCCGAACTTCATCATGCCGAAGCGCCCACCCTGCTCGACGATCGTGGTCTTGTCCTCCCTGGGCCAGTAGACCACGCGTCGGCAGACCGGCCCCACGATCTGGCGGATCAGGCACGACGTCTCCTCGCTGCGGACGAGTATGGCGTTGTGCTGGTTGTAGTCGGACGACTTTTCGTCGAAGGTGAAGTATCTCTTGCCCGGGAAGTAGCCAAGGAAGGTGGAGAAGCCCGAGATCGGGAAGCGGTTTACGTGGACGTCGAACAGGCTCAGAAAGATGCTGATGCGTATCGTGTCCTGCTTGAGGTAGTCCTTCTCGTATACCTCGGAGACCTTCGCGAGCTTGCCGTTGGCGGCTGCCACCACTATGCCGGGCTCCGTCGGAACCACCACCTCCGGGTCGCGGAAGAAGAAGGTCATGTAGCCCGCCGTGACACCTCCGGAGAGGAGTCCCAGGAAGAACGCGGTCAGATTGGATGTGCCCGAGAGCGCAGCGATGGCGTAGACGGCGGCGCCGAAAAGAAAAGACGCCAAGATGAACGGCCTGACTTCCGGCCTGATTTTCATAGTTTTGCCCTCCTGATTAAAAAAAGTTTGGATATGCTCGACATTATACTCTAAAAACCCCCGGTTGAAAATCCGACGTCGCGGTGCACTGCCGGGCAGATGCTCAGGGCCCCTCCGCGCCGGGCTTGATTATCGATTTCATGAGCTGCTCCAGCAGCTGTTTCTTGACCTGCTCCTCCGGGTCCGCCAGCGTGCTCTTGCCCTCCCCGGTCGGGATCTCGATCGTTATCTTGATGACGTTGTCCTCTCTTGCGCGCGCTCCGTTGGACGACGGCAGTATAGCCGGAGGCGCGCCGGCGGAGGAGACCTTGAGGTCGGTCATCTCCGGCGAATCCCACGTCCCCTTGAGGTTGAAGGTAGTCTCCCGGAAGTCCCGGCCGGCGATGCCCCCCACGAGGCCGCTGAGGAATCGCTGGAGGAACTGCGGGTCGGTGAGGGGATTGCCGTCGACGAGGAGAAAGCCCTGCATCGCGCCGATGAAGGCGTTCAGTGCCCTGACATTTATGTCCCCTAGACACTTGAGGTCGAGGGGGGAGTCCCCCCACCCCACCGAGCCGCTTGCCGAAAGGTAGCGGTACACGTCGTCCCCCACGGGGGCGGACATCCTGCTGCCGGGAAGCAGGAATACGCTCCGTCCGTCCATGTTGAAGCTGGCCAGTACCGAGGAGAAGGGTATGGTGCCGGAGCCGGACACCGACTTGATCGCCTCGAACCCGGAGACGGCGCCCTCCTTCGCCGCCAGCTGGCCGCTGCCGAAGACGAGCCCCAGCATGCCGCCCGTGCCGCTGCCGCGTATCGTGAGGTCGGCCGTCCCGGTGATGGTCCCGCCCCCCTCGAACAGGGTGCGCGACGCGCTCTCCAGGTCCATGCCCTTGACCGAGGCTGATCCCTCGAAGCGCATGGTGGCGGGGTCGAGCTTTCCGTCGAAGCGAAGGTCTCCGTCGTGGTAGACGCCAGAGCCGCCGACCATGTCGATAGCCCCGCCGGTCCATCTGAACGGGATGCGCACGTCCGACAACGGCTGTCCGTAGACGCTCATCTCGCGGGAGGTGAGCGAGCCGTCGACTTCAGCCGCGTCGCTCAGCCTGCCGGACATCTTGAAGTCCGCGAAGCCGGATAGGATCCCCGCGGACTGGGTGGACAGGGCCGTCAGGGTGGCGTCCAGATCGATCCTCGCGGTGTTGTGCAGCTCCAGGTCGATTCCCTCCTCGGTGGCGGTGGCGGTGCCCTCTAGGGCCAGCCTGCTCTCCCCGATTCGCCCCTCAAGGGATAGAGACAGTGCATCGCCCGGTTCCGGGACGAGGGAGAATTTCACCTCCTCGGCCAGGATGCCGTAGGCCGACAGGAAGGGTATCGTGCCGGTGATCACCGGCTCAATATCGTCCCCGGCCTTGCCCTCCAGCCTCAGTCTGGCGAACAGCGAGCCCGCCACGCGGACCTTCGGGAAGTACAGAATCGCGAGCTTGTGCAGGTCCAGCTCGCCGACCTCCAGCGCGAGGTCGGTTCTCTCTCCCCTGGACAGGCCCAGGACCCCGGACATTCCCACCTTCGCCCCCATGAGCACGGCCGAGAAGTCCGCGACCTTCAGGGAATCGGCGCTTCCCTCGAGCTTGACGCGCGGCGAAACGAACTCCAGCCCCGAGACGGAGATGGATTGAGAGGAGCAGGTTATCGCGGCGGTAGGCGAGTCGAGGGTGCCACCGACGGAGAACTCGCCCGACAGTGTACCGGCCGCCTCGGCCTCCTGCATATCCGCGGCGGATGCGATCCGCGACGCCGAAAGCCCCTCGAAGCCGCCCTTGAAGGAGAGCGCGCCGTTGGGCTGGATCTGGCCGTCGCCCCTTACCGACCCCCCGAACAATGACGCCGAGGCCGACGAGGCCTTAAGTGCGCCGTCCTCGTAGCGCCCGTCGAGACGAATTGCCGTCAGGGGGAGCGCCCCGGACAGTGGCGTTTCTCCGCCCGTGAGCGAGAATGTCGCGACCGGGGAGAGGGCCGGCCCCTCGAGGCGCCACTTGGCGTCGAACTGTCCCTTCAGGCCCGAGGACTCCCCTCCGTCCGCGAGGAGCCACCATCCCAGGCCTTTCGCCGTACCCTCGGCCGACAGCCTGGGTGAGGTGCCAAGCCCCGTTATCCTCCCCTTGCCCGCGACTGTCCCCTTGCCGCCGGGGGAGAGCGAAAGCGATGTTATGGACAGCTCCTCCTCGCGTCCGGAGAAGGAGGCGGAGAGCTCGGTAAACGGCGTCCCGACGGCGGTGCCGCGCTTGGCGGAGAGGACGCCGCTGTAGGCGGCGGCCCCCTCGGGAGGCACGGACACCTCCACCGAGAGCGCTCCGCTGCCCTGCGCCGCCAGACCGGGCGCGACTATCGCGGCGGCCGACTCGAGGTCCAGGTCGACGGCTCGAAGCGAGATCTTCGTCGCTGTCCTGTCCGGGTTCTCGAACAGGCTCTCCCCGGAGAAGGAGAAGGCCGATCCGGCCCACCGCCCCCCGCCCGAGATGTCGAGACGGTTTCCGTCCGTCATCCTCAGGTTTCCCGACAGGGAGGAGACGTCGAATCCCTGTATGCGGGCCTCGCGCGCGTCGAAGTGTATGGGGCCGTTCAGACGCGTGATCGGGCCGGACAGGTCGAGTTTGAGCGTAGACAGCTCCCCTTCGGCGAAGGAGAGCCACGAGAAGCATCTCGTCCACTCGTCGAGCCTCGCCCGCTTGAACGCCAGGGAGATCTCCGCCCTGGGCGAGCTTCCGAAGAAGAGGGCCAGGGTCCCCGCGGCCGGCGACGAGAAGACACTGGCCTTCGACGGGTAGAGCACGGCCTTGCGGTCGTCCGCCGACCAGGCGAAGGTACCGTCTAAGAGCAGGTCCCATATGTCCCCTCCCTCGATCTCCCCCTCACCGGAGACCAGCAGCTCGCCGCCGGGGCGCTCGACGAGAAGGGTCGAGTCGACTGTACCTTTGGCCGTCAGCGGCAGGTGCACGAGCTCGGAGATGAAGTCGAGCCTGAGGTCGTCCACGAACCCCTCGAGCCTGGTCTCCGGGTAGACCGGCCCGGAGAGAGATACCACGGCGTCCCCTCCCCTGAAGAAGCCGTCGGTGGCGGTGAGCTGCCCGCCGGTGAGGAACGAGATCCCCGCCTCGATGGGGAAGCCGAGGAAGCTTCCCTGCCCGTAGAAAGTCAGAGTGTCCTCCTTCGGCGTGAGCCTGAGGGTGTCGAACGAGACAGCCCCGGCGGGCGTGTCGATGCGCGCGGGGGAGAGCACGATGATCGGAAGGGGGCCGCCCGCCTCCGGCATGGACAGGTCTGTTCCGCGCATGGCGCGCAATAGTACCTCGCCCGACAGCGAGCCGTTGGCCACGTCTATCCTGCTCAGCCCGCCGTCGCCCCGGATGAGCGACAGGAGCGACAGGCCTACGGAGAGGGAGCCGGCCCTGGCCACCTCCTCGCCCATGAAGGCGATGCTGATGTCCGAGGCGCGGAACCCGGTGACGGGGTTTCCAGAGACCTCCCCTGCCTCGAACGACCAGCCGTCGAGAGAGGCGAAGGACTCCTCCAGGCGGGCGCGGAAGGCCGATGTGGCCGCGTCGTGCCCGCCGAGCAGGAATACGGCGAGACCAAGAGCCGCGAGGATGGCGGCGCCTGCGAGCAGCAGCGCGTACTTGTTCGAGAAAACTCTCATTCTGTCAGACCCTCTCTCTCCGGGGACAGGCGCTTCCGGGGGTGTATCGGGTGGCGATATGTCGACCATCCGAGGTCATGATACCGAAGGGAGATGGCTAACACAAGTCGTTTAATACGTAAAAACGACAGCCCCGCGCCGCTTTTCGCCGCAGCCCCGCGGCCGGCGGAAACGAGAACAGGCCGGTGCTAGCCAGGGATCCGGCTCTATATTCAGGCGATTCCTGGAATCAGCGGCCCGCCTCCAGGCGGAGCTGCAAGTCAGAGCCCAGCGGCATCTCGCACCCGGCGTAGGACAGCACGAGCTTCCCGACCGCGACCACGCGGTCCCCCTCCTTCACCGAGAAGATGCCCTCCGTCTCCCGACCCCTGTACGCGACGATGGAGGTCCTGCCATGGCGCAGCACCAGGCGGTTGCGGGAGAGTGCCCTACTCTCCACCGTTAGGCGGAGTGTTATGAAGGCCCCGGCCAGGTAAGGGGCCTCGCTCCATGCCTGAGCCGCGGTGAAAGTCCGAAGCGAGCCGAGTCCCCACAGTCCCCTGCCCGCGGATCGGGCCGCGTCGATCGCGCTGAGAATGCGCTCCGAATACCTGCGGTTGGGGTTGATGATCATCGGCAGCGCCAGTCCCGAGGCCGCCAGTTCCTCGTTTACCATGACCTCGCGCCCCTCCCTGACGGCGAAGACGTAGGCGAGCGACCGGCCGTAGCGGTCGGTCCGCTCACTGTCGTACTCCATGCGGCTAATTCCGCCCGCGAGCAGCTTCCGATTCAGTTGCAGCGCCTCCTCTCCGAGCTCCTCGACCGGGCGGGAGGGGTGGTGAAGCTCCGGGGTGTCTATCAGCAGGTAGCGCACCCTGGTCCTCTCGCCGCCCGCGTCGATCTCGATCGTGTCGCCGTCGACGGCCCGTATTTCGGCCCCGGGCGATGCCGCGACCGGGGCGTTCGCCGCAGGCGCCGGGGACAGGTATAGCGCGAAGGACGTCGCAAGCGCGCACAGGAGTGTGAAAGACAAATTTCTCATCTGCTCTCCCCATCCGTATATAATAGGTCAAAGACGCGCCAGGCTAGCGCCGGGCAGCTCCAGGGCGCTCCCCCCGCCGCGACGTAGCGGCGAACCTCGAGCCTGGAGGAGACCTCGGCGCGGGGGGCTACGATGTGGGTGACCCCGAGCTCGCCCAGGACGGACGGCAGGAACGGTATTCCGGGGCCCTGCAGGATGACGCCCCGCATCGCCTTGAAACTGGGGGCGAGGGTGAGTATGGCGCGGTCGCGCAGCGCGTCCGCGTTGATCCACAGCCATCCGCTTCTTCTGAGATGCTGCTGCGTGGACCAGAGCGGGCGCACTCGCCTGCCCCTCCGGCTGTCGTCGAATATGGAGACGTCGAGTCCGCAGTCGGTCAGAAAGTCGACTGCGCCAGGAGCGGGCGCGACCAGGAAGACCTCCTCCCCCGACATGGTGGATATCAGCGAGTCGAGGGGCGCTCCCTCCCCCTCGGCCGGGAGGAGCGCGCAGAGGGCCGCGGTCGCGGCGGCGAACTCCTGCGGGTAGGGGGATACGATAAGCCGGGCTAGGCCGTGCGAGGTCGACGAGAGGATGGTCCTGGTGTGGTCCTCCCTTGACGAAAGGGACTCGTCCTCGGCGCGGGGGGTGGCACCGACGCCCCAGCGTCCGTCCGCAAGGGAGAGAAAACTCCCCCTCCAGCCGACCACGATGTCCTCCACCTTGCACTCGAGGGTCGAAAGCGCCCCTTGCAGAATGGATTCGTAAAGCCTCATGCCCGCTCACCCCCATGGCGACCATTCTAAACTAAAAATTGAAGGAGGGGAATCATGACCACGAATGCGAAAGTTGCGGATGACGAGGAGGCTGCGCTGAGGGAGTACGCCGCGATACTATCATCCTACGCCGGGAGGATAAGGCTGACGGGGCCGTCTGACCCGGATCTGATATTCAGGGAGCACATCAAGGACTCCCTGGCGGTCATGCACCTGCTGCCCGCGTCGGGGCGGGTGATAGACGTGGGCTCCGGCGGCGGACTTCCCGGAATGGCGTGGGCGATATGCAGGCCTGGGCTTCAGGTGGTACTTCTGGACAGCATCGCGAAGAAGTGCGCCGCTCTGTTGGAGATCTCGATCAGGCTGGGTCTGAGAAACGTGCGGGTCCTCTGCGCGAGGTGCGAGGAGCACGCGACGGAGAGCAGGGAGTCCTACACTGCGGCGGCCGCCAGGGCCGTGAGCTCGCTCGACGTGGTGCTGGAATACCTCGCCCCGCTCGTCGCCCCGGGAGGGCGGCTGATAGCCTTCAAGGGGCCGAACTACGCCGAGGAGATGAGGCCGATGCTGGGCCTGTGGGAGGCCCTGGGCCTCTCGGACCCCGAGGTCGAACGCTACATGGTGAACGGGAAGGAGCGTTATGCGCTCTCCTGGGAGAAGGTCGCCCCGACGCCCGAGAAGTATCCAAGGAGGGTCGGCGCGGCGGAGAAGAGCAGATGGTGGCGGGGGGTGAATCGCTGAGTTATTTCCCGGGAAATAAAACCGGGCGTCTGAAAATACTGACGGGCCCAGGAGGCCCGGAAATGGAGGCCGCTGCTGTGGAGAACATATTCGCGCCCTGGAGGATGCAGTACATATCCGTATCGAAGGAGCAGGAGGGGTGCATATTCTGCGACTTTCCCAAGGAGGACAGGGACGAGGAGCGCCTGATCCTGTTCAGAGGACGCTACAGCTTCGTAATTCTGAACGCCTTCCCGTACAACCCGGGACACCTGATGGTGGCCCCGTATCGCCACACCTGCGAGTACGAGGGGCTGGAGGACGGGGAGCTGCTCGAGATGCACCGGGTGGCGGGCAGGTGCATCGAGGCCCTGAAGAGGGCGATGCACCCGCAGGGGTTCAACCTGGGGGTGAACCTGGGGAAGGTAGCGGGCGCGGGCTTCGACGGGCACCTGCATCTGCACGTGGTCCCGAGGTGGAACGGGGACACGAACTTCATGCCCGTGTTCACCGACGTTCGGGTTGTGGCCGAGGAGCTGGGGGCGACCTACAGGAAACTGAAGGACTGCTGGATTTGAACGTATACGACTACGTCGAGCCCGAGCGCGAGGCGACCGCGGAGGTAAAGATAAGCAAGTCCCGCTTCATCGGGCAGGTGAGGATATGCCGCAATCCCGACGAGGCCCGCTCGAAGCTGCGCGGGATCAACGCCGTCCACAGGCAGGCCACGCACAACTGCTGGGCCTACAGGATCGGACTGAATGAAGCCCTCGAGGAGTACTTCTCCGATGACGGAGAGCCCTCCGGCACCGCCGGGAAGCCGATCGCGGGCGCGATCGCCCGCAGGGGGCTGACGAACACCCTGGTGGTCGTGACCAGGTACTTCGGCGGCGTGAAGCTGGGCGTCCGCGGGCTGATCGAGGCGTACGGCTCGACAGCCACGGCGGCCCTGTCGGCCGCGGGAGAGGCCGGAAGGGTGTTGTGCAAAAGATACAGGGTGATCGCCCCTTACGAGACCGTACGTACGCTTGAGCGACTTGTCCAGGGCGGCGGTTCGGGCGATGGCGCAGCCGACTGGAGCTACGGCGAGAGGGTCGAAGTGCGCTGCTCCATTCCATGTTCCGAATCGGCCGCATTCGAGGGCTCGCTCGAGGAGTTGCTCAGGATGAAGGCTGTTTTCACCTGGGAAATTATGGAGGAATAAAATGATATCGCGTGGCCGTACATGCGAGAATCAAAACCAGGCGCAAGTATAGGTCAATATAGATCAACGGTTTCATGCACAAAAAGTCATTTTTCGTATCCTGTCGGCTATATGGTCGGTTATATGGAGGTTCTAATCTTGAAGGTCAAGTACTGGCTTCTGTCGGGGTTGTTCGCGGCACTCACAGTCGTGGGGGCGTTTGTTCGCGTCCCGCTGCCGATGATCCCTTTCACTATGCAGGTGATGATCGTGCTGATGTCGGGTCTCGTCCTTGGCCCTAAGTACGGCCCTCTGTCGCAGGTGATATACCTGCTGCTGGGCCTGGCTGGGCTGCCGGTGTTCAGCGGGGGAGGCGGCCTCGGGTATGTTTTTTCCCCCACGTTCGGCTACCTTCTGTCCTACCCCTTCGCCGCCTTGGTGGCAGGAAGGTTTAGGCCTTCGGGCACCGCGTCGCCAATGGGGTTTCTCCTCGCATCCACGGGGGGGTTGGCCGTCATATATATCCTGGGCGTCTCCGTCCTACTGGTAAACCTCAACCTGGTCGCGGGCAAGGAGGTCGACCTGGCCCGGGCGGTGAGGATCGGAGTGCTGCCCTTTATCCTGCCGGACATGCTCAAGGTCGCAGGGGCGGCCCTCCTGGCTGTGAAAGTAGCGCCGGCGCTGGCCGAAGAGGCCCCGGCGCCGACCGCCCGCGGGGTGACCGAG
>CAYWKH010000052.1:0-3562 GCA_964458805.1 uncultured Synergistaceae bacterium
AATAGAACACGGCCTTGACACGATAGGCATCATGGAGCGAAGGAGCCGGTAGGTAATGATCGAGAAGACCATCTATGACTCTCCCGAATACGATGTTTTCAAAAACGGCGTGAAGAAACTTACAGGGCTGGATTTGAACTCGTATAAAAACCAGATTCACCGCAGGGTTCATATGCTGATGCAGCGCTGGAACATATCCTCGTACGACACGTATTTCAAGACGATCAAGGAGGACGACGGCAAACTCCGGGAGTTCCTGGACTATCTCACAATTAACGTATCCGAGTTCTTCCGAAACGCGAACAAGTGGAACGAGCTCAGGGACGTGGTGATTCCCGACCTGATCAGGACGCGGGGCAGGAAGCAGCTTAAGATATGGAGCGCGGGGTCGGCTACGGGGGAGGAGCCCTATTCTCTGGCCATTCTCTCAATCGAGGCTAAGCTGTCGCCCCAGGCTCCAGTGCTGGCAAGCGACATCGATCAGGGCGCGATCGCCATAGCGAAGCGGGGACACTACCTTAAACGCCAGCTTGTAAATGTACCCAAGGAACTAGTGTCGCGCTATTTTACGACGGCGGACGGAGGAGAGACCTACCTGGTGAACTCGGAGGTAAAGGCGAGGGTTTCGTTCCAGAGGCTGAACCTGATTGAGGACTCCTTCTCGGACGACTTTGACCTGATACTCTGCCGCAACGTAGTGATCTATTTCAGCTCCGATACCAAGACGGCCCTTTACAACAAATTTCTCAGGGCCCTTCGACCCGGGGGGTACCTGCTGGTGGGGTCGACCGAGCAGATATTCGACTACCGCAAGATCGGTTTCGAGTCCGCAGGGGCATTCCTCTACCAAAGACCGTAAACGTAAAGACCAGCGCGCTTAATACATACCGGGAGGAGGGCAGCCCGCTGACCGCCCTCCTCCGCTTTTCCTAGTGAGACCTGACTATCTCCTTGATCTTCATAAGTCTGCTGAGCGTTGATCGCTCCTGCTCGTCCAGTTTCATAGTTATGTAACGAATGGTGTCTATGAAATCCGGAATAAGCACGTGCTCCAGGGCGTTGACCCGCCTGCGGGTTTTTTCGATCTCGTACGCCATCAACCGGATGGCCTTCTCCTTCGCCGCCAGCTCGATTAGCGTCGGGATCAGCTTCGCGAACCTCTCGAGGGCCAGGTCCAGGCTCCCCGAGGACGTGGCGAGGCCGTAATTATGCGGGGAGCCGTGCTGGTCCACGCTGTAGACCGGCACCATCACGCTCATCACGTTCTGGTAGTCCACGCGAAGATCGCATTTTGCGCCAGAGATCATAAGGGCCTGCTCAAGCATGGCCGGCAGGGTCTGAGCCCTGGCGAGGAGAAAGCTTTTGTAGCAGGCGGCCAGCTCCTCCTCCAGCTCCTCGCGAAGGGCCTTTCCCTCCCTGGCCCTCTCGAGGAAGGCCTTTATCAGGGCGTCCTGCTTGTCCTTCAAGAGCTTGTGTCCGCGCTTGGCCACGAAGAGGCGCTTCTTCAGCCTCGAAAGCTCCATCCTGTTTGGATTGACACTCATACGGGGCATCGCGACCCCTCCTTACGCTTCCCCGGAGATGGCGCCGGCCTTTTCCTCGCTCTTCAACCTGGGCTTGAGATACTTTTCAATGTAGGCGTCTCTCACTCGCTTGAGCTCCTTCAACGGGATGACGGTGAGAAGGTTCCATCCCAGCTCGAGAGTCTCCTGGAATGTCCTGTTCTGGTACTCTCCCTGCCTGACGTACTGGTCCTCGAACATATCGGAGAATTTGGCGAAGGACTTGTCCTCCTCGGTAAGTGCGCCTTCTCCGAGGATGACGGCGAGCTCCTTTGCCTCCTTCCCGCGTGCATAGGCGGCGAAAAGCTGGTTCATCAGGTCGGCGTGGTCCTCGCGAGTCTTGCCGGTGCCGATGCCCTTGTCCTTGAGACGGGATAGAGACGGCATGACGTCCACTGGGGGATAGATGCCCTTCCTGTGCAGGGTCCGGTTCAGAATGATCTGCCCCTCGGTGATATACCCTGTAAGGTCCGGGATCGGATGCGTCTTGTCGTCCTCGGGCATAGTGAGGATGGGTATCTGGGTTATCGAGCCCTTCTTACCCTTCAGTCTGCCCGCGCGCTCGTACATTGTCGCGAGGTCCGTATACAGGTAACCGGGGTAGCCGCGCCTGCCAGGGACCTCCTTGCGCGCCGCCGATATCTCGCGAAGCGCCTCGCAGTAGTTGGTGAGGTCGGTAAGTATCACGACGACGTGCATGTCCTGCTCGAAGGCCAGGTACTCGGCGGCGGTCAGGGCTATCCTGGGGGTGGTGATTCGCTCTATCGCGGGGTCGTCCGCCAGGTTGACGAACATGACTGTCCTCTGGATCGCGCCTGTGTTTCTGAAGTCCTCCATGAAGAAGGAGGCCTCCTCGAACGTGATGCCCATAGCCGCGAAGACCACGGCGAAGTCCTCCTGCCCGCTTATGACGGTCGCCTGGCGAGCTATCTGGGCGGCCATCCTGTTGTGCGGCAGACCGCTCCCCGAGAATATGGGGAGTTTCTGTCCACGGACCATCGGGTTCATCCCGTCGATCGTGGAGATGCCCGTCTGTATGAACTCCGAAGGATAGTCTCTCGAGAACGGATTCATCGGCATGCCGTTGATGTCAAGCTTCTTCTCGGCGAGTATGGGAGCGCCGTCGTCTATCGGCTCTCCCCTTCCGTTGAATATCCTGCCCAGCATGTCGCGGCTGACAGGGAACTCGAGTACTTTTCCTAGGAAGAGAGCCTTGGCGGACTTTATATCAATTCCATCGGTGCCCTCGAAGACCTGCACAAGCGCCCGGTCGGAGGTGATCTCAAGCACTCTGCCGCGCCTTCTCTCGCCGCTGCCCATCTCGATCTCGACCAGCTCGTCGTACCTTACGCCCCTAGTCTTGTTCACCAGGAGAAGCGGTCCCGACAACTCTCCGATTGTCCTGTACTCTCTAGGCAGCATCGTTCTCACCTCCGACGGGAGTGACTTCGGCAACTTCGCTCTTGATTTGGGCCTCGAGATCGTCGATCCCGGCGATCTCCTTCTCCTCAAGGTAGCGCATCCTGGCTATGGACTCCCTCACGGGAAGGTTGAACACCTCGTTCATCGAGGCGCCCTTCCTGAGCGCGTCCATTGCGACATTGTGAAACAGCAGGATGGTCCTCAACATTTTGAACTGCTTCTCCATCGAGGCGTAGGTGTCTATCTCGTGGAAGGCGTTCTGGTGCAGGAAGTCCTCCCGGAGCGACTTCGCGGTCTCAAGTACCATGCGCTCTTCCTTTGAGAGCGCATCGACTCCGACCAGGCGGACTATCTCCTTGAGCTGGTCCTCCTCCTCCAACAGCGTCATTGCCCCTATTCGAAGCGGGCTCCACTCGTCGTCGAACTTTAAATCCCAGTGCTCGTCGAGCTTCTCGGTGTAAAGAGAATAGCTCAAAAGCCAGTTTATCGCCGGGAAGTGCCTCTGGTAGGCCAAGTTCGCGTCAAGGCCCCAGAAGACCTTGGATACTCTCAGCGTATTCTGGCTGACGGGCTCCGAG
>CAYWKH010000052.1:3572-15666 GCA_964458805.1 uncultured Synergistaceae bacterium
GCGCCACAACTCTGCCCGCCCTCTCGTAGAACGACGCCATGCGCGTCCCGAGATACGCGGGATACCCCTCCTCGCCGGGCATCTCCTCGAGCCGTCCCGACATCTCGCGCAGGGCCTCGGCCCATCGGCTCGTGGAGTCCGCCATAAGCGCGACCGAGTACCCCATATCACGGTAGTACTCCGCCATGGTTATCCCCGTGTAGATGCTGGCCTCCCTAGCCGCAACCGGCATATTGGACGTGTTTGCTATCAGCACCGTCCGCTTCATAAGAGGGTGACCCGACCTCGGATCCTCCAGCTCAGGGAACTCAAGGAGAACGTCCGTCATCTCGTTTCCTCGCTCGCCGCAGCCGACATAGACAACTATCTCGGCCTCGGCCCACTTTGCGAGCTGGTGTTGCACCACTGTCTTGCCGGATCCGAACGGACCGGGGACGCATGCGGTGCCCCCCATCGCTATGGGGAAGAAGGTGTCTATGACCCTCTGCCCGGTCGACATCGGGGTGACCGGAGGCAGGCGTTTGGCCACGGGCCGCGGTTTGCGCACTGGCCAGCGCTGCAGCATAGTGACGTTCTTCTTGACCCCGTCCTGCTCCAGCACCGCGACCGTGTCCTCAACGGTGAACGAGCCCTTCTCGATCCTCGCCACCTTGCCACCCATGCCCACCGGCACCATCACACGGTGCTCCACCAGGATGGACTCCTGCACGACTCCTAGTATGTCCCCCTGGCCGACAACGTCGCCGACCTTCACCTTGGGCACGAACTCCCACTTCTTCTTCCTGTCGATTGCCGGGACGTCTATACCCCTGGAGATATAGTGACTCCTTGCCACTTCCTCGATCAGATTGAGAGGTCTTTGAACTCCGTCGTAGAACTGCTCGATCAGGCCAGGCCCCAGCTCGACGCTGAGAGGCTCGCCAGTGCTGATCACCTGTTCTCCGGGCATCAAGCCGGAGGTCTCCTCGTAAGCCTGGATCGACGCCGTGTCCCCGCGAAGCTCGATAATCTCTCCCACGAGGCCGATCTCGCCGATTCTGACCACATCGTACATCCCGGCGCCGAACATGCCCTTTGCCACAACCAGAGGGCCGGAGATCTTCTCTATGGTTCCTTTGATTACTTTTTCAGCGGCCACTATCTATCGCCTCCATACTTCTTTTCATTACTTCACCGCGAAAATATCCATTCCTACCGCGCGTTCCACTCCGCTTCGGATGGATTTGAGTCCTACCCCCATGCTGCCTTTCAGGCCGGGGATCGGGATGAAGCTCGTCTCGTATTCATTGCATAATTCTTCTATGCGGCTGATGTGCATCAGGTAGTATTGTTCCTGGACGAAGACCACGGCGTACCCTGATTTGGCCAGCTCGAGGAGAATCGAGTCGACGCCGGCCGACTCCTCGCTCTTGACGATGCGGGGCTTCACCCCGACCGCCTGGAACGGGAGGACGGTCTCGTATTCACCGACAGCCGCCATTGGGGATCCAGCGCTTTTATCGGCCATGTCGAAGCAACCCCCTCGCAATAGTCCTGTCCGTGTTGTTTGCCACCGCAACCAAGGCAATGCGTAGATTCTTTGTCTCCATCTCCTTTGCCCATAGGTAGGCTATAACGTTTTCCGGGGTGAAGGCCTCGTACTTAGCCCTGGCAAGGATCGCCGACACGTACTCGTCGAGCGCCCTTTCCATCTCCACGATCAGCGCCCCCAGGTCCGAAAGGTCGGGGACATTTGCGAAAACTCCGGAGACGTCGGAGAAAGAGAGGACGCGCGGCCAGCTCTCAACCGGCTCGTTGAGCAGAGCGAGCAGTTTCTCGACTGCAATCCATCCTCCTTCATGCAGGAAGGAAGACGCGCCTGCGAGATCAAGATCCAGCCGCTTTAGGCGCAGCAGGTTTCGTATGTTCTCGGCGTCTATCCTGCCCTTCACCCAGCGGACGGCCGAATCAAAGCCTGTAGCCGCCGCGATCTCGACCAGGACCGAGAACAGGCCCGCATCAAGGCTGTTCTCCACCTGCAGTATATCCCTGGTCTGTTCCCACTGGGAGAGACACAGCGGCAACAGGCGATGAAGCCCGAAGGGCAGCAGGCGATAATCTTCGCTCTCGACGGCCACGACAAGCTCGTCCACCGGGATGTTGCCGAGCGAAGTCAGCAGATCATATCTGCGCTCCCCCCCCTCGCGGACCAGGATGGCGCTCTTTACGAGGACTTTGACGTTGTGGAAATCATACGGAATCCGGCATAGCTGCACCAGACGCTCGTCAGGGACGAACTTCTGCACCTCGGAGTAGGCGTTCGACAGCTCCGCCTCGATGATCCTGTCGAAATCCCCGCTTCCCTTCAGCTCGACCAGCCACGCGGAATACGCGGTCTCGGCGAGAATCTTAAGCGCGGAGTCAAGGTCCTCGCAGTCCAGGATCCGTTGTATCAACGACTCTTCCAGAAGACGTCCGGACATCGCCCGGAGTCGCGCGACCGCATAGGCAAAACGCTCAGCCGGAGCCATGGAGCGTCACCTCCTGTCACGCCGAAAACAGCCGCTTGACAACGTCTGCCTCGATCTCGTCCCTAAGCCATCGAACAAGCATCTCTAAAGAGCAATCCGTCTCTATGCTGTCTTGTTCAAGGAAAAACCCGCCGGCCATATCCCTGCGCTCCTCGCCCAGAGCGAGTTTCCAACCGTGCTTCGAGTTGACCCCGGCCAGCCAATCCGGGCTGATCTTTTTCTCGGTCTTCGAGACCAACAGGGCCTCGGATCCAGTCTGCACCGCCTTTTGAAGCAGCTTTTCCATGAATGAAAGGTACTTGTCGGCAGGCAGGGAGGCAAGGATCTTAACCGCTCCGTCGAATGCGTCCGTGATCGCCTGCTGCTTGACTCCGAGCTCAATCTTCTTGACATCGAGCTGCGCGACTATCTCGCGCCTCTTGAAAATCTCCGGCTGTTCGGTCTTGAACCGTGTCTCGTACCCGGCCCTCAGTTTTTTAATCTCCTCGTCGGCGTCTCGCTTTATCGACTCGACGCCCTCTTTGGCTTTAGCAATTATTCTATCGGCCTCTTCCCGCGCGTCGGACTCTATTTTTTTCTTTATATCCGCCAAGGACATCTTCACATACCCCCTTGGCAGGCTAAAGTTTAATCCCGTTTAGAAGGATAATGCTCATGAGAAGTGAAAGAACCGCGTACGTCTCCACCATCGCAGGGAGAATGACTGCTTTGCCGGTCTCCTCCGGTCTTTTCGCTATCATCTGAATGCTGGCCGCGGATGTCTTCCCCTGTGCGATCGCGGAAAAGTACCCTCCGATGGCTATGGGCAGGCAGGCGAAGAAAATGCCTAGGCCCTGGTAAGCGGTGACAGCGACAAGTTCGCCGCCTAGCAGGCCCACTTTAAGTATGGCGAAAAACGCGATGAGAAGCCCGTATATTCCCTGAGTGCCGGGAAGCGCCTGGAGAAGAAGGACAAGGCCGAATTTGCCCGGATCCTCGGTCATTACGCCCGCGCCCGATTCTCCGGCTATACCGACGCCTATGGCCGAGCCGGCTCCCGCCCAACCAGCCGCCATTGCCGCACCGAGAATTGCCAACATGACTCCGAGTAGCTCCATAATTTAACTACACTCCTCTCGAATTCGAAAATCTATTCCACAGAATCGTTCTTAATCGATACAAACGCAGTCTTATAGGTCAGGGGGGAGAAGAGAGTCCCTCCACCGGAATAGAACTTGCTGAAGAACTCCACGTACTGAAGCCTTAGCGAGTGGACAAAAGCGCCTAGAACGTTGACCGCCAGGCTGAAAACATGCCCGCCCACGATTAGAAGCAGGGCTATCGCCCAGCCGATGTATGGAAGATCTCCCGCCAACCCCGCCAACATGTTGATAATGACCCCGACGGCGGATGTGGCAAGTCCGAGGGCCAGGAGACGACTGTAGCTCAGGACGTCACCCAGGTAGGAGGTCACCCCGTACAGGCTGAGCAGCCCGGAGACCGCCTTGCCGAAGATGCCCTCCTTCTCCCGCCCCTGCGTGGCCACGAGCACGCCCGCCCCAGCGAATGACAGTATCTTGGCGGTCAGGGCGACGCCGTCCGAAAGGAAGCCGCTCGCGACCCCTCCCCACAGCAGCAGGCCGACGAGAAGAACGATCCATCCTCCGGTGTCCGCGAACGCCCCCATGTAGTTGCGCTTTCTAAGCGCATCGTAGAAGGCTATGAAGAGTCCGCAGAAGAGCTGTACCACTCCCAGGGTCAAGGAGATCGCCAGAAAATCCATGGGGTTCTCCATCGGATTCAGAATAAGCATGGCATTCTTCGCCGGCCGGAGAAATGACAGGAAGGAGAATGCGTCCACCAGGTCCCCGAACCAGCTTCCGGTAAGGGCTCCAACTATGATTGTTGAAATCCCGGAAAGCACGAAAAGTTGGAAGAAACCTTTGAACGCGCTTGGCATCCTGCCGTACTTTCTTATGAACCACATGAACAGCCCTACGGTTATGACACCGTATCCCGCATCGCCCAGGCACATCCCGAAGAAGACGAAGAAGAACGGCGCCAGCAGAGGCGTAGGGTCTATCTCCCCGTACTTCGGAGCCCCGTACAGTTTGGTCAGGTTTTCAAACGGGAGAGACCAGGGAGCGTTAACGAGGAGCGATGGTGGCGAATCATCCGGTGACGGGTTGAACAGAAACAACTCCACGGACTTTCCGAAAGGGGACAGGGCCTTAGTCAGACGCTTGACGCCCGACTCGGGAATCCAGCCGCGAAGGACGATTACCTGCTCGGTCGATGTGCCCGCCAAAAGAGCCTGGTAGCGGTCCCTCAGCACGGTCCAGTAGTCACTGAGGGTGCGGATCGCCAAGAGCTGCTTTTCGGCGAGCTCCGCGATCTCGTTCAATATCCGCGCCTCCTCGGCGGCGAGGAACGACTTGCGCTCCGCGAGGATCTTCGTCTCCTCTTCAGTCGTCCCCTTGAGCGCGGGTGAGACATCGACTTTGCTGAACGAATGGGCGGTCATGCACTCCATCACCCTGTCGAAGAGTGACTCGTCGTAGAAGACGGCCACCCATCCCTCCTGCTCCTTCTCTCCCGGCGTCGAGGCGTAGACCTCCCCCATACCGGAGAGAACAGCCTCCATATCCCTATGCCATGACAGCATCTTGGAGGCGGGCATCGTGCCTATGATGCCCCGGACGTGTTCCGTGCCAGATGTTATCAGCTCAAAAGGGTATGAGAAATCCGGCAGGTGAGAGAGCAGAGTCTCTGTCGTGGCAATTTGCGCTAGTTCACTGCGGATCTCGACGAGCCTGCGCTCCAGGCTCCGGGCGTGGTCTGATATTGCTGCAATGTCCAGACTCTTCTCCAGGGCCTCTCCTTCTTCCAGGGAGATTTCATCCTTCTCTCCGAGTGCTCTTGCCACCGGGGAGACCTTGTCCTGAAAGTGCGGTTCTAAAAAGCGAAGAAGGAACCTGGCCTCGGCGAGCAGTCCCTCGACTCTGGGCAATTCAGGATGAACCTGGACGACTCCCTCGACCGACGGATCGGCTCCCGACGCCGCCACCTCGAACGAGGCCGTCCTCTGGAGTGCGCCGAGGACCTCTTCCAGGCTGGACTTATGTACGTATAACTCTGCCTTCTTAATGCCCTCCACTGCCATATCGAGAAATCACCTCTTCCGAAATCCATTGTGCCGTGCCGTCCACTTTTTTATGGTACAGACCGGCAAGCTTTTCGGACTCCTTTCGGCCAGCCTCTACAGTTTTATTAGCTCTCTCTTCCGCTTCTTTCTCCGCAGATGCCGAATTCTCCTTAAATAGCCTGAAAGCTTTTTGTTTCGCCTCCTTGATACTGCGCTCGGACTCGTCGCGTGCCTCGCTGAGCATTCGGGCGGCTTCGTTTCTTGCCTCCTTGACTATTGCCTTGGAGCGCGCTTCAACCTCTTTAATCTCTTCGGCCAGATTCGCTGCCATTCGCTCCACCTCCTTCCACTGATCTACGTAAGTTTAACAGGACAAACCAAAATCAATAATACCGTGTATTTTATTACCAAGCGAAATTTGTGTCAAATATAATGATTCGACCTGAGTATTAGAGACTGCATTGGATAAAGTAAAATCTTTCCTTCGCATATGGCGTCAAAGCTGCGGACTCCTTCTGCTCAAGGTCATTCGGGTGCATTCGTGCGGCTTACTCATGGTAATTGCTGGGGGGGATAAAAGAAGAAATGGAGCGGACAACGGGATTCGAACCCGCGACCCTTAGCTTGGGAAGCTAATGCTCTACCAGCTGAGCTATGTCCGCCCGCCTATGCGTGAACGAGAGCATTATAGCCGCCGTTCTTTTTTTTGGCAAGAGAGCAAGCCCTCTTTCGCCAGAAAAGCGCTCGCCGGGGATAACCCTGGCGAGCGCTGGCGACTCGCGCTTCCCTCTGAAATTACCTTTTTGCTAGAGCCCTTCTGTTCTTTGATCCTTCGTCGAATATGAAGCGCGAAACGAGCTCTTCAAGGGATTCGGATGCAGACGCCATTCCTTGGGCCTCTTCCGCTATCACTTCGGCAGCCCTGCTGGTCTCGGCTGAAGCACTCTGTATCGTCTTTACCGATTCAAGAGTCTTTGCCGTCCCATCTGTGACACCGCGAATAACCGCGGTCATCTCCTCGCTGGAGGCGGCCTGCTCCTCGGAGACTGCTGCGATGCTCTGAATTGACTCGGCCAATTTGACGATTGACCCCACCGCTGCCGCAAGATTCTTCTGGGTCTCCACCGCCCCGTCCATTACACCGTTCAGGATAGCACCAGTCTTTTCCGTGGTGGTGATCGAATCACGCGAGTGTTTCTGCAACCCCTCGATTATCTTGTTCACTTCGTTCGCCGCATGAGCCGATTCTTCCGCCAGTTTTCTCACTTCTTCGGCGACCACTGCGAACCCTCGCCCGGCCTCTCCCGCGCGGGCCGCCTCTATGGCAGCGTTAAGGGCCAGCAGGTTAGTTTGGTCCGCTATTGTAGTGATCGTAGTTACAAAACCAGAGATCAACTGCACTGATTCGGCTAGATCTCTTATTCTCCTTACCGCAGCCTCTGACTGCTCTGAGGCATTCTTTATGCCCCCGATCGCCATGTTAACTTCCCTGAGAGAGCTATTCGCTGCTTCGGATACCCTGCCCGCTTCGTTAGCGCCGTCGCTGGACGCTATAGCAGCCGATTGGGCGCCAGAGGAAATCTCCTCGACGGATGCATTTGTCTCTTCAAGTGCGGAGGCGCTGTCATCCACCATCTCCTCGACTTTGGTTATCGACGCGGCAACTTCTTGCATCGAGGAGAGGGTTTGCTCGGAAAGAGCGGCCAGAGTCTCCGCATGCCTTGCCATCTTCCCTGCCTCGTGGCGAATGGAGGTCATCACACCGCGCAGAGAATCAGTCATCCTGTTCAAAACCCCTGATATATCCGCTATCTCATCCCGTCCAGACTCATCGTATACAACCGTCAAGTTCCCGGAGCCGAGTTTTTCGGTCGCGGTCTTCAATCGACCAATCGACTTGGCAAGCCCGCTGGTTATCACTAAAACAACAGTGGCTACTACTGCGATCGCCACCAAGCCTATCGCCGCCAGCACCAGCGTCAGTCCTCTAACATATGCATCTATCTCGGAGACCGGGAAAAGGATGCCCAACGACATGCCGTGCTGAGTCCCGGCATAGAACATCTGCTTCTCGACGCCCTCCATCGTATAGGAGTCATGTCCAGTCAGGCCACCGACCATATTCTGACCTATCTTTCTCAAGCCTTCTGGAAAGCGTTCATCCCTCGTCAAGTAGGCGGTAAGATTATTCTCCTTCCTGGCCCCGGCTATTATCAGACCGTCCTCCCCAAGCAGAAGCCCTTCCCCACGACCAAGGATGGTGAGACCGGCAACATGGTTGGTCAACCCGCCGAGATCGAAATCCGCTCCCACGACACCCAGCAGCGCGCCGGATTTATCATATATCGCGGTCACCACGGACATTATTACCGCTTTTGTGATGCCGTCAACGTATGGAGATGTCATTACGATTTTTCCTCTGCCCGCTACGCCTTCCTTGTACCACGGGCGAATTCTGCAATTATAGTCATCAGGCTCCCTCCAACCTCCTCCATCGGAGAAACGGCCGTTGGATTCGTGCCCCATAAATATATTTACCACTCCGTTTTCTTTGTTGACGTCAGTTAGAGCCGTAGTAATCATCTCTACCTGGTCCTCGTCGGTGACTCCCTGCTGGGTCATGGAAGTGCGCACCGTCTCCGCAGCCGTCCTCACAACGGCCTCTATCCGCCCAAGTCGAATATCTATGTTCTCCGCCGCGCCCTTTACGATCTCAATCCCCGCTTCATTCACCAGGCCCGTCATTGCAGAATGGCTGCGAAAGTAAGCGGTGCCCGCCATCCCGATGATTACGAACAGCACAACGAAGCCCATAAGGAACAGTTTCTTGCGTATCGTCAAGGTTCTCTTCTCCTCACTGTGTTATGTGTAGTGTTCTGGATTCAGTTATAACGTCCATTGCCGCGCCCGAGCTCAGAGTTTCAATATAGCTCTTGACCGCCTGCAAACCACCTCCATGCTCTTGATCTTTCCCACTCAGCCACGCATCCATGGTTTCTCCGCGCCTTATTACCTCTCGCGCCATAGTATAATGAGGCTGAATGATACCGAAGAAACAAATCTTACTGGGGGTGCTGTCTTGCAGTGGACGGCGTTTTTTACCTACGTCCTAATAACGTCTTATACGCCCGGTCCGAACATTGTCTTGGCTATGAACACGGCAAGGCTCTGCGGCCTTCGCGAAACCCTCCCTCTCATCGCGGGGATGTTCACTGGCCTGGTTATTGTAATGGTTAACTGCGCTGTATTCAATATCCTATTAGCAAAGCTGCTCCCCTCGGTGCTGCCGTTTTTGAGGATCGTCGGTGCGGCGTACATACTGCGGCTTGCGTGGCTGATCGCATTCCCCGCCAATCGCGGGGAAGGAGGTGCCTCGCAGGGAGCCGCAGGTTTCCGGGAGGGGCTTGTCTTGCAGTTTCTCAACCCTAAGGTAATCCTTTTAGGGCTGTCGACCCTGTCGACGTTCATACTGCCCTGGACATCCTCAAAGGCGTGGCTGTTCGGCTGCTCGGTATTCCTTACGCTTATGTGCACAAGTGGGGTCTCCCTGTGGGCCCTGATAGGGGCGGCGCAAAAGACGATCAAGATGAAGCGGGAGCGTCTGTGGGATCTGCTGATGGGGGGATTGCTTGCCTGGTGCGCGATCTCCGTCTCGGGGTTGGGCGACATGCTGCCTTAGCACCGCCCCTTATGGCATGGATCGTCATGCGTGGCAGGCTATAAAAGCGCCTTCCTTGCGAAGCGCCTCGCCGATTATGGATATGGATTCATCCTCCGCAGGAGGGCCGCCCGCCATCTCCCGCTTAAGCCACTTTGAATACCCCTGCACGAAGGACGACTCCAGCTCGACATCGGGCCGCTTCCCCTTGTATACCTGAAGGTCGGACCACAAGTTTTGAATCTTAAGGGAGTCATCGCTCTTCCAACGGAAGGAGCCGATCGCTTCGACCAAGTGGTCCAAAGTGCGCTCGCGTGTCGATGCAAACGGGAGCAGGAGGGTGTCGCCGATCCTGTCATAATAAGGAACGGCATTTCCAGGCAACAGAAGTATCTCGGGCAGGCCTCTTGCCCTGACTCTGTTTACGCCGAAAATCCCTCGGTCCGCGTTCAGGATTTTTAAAAGAGCTTTCTCGAACCCCTCCTCATCCAACGAAGCGCGTCTTTCGTCGCCGGTGATCGTAGTGCCGTCATCTGCCTCTAGAGGTTTAAAGCGAAAGGGGGAGTACCATTTAACTCCAGCGGATTCATCGACAGACAGAGCTCTGAAGGCCCTCTCCGCCGAAGTGCAAACCCTGTCGAGCTCAATCTTGAGCACTTCTACCAGGGATCTTTCCGCGTCCATGTGAGCCTCGTTCGCCTTCCTCCCCAGCTCCCTCTTTCGTCGCTTTATCTCCAGAAGGCCCTTTTTTTGCGAGTATAGGAAAAAGGTCTCAAAGCAGAGCGAGTCGATGCCGGCCAAGAGACGTTCCACGACGAGGTCGCTGCCGTCCTCTTCCCGCGCCAATCCCCTCAAGCGCCTGAAACCCTCCGTCAACTTCGGAAAACCCGCGCGTTTTTGTCTCGAGTCAAGAAGTGATTTCTCGGCCTCGTCGGTCGAGGCCGAAGCATCATCCTCTTCAATCGCCCTGAACCGCATCTCCCCTCGGACATACGCGTCCAGCGACTCCAGGTAGTAGTCCGTGAGCTTTTCGGACCGATTCTTCGGCATGATGAAAACACCCCCGTCAGAGGTGGGGCTGCCTAGCGTGCTCAACAGCAGGGGCAGGGTTGTTCGAATTCTATCGGCCAGAGAGCGCACCCGGGACTCCGCATTGTGTATCGAATCAACGCACCTTGAGAAAAGATGCCCCTCGGCCTCGCCCGCGGGAACCCGCAGGGCATCTTCTATCCATTCGGAGATGGACCTGACCAGTCCGGAGGGGAGTTGATCCGAATGAGCCGGGGCGCCTTGGAAGTGAACGGCGCCAGTATCGAGCAGGGCGCGCCTGTAGGGACAAATCAGCGTGGATGATTCCTCGATCGACCGTCTTGCGATATACCTGTACAGCGCGACCAGGCTCTGCATGGATGGAAGGGCATGCTCCCGCTGCCTCTGCCAGCGGAGCTCCAGCGCAGAGAGGGTTGCTCGATGTACTTCGGGAAGCTCGCTCTTGATTCCATCCAACATGCCTTACCATCCTATCCCGAAAGATGCCGGCGCCAGCGTCCACCAGCCGTCATTTCGTGGCGAATTGCGCATGAGGATACTATAACAGCGGATATTGTACAAGACGGGGGTTGAATCTTTCAAGCTTTTACGTACTCTCTATTCCACATTTAGATGGTTTATTGCAGCATCGATACAATATGGAAAACGCGCTATTGACAGGGTAAAATGAGGCGTGTAAGCTAGAATTATTGTAGCGGGCCTCATGCCTTGCATGCCGGGCCATAATTCTTTGAAAGGGAGAGAGAACGATGAAGAAACTGCTGTTGGCGCTTCTCGCGCTCGTGGTTGCAGGTACCGCCGGTTGGGGAAACGTCTTGGAAAAAGACGTGCTCCTGGTCGGCACCGAGAGCACCTACCCCCCTTACGAATTCCGCGACGAGAACAACGAACTCAAGGGCTTCGACATCGAGATGATGGAGACTATCGCCGAAAAGATTGGCAAGAAGATCGAGTGGGTGGACATGCCCTTCGACAGCCTCATTCCCTCACTGCTGGCGAATAAGATCGACCTCGTGGTGGCCGGTTTGAGCTGGACGCCCGAAAGGGCCAAGAGGGTGGCGTTCTCGGAGAACTACGAGATCTCAATCAGCGCGTTCGTGACTGCCGAGGCCAACGACTCGCTGAAAGGAATGGACGACGTCAAAGGCAGGACGATCGCCGTGCAGCTTGGCACCGTCCAGGAAACCTACCTGCACTCTCTCGACGGAGTGACGGTGAAGTCCTTCCAAAAGTTCGACGACTGCGTGCGCGAGGTCATCCTTGGTCGCGCCGACGCCACGTTCATGGACACTCCGGTCGCAAAGAGCTACGCGGGCCACGAGAGCTTCGCTGGAAAGATAAAGATCGCCTTCGAGGAGGAGATCAAGGGCGAGGGAAAGGCCATCGCGATGAACTTGGGCGAGAATGAACTGCTGGAGGCTGTCAACAAGGCCCTCGAGGAGCTTACCAACAGCGGTGAGCTCTTCGAGCTGATGGCCAAGTGGTTTGAATAAAACCAGTCAGAGCCAGGGCCTCCCGACCGGGGGCCCTTTTCCACCCCTCGGCGGAGGCCATCACTTTCGCTTAAAGGTAACTGGTGCAGACATGAGGAGTGCCGCATTGTCTTTAAGCTGTTGTTTCTCTATTGTTTATCGGAATGGACTCTGAAAGTGACGCGCCTTGAAAACCACGCGGTTTTTTTGCGGGCTTTGAAATTTAGTGGATGCGTAGCGCTCGCATTTGCACAAAAATGGCGGAGAAGGTGGGATTCAC
>CAYWKH010000053.1:0-10220 GCA_964458805.1 uncultured Synergistaceae bacterium
CTTCGATGGACTGCCGAACAAGGGGCTGGTCTTCCTGCCGGAGGACTGGGACGAGTCCATCAAGCCTTGGCGCAGGGACGAGACCGGTCCGCAGCCCGATGACGTCAGGGAACTTTCGTAGGGGGAAGGACAGATGGAAAAAACTTATACTATTCCGATCGGCCCGGTCCACGTCGGCCTGAAGGAGCCCATAACCGCCTGGCTAAGCCTTGAGGGCGAGAAGATAGTGGACGCGACAGTGCGACCGGGGGCGATACACCGGGGCATAGAGTTCATGGCCCGCGAGAGAAACCCCATCCAGGTGATCTATCTCTCCGAGAGGATATGCGGCATCTGCTCGTTCAGCCACGTAGTCGCGTTTCTGCGCGCGGTGGAGGACGCCGCGGACTATCCCGTGCCGCCGCGGGCGCAGTATATTCGCTCCCTGGTGCTGGAGCTGGAGAGGCTGCACTCGCATATACTCTGGGCCGGCGTGGCCTGCTACTCGATAGGCTTCGACTCCGCCTTCCACCTTGGGATGGTGCTTCGCGAGAAGGTCATGGACGTACTCGAGGCGCTGTCGGGGAACAGGGTGAACTACGGCGTGGCGACGGTCGGGGGCGTCCGGTGGGACATAACGCCGGAGGTGTCCAGGGCCGTAAAGGAGATGGTGAAGTACTACAAGGCCGAGTTCGGGGCCTTCTACGACGTGGTGACGGCGGACCCCATCGCCAAGGCCAGGATGAGAAACGTCGGGGTCCTCACGGAGGACGAGGCCGTCAGGTACAACGCGGTTGGGCCTACCGCCAGGGCCAGCGGTGTCAGGTGCGACATCCGCGAGACCTCTCCGTACGAGGCCTACGCGGACTTCAACGTGAAGGCGATAGTGCCGCAGGACTACTACGGAAAGGCGTACGGCGACGTATTCGACCGCTTCCTGGTGAGGGTCCTGGAGGTGCACCAGTCGCTAAATATCATTGAACACGTCATGGAGGGGCTCCCCGAGGGGGAGATCGTCCACGAGAAGAATCTCAACAAGGTGCTCGCGGCTCTCAAGAAGGCGGAGGGCACCGGGTGGAGCGTCATCGAGGCCCCGAGAGGGGACGACACCCACGTCGTTCATCTCAAGGCGGGCGAGGAGAACGTCAACTGGTGGAAGGTGCGCGCTCCCACGTACGCCAACGCGGTCTCGTGGCCCCTCATGTTCAGGGACAACGAGCTCGCCGACGCGCCCCTGATCATCAACAGCATCGACCCCTGCATCTCGTGCATGGAGAGGATGCTGGTGACCGACTCCTCGGACGGCGCGGGCAGGGTATTCACCCGGTCCGAGCTCGTAGAGATGAGCAGGGAGAAGACAAGCCTCGTCGCCGGTATCGCGCTCATGCTCCTAGTCATAGTCCTGGCCCTCCTGTACGACGGGGCGGACAGGATAATCAACGCGCGGATGCAGCGCCGCCTCGGTCCGCCGCTGCTGCAGCCGTTCATCGACGTGCTGAAGCTCCTGGGGAAGGAGAACATCGTCCCCAGGAGGGCCGTCAAATGGGCCTTCAACGGGGCTCCGTGGATCGCGGCGGCGAGCATGCTCATGCTGTTCCTGTACATCCCCATGGGCTCGCTTCCCGCCGTGCTCGGCATGCACGGCGACATGATCCTCGTCATCTACCTGCTCGGGCTTTCGGGCGTCTCGATGGCTGTTGGCGGCTTCGCAAGCGGAAGCCCTATCGCGAACGTCGGAGCGCAGAGGGAGATGGTGCTCATGATGAGCTACGAGCTCCCGCTCGCGGCGGTGGTGACCACCATGGCGTGGGTCGCCCTGAGGACCGGGATGCCGGGGGACCCCTTCAACCTCGAGACCTTCTCGGGCATGTCCGTCTGGGGGATGTCCGGCAGGATCGGTCTCATCGGCATCGTCTGTCTGTTCGTGTCGCTGGTGCTGGTCGTGCCGGGAGAGACCGGCAAGGGGCCCATGGACATACCCGAGGCAAAGACCGAGATACTCGACGGGCTGATCATCGAGTACTCAGGCAGGAACCTGGCCCTGTTCAAGATCGTCTTCGCGCTGAGGGCGACAGCCATGTCCGCCCTCATAACGGCCCTGTTCTTCCCGTGGTCTTTGGGTGGATTCCTGCGCCTCGGCGGGGTGCTGCTGTTCGCACTGGACTTCCTCTGCTTCTGGGTCAAGGTGTTCCTGGTCCAGGTCCTGGTGGTGACCCTCATGAGGACGATGTTCGGCCGCTTCAAGATCTGGCAGGCCTCGGAGTTCTACCTGGTCAAGGTGGCGGGGCTGTCAATCGCCGGGATGATACTCGCGTCCGTCGGCCTCGTCGTGTAGGAAGGGGTGAAGCGTCGTGATCAACAGGATGTTGTTTCAACTCGTGCGTCAGCTCTGGCAGAGGCTCTTCACCAACCTGTTCCCCGTGGCCAGGATGCCGGACTCGATGACCGAGGCGCTGGAGGCCGCGGAGAAGGGGTGGATAGAGCTCAACCCGCCCGTCGGGGTCAACGATCACTTCCGTGGACGCCTTAACTACGACAGGAGCACCTGCATAGGGTGCAAGCTCTGCATAAGGGTCTGCCCGGCGAACGCCATCGAGTTCCTGCCCGAGGACAAGAAGATACAGGTCCACGTGGACAGGTGCTGCTTCTGCGCCCAGTGTGTCGAGATCTGCCCCGTCAAGTGCCTGACGTCGTCCGGCGATTACCTTATCTCCTCGTACGACAGAAAGGCGCAGATTGTCACCGACACGGGGAAGCCCGTGAAGCAGGTCGCCCCGGAGGGGGTTTAGCCGGGCGTCCCCGCACGCTACAAGCCGCGAATAGGGACGAAATATAGAACGGCGGGCCCATTTTCACCGGGCCCGCCGTCGTGTTCATGCCTGCAGCACCCCGTAGTGCTCGAGGCGCCTTCGTACCTCCGGGGCACCGAGACGCTCCGCCACCTCGAAGACGCCCGGGCTGACCTTCATCCCGGTCAGGCACAGGCGGAGGGGCATGGCCAGGTCCTTCATCTTCACCCCGTTCGCCGCGCTCCACTCTCGGGAGAAGGTCTCCATGGCCTCCGCATTCCACTCGGGAAGGCCAAGCAGCTCCGAGTTGAACCTCCGAAGAACTTCAAGCCGAGCGCCGTCCGCCTCGATACACTCGTACCTCTCCTTGACCGGCCCGAAGTCCAGGAAGTAGTCGGAGTAGGCCGCGGCTTCCCGTGCGGTCTGCCCCCTCCCGGCCAGCAGGGTCAGGGATGCCTCAAGGTACTCTCGCGGGTGGGAGTCCACCGGGAGCCCCATCTCCCTCCAGAACGGCTCGACCAGGGCCAGTCGCTCGCAGGGGGGGAGCCGCTTGAGGTGCTCCTGGTTAATGTGGTTCAGCTTGTCCATGTCGAACACCGAGGGTTTTTTGATCACCCTCGACAGGTCGAACATCTCCGCCGCCTCCTCGCGGGAGAAGATCTCAAGGTCGTCACCCGGCGACCATCCGAGCAGAGCCAGGAAGTTGAACACGGAGTCCGGCATGTAGCCCATGTCCCTGTACTCGTACACGCTCGTGGCGCCGTGCCTCTTGGAGAGCTTCTTCTTGTCCTTGCCCAGGATCATCGGCAGGTGGGCGAACACCGGACGCTCCCAGCCAAGGGCGTCGTACAGGGCGAGCTGCTTCGGCGTGTTGGAGATGTGGTCCTCCCCCCTGATGACGTGGGATATCTCCATCGCGTGGTCGTCCACGACGGCCGCGTAGTTGTAGGTCGGCATGCCGTCGCTCTTGATCATCACGATGTCCTTGAGAGTATCGCTCAGCATCTGGATTCGCCCGTATACCACGTCGTCGAAGGCCAGCGAGACGCCCTGGGGAACTTTGAATATGACAGCCTCTCCCTCGCGGTAGGCCTTCCCCTCGCAAAGAAGCCTGTCGGCCGTCTCGCGGTACAGGGAAAGGCGCTCCGACTGTCTGTACGGCGCGAACGGGCCGCACGTGTCCGGCCCCTCGTCCCAGTCCAGTCCGAGCCATCTCATGCCCGACATGATAGTCTCCTCGTACTCCGGTGTGGAGCGCTCTCTGTCAGTGTCCTCTATGCGGAGTATGAACTTTCCGCCCGTGTGACGCGCCCACAGCCAGTTGAACAACGCCGTGTGGCCGCCCCCGATATGAAGCGCCCCCGTCGGGCTCGGAGCAAAGCGAACCCGCACTGTATCCACCATATCCGTTCCTCCCCGATGCTTCGTCTTTTCGCGCTTCGTCGGTGCGCGAAGCCGTTCGATAGGTTATTATAACCTTGTCTGCCGCGTAAACAAAAATATCGCGGTCGTCCCCGTCCACACGGCATGACCACGCGGGCGGGAGCCGTGCCGAGGGGTGTGAGCCAACTGACCAGGAAGAGGATCCTGCTCGTGGACGGACACGGGCTCGCCTTCAGGGCGTTCTACGCCATCCGGGAGCTTAGCGCGCCGGACGGCACGCCTACCAACGCCATTGTGGGCTTTTTCAACATGTTCCTGAAGATAAGGGATGAGTGGGGACCGGACCTGTGCGGCGTCGTGTTCGACGCGCCGGGGCCGACTTTCAGGCACGAGGCCTACGCCGAGTACAAGGCCGGAAGAAGACCGACGCCCCCGGAGTTCAAGGCCCAGCTCCCCTACATACTGGATCTGCTGGACGCGATGGGAGTTCCGGTGGTGCGCAGGGAGGGGGTCGAGGCCGACGACGTGCTCGCCTCCTCGGCCTGCGCCGCCGCCGCGCATGGACTGGAGACAATGGTGCTGTCGTCGGACAAGGACATCCTGCAGGTCCTCGACAGGGATGTCACGGTGCTGAGGCCCGGCAAGGGCATAAGCAGCTTCAGCACTGTGGACGGGGCCTCCTTCGCCGAGGAGTACGGCTTCCCGCCCTCCTCCATGCCTGACTACCTGGCCCTGCTGGGCGATGCGGTAGACAACGTGCCCGGGGTGCCGGGGGTCGGCGAGAAGACGGCGCGAAGGCTGCTCGCGGAGTACTGCACGCTCGAGGGCATCTACGAGAACATCGATTTGCTCAAGGGCGCGTTGAAGGAGAGGATGGCCAAGAACCGCGACCAGGCGTTCAACAGCCGCGAGCTGACGCGCCTCCTCTGCGACACCGAGGAGGACCTCGCCGTATACGTGACGCGCTCGCCGGACGAGGATAGGCTGTCGAGGATCTGTCGCGACCTGGGCCTCAAGAGCATCGCCTCGAGGCTGAAGCTGCCGCCCGCCGACGAGCCGCCCGCCACCGGGAGACGGTCTGAACAGCCCCGGCCGCGGGCCGCCGCGACGGCTGAAAGGAGCATGGCCGTCCTCGTCCCTTCGATCGAGGGCAGGTATCCGATGCATTTGAAAGCGACAGGGGCTCTCCTCCTCGATTCGGACGGGGCGTTCGAGAGGCTGGAGGGCGAGGCTGTCCCCGACCTGCTCGCACGGCTCCGCGCTCGGTCGATCGACATCCTGACTCCCGACTACAAGACCGCCGTCGCCTGCTTCGGCACGGACGCTATTCAATCCGGCAGAGCGCTGGACTTCAAGACCGCTCACTATCTGCTGCACCCGGACAGGGCGTCTCACTCGCCCGAGGACATCATCCCTGGCTTTGATTCATTGCCCCCGGAGGACAGGGCTGCGCGGCTGGCCTCCGAGTACGGGGCGCTGGAATCGAAGCTTGCGGGCTACCAGGGGCTGACGGAGCTGTACAGGGGGCTCGACCTTCCTCTGGTCCCCGTCCTGGTGGAGATGGAGCAGTACGGCATAGCCTGCTCTCTGGAGAAGTTCGGCGCGATGGAGAGCGACCTGTCGGAGAGGCTCTCCGTCATCGAGGAGCGGGTCGCATTGAAGGCGGGGGAGACGATAAACCTCAACTCTCCGAAGCAGGTCGCCCGGCTGCTATTCGAGAAGCTGGGGCTGCCTCCCGGAAAGAGGACCAAGACCGGATTTTCGACCGACATCTCCGTGCTCGAGGGGCTGGCGGCGCTAGGTCCCCCCTGGTCGGAGACCCCAGCCCTGCTGATCGAGCACAGGGAGCTTTCAAAGATGCTCTCCGGCTTCGTCCAGCCGCTGACAAGGGCGGCGGAGGCCGAGGGCGGGGTCATCCACGGTATCTTCGAGCCCGCCGTCACCGGGACCGGGAGGCTGAGCAGCAGGGAGCCCAACCTGCAGAACCTGCCCACCTTCGGGGAATGGGCCGGCCGGGTCAAGGAGGGGCTTGCGCCGCGCGGGGAGGGGCGCGTATTCGTCTCCGCCGACTACTCCCAGATCGAGCTGCGAATACTGGCTCACCTGAGCGGGGACCGGCGCCTCGTGGAAGCCTTCGCCGCGGGTCGCGACATCCACACCGAGACCGCGTCCTGGGTGTTCAGCGTGGACCCTGGCCTTGTCACCCCGGAGTTGAGGAGGGTGGCGAAGATGATCAACTTCGGACTGCTGTACGGCATGAGCCCGTTCGGCCTGGGCCAGAGGCTGGCCATAAGCAGGCAGGAGGCCTCCTCGATAATCGAACGCTACTTCGGCGCCCTGCCCGGCGTCAGGGAATACCTTGAGGCCTGCTACAACGAGGCGACGGAGAGAGGGCACACAAGGACCATCGCAGGCCGGATCAGGCCGCTCGGCGAGGTCGCGACGGGGCCGCGCGACCGGGACGCGCTCCGTCGCGTGATAGTCAACACGCCTATACAGGGGAGCGCCGCGGACATCGCCAGGAGGGCCATGGTAGACTTTGCCCGCCGCTTCCACGATGGTGGGAGCGTGCGCCTGGTCCTGCAGGTTCACGACTCGCTGGTGTGCGAGTGCGACCTTGAGAGAGCGCCGGAGACCAGGGAGGATCTGGTGAAAATCATGGAGGGGGCCGCGAGTCTGGAAGTCCCGCTGAAAGCCGAGTCAAAAGTGGGCGCCAATCTCGCCGAAGTATAAACGAACGGCGACTTCTGTGATAAAATTCGCCCTTGGAGTCCGGAAATCATTAGAGAGGAAGATGTACTTTGTTGATGAGAACCCTGAGGTCCCATGTGCGGTGGATCATGATCACGATCGTGGTCCTCTTCGTGATCTCCATCTTTGGAATGTACGGCTTTGAAGGCGCCCGCAGGGGACGTCCCGACAGGGGAGAGGGCGGAGACTACGTCGTCGCCGAGATTGACGGCAAGTCCCTGATGAGATCCTCCCTGGACCAGAGCGTCAGGAACCTCGTGAGCAGGATGGACGTGAGGGACGTGAAGCCGGAGGACATCCCGCGGCTGTACCAGGCCGCGCTCGACAGCCTCGCGACCAACCAGCGCCTCGCGATCGAGGCGGAGAACTCCGGCCTCAGGGCTACCGACGAGGAGATCGAGGCCGCGGTGAGAGAGGTGTCGGACCAGTTCCCGACGAAAGAGGCCTTCATGCAGTACCTGGACCAGTCGGGCATAAAGATGGCGGAGTTCAGGTCGAACCTCGCCGACCAGATAGTCCAGGGGAAGATGGTGGAGCGCGCTTCCGCCGGCATCGAGGCCACCGACGAGGAGGCGCTGGATTTCTACGACAAGATGAAGACCCTGTTCTTTCACACCCCGGCCGGCTTCAAGGTGGACTTCGCGAGGGTGAAGGGCGAGGCCGCAGCGGGCGGGATCGCCGAGGCGGCAAGGGCCGGAGGCGAGTGGAAGGCCGCGGTGGAGTCCGTATTCTCGGCGGACGTACTGTCCAGCTCCGCAGAGACGGGCCCCGTGTTCATGACGGAGTCTTCGTTCAAGGACCAGTACGCTCCCATTGCCCTCCTGGACATCGATGTCGTCGGGGGCCCCTTCCCCGTGACCAGCGACGACTTTTTCGTGGCTGTGAAGAGGGAGAAGGTAGAGGAGTCAACCGTATCGTTCGACGAGGTGAGCGCGGACGTGAAGTACTTCGTGCTGGAGGACAAGCGGCGTGCGGCCCTTGAGACCTTCTTCAAGGACCTTCGCGCAAGGGCCTCCGTTGTCGTCCACGATGCGGAACTGTTCCACGTCCCGGAGGCCCCCGTCGTATCCTCCGACGAGCCTGAGTCCGGGGACGCGCCGGCCGAGGCGGAGGGAGAGGCCAAGTAGGGGACTTGATTTGAGCGCGGCCTATTGACATGTATCATGCCCTTTTATAGAATAGACCGCGCTGTCTTTGGTGGGTTGGCCGAGTAGGTCGAAGGCGCTCGCCTGCTAAGCGAGTAGGGGGGCCCAAACCTCCCTCGAGGGTTCGAATCCCTCACCCACCGCCATCATGGAATGCCTTCGCCAGTAGTGTAAAGGCGCTGGGAGATGGTGACAGCACAGGTTACAACGCGCGCCGGTAGCTCAGATGGATAGAGCGGCGGTCTACGGAACCGCAGGTCACGAGTTCGAATCTTGTCCGGCGCGCCATCATATTCCAGGCGAAAATCGGAATCCCAGGGATTCCGATTTTTCAGCATTTCTCCCAGTGCGGGTTTATCGAGGAAGGGTTATACTCGTTCCCCGGCAGGTAATTATCCCCGATTATTGTAAAGAACAAGAGGAGTAGATTTCATGCAGATCGCTTTCAAACCCCTCGCCGACATCCCGGTCCAAAGCACACACACCCGCGGTTTGCACCGGCGCGCCTGGTTCATAGTACATGCCGCCGTGCTTCTGTGCGCCCTCCTGCTCGCGGGCGGTGCGGATGCGGCGCAGACGGTCCGCAGGGACGAGTTCATCTCCATGCTGTTCAACGCGCGCGGCTTCCAGCTTCCCGCCGGGGAGAAGTCCCCGGTCGCGGCCGCGCTTGACTACGACCTGGTGCCGGTGCCGGAGGGGAAGTACGCGGAGCCGATAACGCGAAAAGAGGCCATCGTCTTCGCGGTCCGCTCCCTCGGGTTGATCTACGAGCCGGGGATGCTCGCGGCCTACCCGCTGCCGTACAAGGACACTGGCGCCCTGAACGCGGGGGAGAGGGGTGCGCTGGCCGTGGCGCTCAACATGAAGCCGCCCCTGCTAGCCAAGAATGTTTCAACCTTCGCCCCGTCTCACAAGATCTCCCCAACCGAGGCGAAGGATATTGCCTCCATCGTCGCGGCGGCTACCCGGAACCTCAGCCTCACGGTCGACCTGAGCCCGAGGAAGGGCATGACGATCCGCTTGCACCGGGAGGGTGTCAACAGCATCCTGCCCAAGTGGAGGGGAGTGGTCAACGGCTTCGATTCGAAGGAGGAGGCCGATGCCTTCAGGGCTATGCTGACCGGGCTGGGGGAGGAGGCCACGGTCGACAGCTACAACTACGACTGGAGGGTGCGGTCGCCCCTCTTCGACAGGTATGGCGGGGTCAGAAAATTTCTCGCCGCCTCTCGCTCCCTCGGAAGGGAGGGGGTGGTGTTCGCCGGGGTGCCCAGCTGGGACAAGGTCGACAACCCCCGCTTCTGGACAATGATCACCTTCGACCCGGGGATGTTCGAGATCCGCCCGCTGCTGCCCTCCGAGGGCATGGGCGCGCTGGTCCCGCTCAGCACCATGCTCCGCGATGGTGCTGCGGCGGCGGTGAACGGCGGTTTCTTCTCCACCTCTGGCAAGGGCCGCGGCAGCCCTATCGGGGCCCTGATGGTGGACGGCTGCCTGGTCAATCCTCCGACCAAGGGGAGGACCTGCTTCGGATGGAACGCGGACAACAGGGCGGTGTTCGGTGAGCTCTCCTGGACGGGCAGGGTGGACCTGAGCGGCGGGTACATGGAGCTGAACGCCATCAACCGAGCTATCAAGGGAGACGGGGCGGTCGCCTTCTCCTCTCACTTCGGCGAGGTCACCCCGGTTGCCGCGACGAGGGCAGCCGAGGCAGTGCTGAGCGGTGGTATCGTGGAGCAGGTTCGGGCAGGGGGAGGCAACCCTATCCCGGCCGACAGGACTGTCCTGTCGGTCTACGGGCCTGCCGCCCGCTTCATAGAGGCGCTTCAGTTCGGCGAACGGGTCGGTGTTACCCATACTCTGAACGAGGGCGACCCGTCGTGGATGAAGATGACCCAGATAATCCAGGGAGGCCCCTTCCTGCTGAGCAACGGCGACGTGCTCCGCGGGCGGGAGAGCCTCAGCGATTCGGTAGTCGACCACCGTCATCCGAGGACGGCGGTCGGCCTGACGAAGGAGGGATGCTGGTTCTTCTTTGTCGGCGACGGGAGGAACGCCGTGCACAGCGTCGGGTTCACCCTTGACGAGACCGCGCGGGTGCTCAAGAGCGCGGGGGCGGTGTATGCCCTGAACCTGGACGGCGGGGGCTCCTCCAGCATAATCTCCGAGGGCGCGT
>CAYWKH010000053.1:10230-15220 GCA_964458805.1 uncultured Synergistaceae bacterium
CTGGAACGTGCTCTCCGACGGACTGGAGCGTCCGGTAAGCTACGGGGTGGGCGCATTCCCAAGGGAGGTAGGTACGGGAAAATAATCGCATCGGGCGCACATTTTTTCCAGTCTTGTGGTAGACTAAAAATGCAGGATCAAGGACGAAAACCGGAAGGAGCTGTGCAATTCAGTATGAAAATCAACGCGCGGAAAACCATGGTAGCGGCTGTCACTCTTCTGCTCGCCCTCTTTGTCGCGGGGGCTGCGATCGCCGACGTTCAGCCGGTGAACTTCGGGCAGGACCACGTGAAGATGCAGTGGTACCTCGTCAACTACGGACAGCAGAACGGCGTCTGCTTCGCCAACGCCAGGAAGTACTACACCAACCCCGACGTGAAGGCCGAGACCATCGGGCTGATAGTCGAGAAGTTCGGCACCGACCAGGAGCTCGCTGACGGACTGTACTTCACCGAGTACGGCTACGCGTACTCCCCGGACGGGAAGTCGTTCGCGGTCACCTACATCAACCACTACGACATGCTCGGAAACTGCATTCGCTCCACCGAGTACGACGATTCGTCCCGCGAGTTCATCGGCATGACCAAGGATATGATCCCGTTCAAGGCTTACGCCTACGCAACTGGAAAGGCGCCTGCTCAGGCGGCCCCCAAGAAGAAGTAGTACGCAAGCAATCCTGACGATCAGGGGCCTGGAAGTCCCAGGCCCTTTTGCGCATATACGAAAGGAGGGGTACGACGTGCCGTTTATAACAGTACAGGTGTTCGAGGGCAGGACGGTGGACGAGAAGAGGAAACTGGCGTCGGAGGTTACAAAGGCGGTCTGCAGTTCGCTTGGAGTGCCTCCGGAGACGGTCAGGATAACGATATCCGACCTGCCGAAGGAGAACCTGAGCGTGGGCGGAACCCTCTTCATCGACAAGGCCTAGTCGCGAAGAGAGGCATGGCCTTTTGAAGAGGATCTGGTCGGCCGTCAAGAAAACCTGGGAGTTTATCGTACTGTTTCACCATGGCACCTTCGTGGACAAACGGATGGCCGTGGTCCGCAAAGAGGCCTTCGACATCAACGACAACCTGATGCTGCTTCTCTTCGGTGATTTCCTGGGCATTCCGAACCCCATGTCGTATTACATGCTCGAGCTGCTGCCCTACGTGGCCGACGATCTCGAGTCGTGGGAGCGCAGAATCCAGAACAGGAAGTTCATAATAGCCGAGAAGGCGGCGCAGTACGATTTCGACTGAGGAGACTGTCCAATGAAGCGTTTCTCGT
Organism: uncultured Synergistaceae bacterium; assembly: GCA_964458805.1. Lineage (GTDB taxonomy): Bacteria > Synergistota > Synergistia > Synergistales > Aminobacteriaceae > JAAYLU01. The sequence continues at coordinate 11,500 of CAYWKH010000053.1, forward strand.
TTTTCGGCGGCAAGGGAGGAACCGGCAAGACCTCCTGCGCCGCTGCGTACGCCCTCTCACTGGCGCGCAGGGGGGTCAGGACGCTTGTCGTGTCCACGGATCCCGCCCACTCGCTCTCGGACGCATTCGACATGCCGATAGGCTACGAGGTCGTTCAGCTTCGCGAGAACCTGCACGGACTCGAGATCGACGCGGCGGTCGAGGCTAAGAAGTACATGGAGCTCATCCAGCAGAAGACGCTGGACCTGGTCAGCGCCGTCATCGTGGACGAGATAAAGAGGCAGATCGAGATAGCCTACATGTCGCCGGGCGCGGAAGAGGCGGCCATATTCGACAAGTTCGTGGAACTGATGGAGTCCGCCGGAGACGTGTACGACGCCATAGTATTCGACACCGCGCCAACCGGTCACACCCTCAGGCTGCTGACTCTGCCCGAGATCCTCGGCGTGTGGATAGAACAGCTCATCGAGAAGCGGCGGAAGGCCATGCACCTGATGAAGATGGCCGCCCGATACGACTCCTACCTTGCCGACAGGATCAAGGAGGATCCGATCCTCGGGACTCTGACGGCCAGGAAAGAGAAGTTCGCCCTGGCCAGGGACTTCCTGACCGACGCCTCCCTGACCGGCTTCTTCTTCGTGCTCAACGCCGAGAAGCTCTCCATACTGGAGACGGCGCGCGCGGTCGGCCTGCTGGTCAAGCACGGAATATCCATCGGGGGAATAGTGATAAACAAGGTGATCCCGCCGGAGGCCGGGACCTTCTTCGAGAAGCGGCGCGCCGCACAGGAAGAGTACCTGGCGGAGATCGACGGGCTGTTCCCCTCCTACGCTAGGGTAAGGCTTCCGCTGCTGGACTCCGACATCCGGGGGGTCGAGCAGCTCGAGTCGATGGCGGCCGCGCTCGAGGCACTGGAGGTGGAGAGCGCACCTGGCGGTCGCGTTCAGGCGGGGTCCGGGGAAGGGTCTTGACCCCCTTGCACGTTGCCCCGGGCTCCGACGAGTGGTACATGAGCCTGGCCCTCGAAGAGGCCCGGGAGGCTCAAGCCCGCGGAGACGTGCCGATCGGCGCCGTCGTGGTGATGGAAGGCCGCATCCTGTCGGCCGCGAGCAACCGCAAGGAGAGAGACCCCACCGCGCACGCGGAGATCCTGGCCATACGGAGCGCGTGCGAGTCGCTCGGGACATGGAACCTTGGCGGGTGCTCGCTCTTCGTCACCGCCGAGCCATGTCCAATGTGCGCCGGCGCCATGGTCCTCGCCAGGCTGCGCAGGCTGGTGTTCGGCTGTGCGGACCCGCGCGCGGGCGCTTGCGGAACCCTGTTCGACATCGTGAGGGACGCTCGCCTCAACCACAGGTGCATGGTGAGGTCCGGGGTGCTCGGGGAGGAGTGTGCCCGGCTGTTGACCGGGTATTTTCAAAGGCGCAGGAGGGCTTGACACGTCCTCCTTTTCACTCGCTTGACAGGTGGTGAAGGGTATGAAATCGCTGCATTACGGCCGTCAGTTCATTGACGACGACGATATAGCCGCGGTGGCCGCCGTCCTCAGAGGGGACTGGCTCACCCAGGGGCCCGCAGTGGCCGAGTTTGAGAAGAAATTTGCCGATTATATCGGGGTGGCTCACGCCGTGGCTTTCGCCAACGGCACGGCCGCGATCCACGGCGCCTACCACGCCGCGGGAGTGGAGGCCGGGGACGAGGTCGTTACGAGCGCGATGACGTTCGCGGCCACCGGAAACGCGGCCCTGTACCTGGGGGCCGTGCCGCGGTTCGGGGACATCGACTCCGGCACGCTGTGCCTGGACCCGGTTGAGGCTCGAAGGAAGATCTCGCCGCGGACCAAGGTCATTGCCCCGGTGAGCTACGCCGGGTTCCCGGTCGACCTCGCCCCTTTTATGGAGCTAGCCGGCTCCTGCGGTGCGGTGGTGGTCGAGGATGCCTGCCACGCCCTGGGGGGGACGAGAAACGGGGTGCGCGTGGGCAAGGAGGCGCACCTGACGGCCTTCAGCTTCCACCCGGTCAAGCACATCACCACGGCCGAGGGCGGCATGGTGACGACCGACTCCGACGAGTTCGCCCGTCGGATGCGTCTCTTCAGGACCCACGGGATCGAGAAGGCGCCGGCCAGGATGAAGGACGCGCCGGACGGACAGTGGGCGACCGAGATGCAGGTGCTGGGCTTCAACTACCGCCTGAGCGAGCTGCACGCCGCCCTTGGATCCAGCCAGATGCGCAAGCTGGACCGGTTCGTCGCGAGGAGGAGGGAGATCGCTTCGCTTTACGACCGGGCGTTCGACGGAATCCCGGCGCTGCTCACTCCCCCCCGTTGCGAGGGACACGCCTACCATCTGTACCCGCTCCGATTCAGGGCGGAGGACAGGGCCAGGGCTTTCGCGGAGCTGGGGAAAAGAGGGGTCCACGGAATGGTCCACTACCTCCCGGTGCCTCTGCACCCCTACTACAGGGACAGGTTCGACTACAAGCGCGGCGACTTCCCGCACGCCGAGGAGCTTTACGCCAGGGAGGTCAGCATGCCGCTGTTTTACGGGTTGAGCGACGAAGACGTCGCGTCGGTCGTCGACGCGGTGTCGGCCGTCATTTCGTAGAGTCTGGACTTAATCCGGGCGCAGGTATATAATTCTTGATGGAGAAAATTTGTGAAAACAGCCGAGGAGGTTATTCGATGTATTTGAGACGTATGGCGATTCTTCTTTCATTGGCGATCCTGCTGGTCTCCGCCAGCGCAGCGTGCGCATCCGCCGATGAGAAGATCGGCGTCATTGATTCCCAGAAGATCATCTTCCAGCACCCGAAGTTCGAGGCCGTGACGAAGCAGCTTCAGCAGATAAGCACTCAGAAAGAGAACGAGATGAAGCTCGCGGTGGAGAAGGAGTCGGACCAGAACAAGAAGGCGCAGATCTTCAACGCGAAGCGGAGCGAGCTCGCGCAGGAGGAGGCCCGCCTCATGCAGCCGATCTTCCAGGAGGCCCAGGTGGCGGTGAGGACCGTCGCCAGGCTCAAAGGAGTGACGGTCGTCATCGAGCAGTCCGCGGTCTACTTCGGGGGGATCGACATCACCGATGACGTAATCCAGGAGCTCAAGAAGAAGTCGGCGGGAAAATAGCTCAGCCCGGCCAAGGCCAGGCGGTGTTACCGAGTTCAAGGGGGCCCGTTTCTCCCGCGTGGGGGGATGCCGGGTCCCTTATTTTTTAAGCGGAGGTTGCCAATTGATAAAAAAGCTTCTGGTCACCGATATTGACGAGACCCTGTCGCGGGGGAACGACATCCCTCACGAGGTGGTTTCAGCCTGCGCTCGCCTTCATGAAGAGGGGTGGAGCGTCATGGTCGCCACGGGCAGGATGCTCGCGTCGTCGATGCACCACATACGCGAGACAGGTACATCCCTGCCCGCGATAGTGTACAACGGGGCCAGGGTCATGGACCACCGGACTCGCAGGCAGGTCTTCGAGACCACCCTGGACCCCGGGCTGGCGCACGAAGTCCTGCGCGTAGGGTGGGACTGCCCCGTCGAGCTCCAGATAGTCGGGGACGAGGCGGCGTTCTGCAGGGAGGACGACCATATAACCGGCAGGTACCTCACCGGCTCCGGCATCCCCGTGGACAGGTCGTGCGAGGCCCCCTTCACGCCCGACAGGGTCTACAGGGTGCTCTTCTACGGCGAGATGAGACACATACTGCCGCTTGAGCGCGTCATGAAGGA
>CAYWKH010000054.1:0-4387 GCA_964458805.1 uncultured Synergistaceae bacterium
CCCGCGGCGCGGAAAGGTGGTGACAGTAGGCGGCGTTTCGTGGTAATCTTCGATCGGGAGCACGTCTTCGTCTCCCGCGAAGACCTCGTCGAAAGGGGAGTTGCCTCAGTGAAGACCTACGAGCCTTTCCGCATCAAGGACCTCGAGTTGAAGAACCGTATCGTCATGCCCCCGATGTGCATGTACAGCGCTCCAAACTCGGTAGTCACGCCCTTCCACCTCACCCACTACGGGACTCGCGCCCTGGGCGGGGTCGGCCTCATACTCGTGGAGGCCACCGGGGTGCTCCCCGAGGGGAGGCTCACCGACGGCTGCCTGGGGCTATGGTCGGACGACCAGGCGCCGGGCATGGCCGATCTCGTGAAGCACGTTCACGACCTGGGCGTCAAGATCGGAGTGCAACTCAACCACGGCGGGCGCAAGTGCGCCGCCACCGTGGAGCGGATCTACGCCCCCAGCGCGATAAACTACGGCGGCGACGGCGCGTACCGGGACCCGGTGGAGATGGACCGGGACGAGATAGCACGTGTCACGGAGGCGTTCGCCTCCGCGGCCGGGCGCGCCCTCGAGGCCGGGTTCGACGTGGTGGAGATACACGGCGCTCACGGCTACCTCGTGAACCAGTTCCTCTCTCCCCTCAGCAACAGGAGGCTCGATGGCTACGGAGTCGACTTCGAGGGGAGATCGCGCTTTCTGCAGGAGGTCGTCAGGGCCGTGCGCACCCGCTGGCCGGAGGAGAAGCCCCTCTTCCTGCGCGTTTCGGCGGAGGACTACGCGGAGGGCGGCATGACCACCTCCCAGCTCATCAGGATCATGGATCCGGTTCTGAAGGATATCGACGTGGCGCACGTCAGCTCCGGCGGCGTCACCCCCGTGCCCCCGCCGGTCTACCCGGGCTACCAGGTGCCCTACTCCGAGAGAGTCAGGAAGGAGTGCGGGATCCCGACCATAGCAGTCGGACTCGTAACCACCCTTGACATGATCGAGGAGATACTGTGCAACCAGCGTGCCGACCTCGTGGCCCTGGGGCGGGAGCTGCTCCGCTACCCCTTCTTCCCCCTCAACGAGGCGCGCAAGAGGGGGATCGCGCTGCCCTGCCCGGAGCAGTACAGGAGGGCATTCTCCTAGCGGGTCGGACGCAGGGGCGTCAGAATACCCACCCCTTGATGATCTCCTTGGCCTCGTGCAGCCCGTGTGCCCCGCAGTGTACGATGACCCACACGGCGAGGACATAGAGGGCCGTGGCGGCGATGCCGAACAGGATCGCGGCGATGAAGGCCAGCCCGTCGCGCTCCGTCAGCGACACCCCGATGCAGAATACCACCATGGCCGGCAGGGTGTTGGTGAGGGGAATCGGCAGGATCATGAGCCCGCTCATCAGCAGAAGGAGCACGGAGCAGAAGACTCCCGCGCCCTTCCCGTTGACGAAGGCGAAGCGCGGTCTTACGAACTTCTCGACGAAGGCGAAGAACTTGACCGCCCCCGCGATCATCCTGTCCGCGGTCTGCCTCCTGATCTCCTTCCTGGCCGCCCACTCCGGCATCCAAGGGGTGTCCCTGCCTGTCAGCATCTGCACTCCGAGCATGAAGAGGACGATCCCCAGAGGCGTGCTGTACCCCGGCGCCGGTACGGGGAGGGCGCTCGGCAGGGAGAAGAGCACCAGCAGGATGCCGAACCCTCGATCTGCCACCGCCGCGGCGAGCTCCCCGAAGGTGATGCTGTCGCCTGATTCCAGGGACAGGAGCCTGCTTATGTCCTCGGAAAGGGGGGTGTTTTTTTCGACCTGTTCCATGCCGAGCACAATCTCCTCTCGTCTGCGCGCCATTCCTGCGCGGTGTTTTCCAGCAGGGATGATACCACAGCGGCGAACCGACTCGTCTTAACCATGCTTGACCTAAAGCAGCCGCGGTCCTATACTCATACCAGAGTTATATCGTGATATGGAAAGGAGAGATACCATGCAGTTTACCGAACCGGCGGAGACTCTTGACCAGCGTATCGCCGACCAGGCCAAGGCGCTCAAGAGCCTCATGGAGGAGATCGAGGCAGTCAACTACTACAACCAGAGGGTCGCCACGACCCCGGACCAGGAGCTGAAGGCGCTGCTGGCGCACAACCGGGACGAGGAGATCGAGCACGCCGCGATGCTCGTGGAGTGGCTGCGGCGCAACATGGACAAGTGGGACGAGGAGCTGAGGACCTACCTGTTCACCACCGCCCCGCTCACACATGCGGAGTCGGGGGCCGGCCCCGCTTCAGACCTGGGCATCGGCGGCCTGAAGTAGTTATCGAAGAGCGCAGGGAGGGATAAGACAGATGGATATTCTGAGAAGGTCCGTATCGCCGCTCGCCTCCGAGGCGTGGGACGAGCTGGACAGCCAGGCGAAGAAGGTTCTGCTGCTCAACCTGTCGGCGAGGCGCTTCATGGACGTTGAGGGACCGAAGGGCTGGTCGTACAGCTCGCATCCGACGGGCAGGCTGGATACCGGAGTATCGGCTGGCGGCGGGGCGGTGAAGTTCGGGATCAACAGGGTGCTTCCGCTGGTCGAGACGCGGGTGGGGTTCGAGCTCGATATCTGGGAGCTGGACAATATAAGCAGGGGCGCGAAGGATCCCGATCTCGCCCCGCTCGACGAGGCGGCGAGGGAGATAGCCCTGTTCGAGGAGAGGGCCGTCTACAGCGGGCTGGCCGAGGCCGGCATAGAGGGGCTGTCGGACGCGAGCCGCTGCTCGGTGGCCGTCGCGAGCGAGGATCCAAGGGGAGTGGTCAACGCCCTGTCGGAGGCGGTCTTCAAGCTGCGAGACTGCGCGGTGGAGGGCCCGTACGCGCTGGTGGCCTCGCCGACGCTTTGGAAGGTGATATACGGCGGTGCACCCGGCTACCCGACATCCAAGCACATAGCCAACCTGGCGGACAGGGTGGTGCTCTCCACCCAGGCCGACTCGTACGTGGTGTCGCTGCGCGGCGGGGACTTCGAGATCATCGTCGGGCAGGACTTCTCCCTCGGCTTCGAGGAGAGGGCAGGAGACAGGGTGCGCCTCTTCCTGACCGAGTCCTTCACGTTCAGGGCGATCAACCCGGAGGCGGCGGTCAGGCTGGTGCTTTAGGCATTTAACGAATGCATATTTTCCGCTTGCGAGGGGCCCCTGCGGGCCCCTTTTTTGCCCCCCGGCACTCTTGTTTTTCGGACAAAAACATCTATAATCCGCATTGAACGACCCCCTTCGCCAGAAGGGGGCGATCTTCCTGAGGGAGTGAGAGATGGCGGTTGCCTTTGACGGGTTTCAAGCGAAGTAACCGGGAGCCGCACGGGCCCTGTTTCATTGGACGGGGCCGAATTCACAACTTATCAGGGGGAAAACCATGGACGATGAATACGGGACCGAGCCGGACGTCCCGCTGCAACCTGTCGCAAGGATCTCGGTTGTCTACAACCTCAAGCCGCAGTCCAACCCCGGCGAGCCGGACGACAAGTACGAGGAGTACGATCCTCTGTCGACCATAGAGGCCGTGGCCGCCGCCATAGCGGAGCACGGCTTCGAAGTGTCGCTGTGCGAGCAGGATGACGACCTCCGCCGCCGCCTGGCAGAACAGGCGCCCCAGTTCGTAGCCAACCTGGCCGAGGGGCGGGGCGCCTCGAGAGGGCGCGAGGCCCAGGTTCCCTGCATGCTGGAGAGCGCGGGAATCCCCTTCTGGGGCTCCGACTCCGCGTCGATGGCCGTGGCCCTGGACAAGCTCCTGACCAGCCGCCTGCTGCGCGGCGAGGGCATCCCCGTCCCGAGCAGCGAGTGCCTCAAGCCCGGCGACGATCTTTCCGGCCTTGCGCGGCTGTTCTCGGGCCGGGTGGGCGCGCGCTACGTCGTCAAGCCCAGGTACGAGGGCTCCTCGAAGGGCATATTCCAGGACTCCCTGGTCCGCTCCCCCGCCGAGGCGGAGGAGCGGGTGAGAAGGGTGTGGGACAGGTACGGCCAACCCGCGATGATGGAGGAGTACCTTCCGGGGGACGAGATCACGGTGGGTCTGGTGGGCAACGGCCGCCCCTCCGTCGTCGGCATGATGCGAATATCGCCTGCCCGGCCGTGCGAGGAGTTCCTCTACTCCCTCGAGGAGAAGCGCAACTACGTGGAGCGCATTCGCTACGAGGGGCCCGAACACATCCCGGCCCCCGTCCGGGAGCGCGTAGCCGCATTCGCCTCGGACGCCTTCCAGGCGCTCGAGCTGCGCGACATGGCGCGCGTCGACTTCCGCCTCGACTCCGAGGGGACGCCGAGGGTGATAGACATCAATCCCCTTCCGGGACTCTCGCCCGAGTACAGCGACCTCCCCATCCTGTACCGTCTGAGCGGCGGAGACTACAGGGAGCTCGTATGCGCCATCCTGCGGACC
>CAYWKH010000054.1:4397-14712 GCA_964458805.1 uncultured Synergistaceae bacterium
TTGACGCCCCTCTCACGGTGCTTCTCCCGGCGGCTAGCGAGCGGACGCCGCGCGTCGACGTGGCGGACGCCCTCAGGAGCCGCGAGTTCATCTCCCGCGTACTGGAGGAGTGCGGACACGTGCCCGCCCCGGTCGACATCACGCCCGGGATGCTGAGGAGCCCGGCGGCCATCATGGAGCTCGCCCGCACCGCGGGCGCCGGCTGCGTCTTCAACATATTCGAGGGCTTCAGCCACGACAGCGGGGCCGAGCACCGTTTTCGGGCCCTGCTCGACCACCTGTCCCTGCCCTGCACCGGCAACCCCCCCGCCGCCCTGCGGGCCTGCCTGTCGAAGGACGAGTGCTGCAGGAGGTTGAGGGAGTCGGGCATACCCGTACCCGACGGCCTGTCCATCTTCCCCGGCTTCGACCCGTCCTCTCTTTCGAGGCTCGTCCCCCCACTCTTCATCAAGCCTCTCGCCGAGGACGGCAGCGTCGGAATAGACTCCTCCTCGCTGGTCCTGGAGCCGCGCCTGCTGCCGGCCGCGGTGTCGGCGAAGCTCTCCGACTTTCCGGGGGGAGTCAGAGTGGAGGAGTTCATACCGGGACGGGAGTACTCCGTCTCCTGCATGGGAAACGACCCCTACACGACGATCGGCTGCTCGTACATCGACTTCGACCGGGAGGGCGGGAACTACCTGGATTACGACTCCAAGTGGACCCCCGGGTCTCCCCTCTATTCGGTAGTGCCGGCAAGGGCGGAGGGGGACGAGTTCGCGAGGGCATCGACCCTCGCCGAGATGGCCGGGCGCGCCCTGGGGTGCAGGGGGTGCTTCAGGGTGGACATGCGCGAGAGACGCGGAGAGCTGTACGTGCTCGACGTCAATCCCAACCCGGACATCTCGCCCGACGGCGGCTTTTTTCGCCAGTGCAGGGAGTGCGGAATGTCGGACGCGCAGACCGTGCAGGCCCTCCTGGGGCTCGCTTTCGAAGTGCAAGGAGGAATGTGCAGTTGAACAATGAACTTGCGGAGCGCTGCCTGGCCGTGGCGAACTCTACCGGGGCCTTTCGCGCCGACGAACTTGACGTCCTCGAGGACGTGCTGGTGCAGTGGTCCCTGCATCCGGGGCGCGACTACATCCTTCTGACCGAGTGGTCCGACCGGGATCTTGCCGGTTTCCTGGTCTACGGGCCAACCCCCATGACCAGATTCGCGTTCGACCTGTACTGGATGGCGGTGGCGCCCGGCCACCAGAGAAAGGGAGTCGGCGGCAGACTTGAACGGGAGATGTGCTCGGCCCTGCTGGAGCAGTCGAACGACGCGGTCATCCGCGTGGAGACGGCCGGGAGGGACGACTACCTTGGCCAGCGCTCCTTCTATCTTTCGATGCTTTACGTGGAGTGCGGACGCATTCCCGACTTTTACTCGGAAGGTGACGACCTTGTCCTCTACTGCAAGAAGATCTCGAAGAAGCGCTGAACCAGTCAGGACTGCCGAGCCGACGCCGGAGGAGACGCAACCTCCGCCCGCGACCGGAGAGACCGAGCCGAGGCTGATCGCGGCCGCGGATCTTCCCGGCTCGCTCCGCGCCGCGCGCGGGGGGTACCTGGCCGAGCTTCGCCGCTCGGTCGGGGAGGAACGCTGGAACGACTGGAGATGGCAGATGCAGGCCAGGATAACCACCGCGGACGAGCTTGGGCGGATTCTAACGCTGTCCCGCGGGGAGGCCTCCACGCTGCGCAAGAGCCTGAACTCGCTCCGCATGGCGATAACCCCCTACTTCGCGTCGCTGATAGACCCCGGCGACCCCGCTTGCCCCATCAGGAGGCAGGCAGTGCCGACCCTGAAGGAGACCCTGATAGCCTCCACCGACCTGCTGGACCCCTTGCACGAGGACGTGGACTCCCCCGTCCCCGGGCTGACCCACCGCTACCCCGACAGGTGCATAATGCTGGTCACCGACCAGTGCGGCATGTACTGCCGCCACTGCACCAGGCGCAGATTCGCGGGGCAGACGGACACGCCGCGCCCGCGCGACCAGATCAGGGCCTGCTTGGACTACATCGCCCGGACGCCCGAGATCCGCGACGTGCTGGTTACAGGCGGCGACCCCCTGACCCTGGGCGACGAGGCCCTGGACGAGATACTCTCCTCGATTCGTTCCATACCGACGGTCGAGATCATCAGGATAGGAACACGTGTCCCCGCGGTGATGCCCATGCGAGTGACCGAGTCCCTGTGCTCGGTGTTGAAGAAGCACCATCCGCTCTGGATAAACCTCCAGTTCAACCACCCTGAGGAGCTCACCCCGGAGGCGGAGCGAGCATGCTCGCGCCTTGCGGACGCCGGGATACCCCTCGGCAACCAGTCGGTGCTGCTCAAGGGAGTCAACGACTGCCCCTACGTATTCCGGGAGCTGAACACGAAGCTGCTTAAGACGAGGGTCCGCCCCTACTACATCTATCAGTGCGACCTGTCTCGCGGGATCGAGCACTTCAGGACATCGATAGGCAAGGGCGTGGAGATCATCGAGTACCTGCGGGGACACACATCGGGGCTCGCCGTCCCAACCTTCGTCGTAGACGCGCCGGGAGGGGGCGGCAAGATACCGGTGATGCCGAACTACGTCATCTCCCGGTCTGACAGGAAGACCATCCTGCGCAACTACGAGGGGGTCCTGTGCACCTACACGGAGCCGGACGACAACCGAAGCAGGTGCCTGGAGAGATGCAGGGCCGTCTGCGCCGGTGAGGGATCGGGCCTCCACGAGGGCCTGCAGTCCCTTTTCGAGGGCAACGCGGTCTCGATAGAGCCCAAGGACCTTCCCAGGGAGAGGCGCAGGCAGGCGAGAGCCGCCCCGGCGGACGGCGCGTGATTGACGGGACGGAGCCGCAAGACAAAGGGGAGGGGCCGCTCGGCTCCTCCCCTTCTCGCTGACAACCCGGCACTCCTCGCGGTCATCCAGCCGCCGCCCGCCCGCGCACTCTCCCGAAGCGGGCCGCTAGTTTGAGTTTACCTGTGCAGTCCCCCTCTGGAAGCCCTGGATCATCTCCCTGACGTCCTTCGGGTTCTCAATACCCCTGACCTTTATCTCGTAGGCATAGGTCCCGGAGGAGGCTATCATGATGTCCCCCACGCCGAGCAGCCTCTCGAAGACCGTCTGGTGGATCTCGATCGAGCGGATCTGCGGCATGCCGATCTCCACCGACTTCTTGGAGAAGAGCCCCTCCTCCATGGTCACCTCGTCGTGCTTGACCGCGAACTCGAGCATGTTGCGCTTGACCACGATCACGAGCACCGGGATCAGGGCCAGCGCAAGCGTCCACCAGGGCGCCTTTCCGTTCGAGGCCAGGAACGCCGAGAGCGCGGCCACGACCACGGCCAGCAACCACCACGTGACGAAACCCCTCCATGCGGGGCGCATGTACTTCTCGAAAGCCTTCTGCTCCGCCGTCCCCTTTGCCGCCGTCTCCTGCTGATCCATCTAGAACCCCTCCTATGAATGAAAAATTTCGTCTCACGCAACCGGCGCCAAGTTTCAACACAACAGGGACATTCTACACTACCTTCTCATTTAGCAAAAGGGCATAAAGGACAAAAAACCCCTGCGCCTAACCGCAGTCCCGGCGCGGGCCTCAGGAGACGTCCGCCTCGCGAAACCTCCTGACGAGGAAGAATGGAAGGGACAGGAACGGCAGCAGGGCCACAACCGCGAACGTAGCCTGTATTCCGAATAGGTCCCCTATCTTGCCGAAGGGGGCCATCATCATGTTCGCCAACCCCCAGGAGAGCCCCATCACGATGGAGCTTGACATCCCGCGCGAGTCCGGGGTCATCTCCTGGCCTATGGCGGCCGTTATCGGCATGGTCGAGCTGATGGTCACGGTGCCCACCAGGAAGAGAAGCACGCTGACCCAGCCGTTGAAGAACAGACCGGCAATTAGGAAGAACGGGGAGACGAGCATCCCCGTCATCAGGATCCTCTTCTTGCCCCACCTGTCGGCCATCCTGCCGACTAGGACCATCCCGATGGTGCTGAACAGCATGATGAGGAAGAGCACCGTTCCTACCGCGCCAATATCGCCGCCCTCCGCAGCGATTCGGATGGGGAGGAACATGCGGACCCCCTGGCTGGTGGTGTCGCGGACCGTCGAGATGACCAGGACCGGGTAGATTATCACAAACACGGACTTCATCGTGGCCAGGAGGCCCTTCTGGGGTGCCATGGCGTCCCCGCTCTCGTGAGATATCGACGGCATGGTCCTCTTTATGAACAGACCCAGGAATATCACCGGGATCAGGGCGACGACCGGCATCAGCCGGTAGCCAACCGTGTTGACCAGCGCGACGGCGAACAGCGGGCTGACCGTCGTGCCGGCGGTCCCGGCGACCGCGAACAGGGCGAGCGACACGGTGAGCCTCTCCCTCGGCACCACGTGCCCCACCCCGCCGTGCCCCTGGGGGTGGAACATCGCGCTCCCGAACGCCCAGACGCCCACGAACAGCAGCGCCGTGCCGTAGGAGGGGGACAGAGGGATCATCGAGGCGCCGAGGCAGGTCATCACCGGGCCCCAGACGATCAGCCACGAGTTCGCCGACCGGTCGGACATGTAGCCTATCACCGGCTGCACGATGATATGTATGATGCCCAGGAAGGTGCTCAGGAAACCGGCCTGGGTCATAGTTATCTGCAGCTTTGAGATGAGGGTCGGTATGAAGGTCGGCAGGAAGGACGCGTACAGGTCGTTGAGAAAGTGCCCCGCCGACAGCAAAGAGAGCTTGAATCCGGAGCTCTCCGGGCGAATCAGGCTTGAAGCTTTTGACGACATAAATGGTTTCACTCCTCTGGGTCGATATGCAAGCTGGACTCAATCATACACCATGCAGGATATAATTTGTCAATGGAAGGAGAAAAAAGCAGAAATATGATCCAGCCCCGGATTAAATCCGGCCGGACGCGGCGGGCCCGCCGAAGACCGCCACCCAGATGCACGGCGGCTCGACGCTGGTGCGAGCCACCCTGTGCCTCAGCCTGGCCGGCAGGAAGACCCAGTCGCCACCGTTCAGCTCCACTACGCCACCGTCCTCGAACTCCAGGGCGGCCTCGCCCTGGAGCAGCGCCACCCATTCGTCCTCCTCCTGGTCGTACCAGTAGCCGGGGGGCGAGACCTGCCCGGCGGAGACTATCCGCTCCACGCGGAACAAAGCGGCGCTGACCAGCTCCTGAAACAGCTCTTCCGAGGGAAGGATGGTCGGAAGCCCCAGCAGATCGCCCCTTTTCAGTTCGATCGTCATTTTATACCCCCGGCGTCAGGCCGGCATTCCAAGGACCCGCGCCTCTCAGGGACGAGCGGCCTCTCGCTTCATCTCCTCGCGTCGCCTGTCGGCCTCCTCGTTGCGCTCCGCGAGGAACTCGCGCTGCTTGAGGCGCCTCTCCTCCATCTGTTTTTCCATCATCCTCTTCTTGACCTGCTTGTCGTAGGTCTCGGCTGACTTCTTGACCGTCTCGTGGTGCCTGTCCATTATCTCGAGGCGCTCTCCCTCGACCTCGCGCCTGGCCTTCTCCACCTTCTTCTGCGCGCTCTCCCCCTGATCCTCCGACCTCTCCTCGACCGCGTCCTCCAGCGGAGGGAAGTTGAACGGGAGGTTCGCACCCGTGCGATCCACTTTCATCAATATCCCCCTCTTTCATGTTTTTTGACGTTGCTCTATTATATATCGGACTCGCGAAAGCCGCTTCTTATTCCATACTGGTGGAATTCGAACCGGCCCTTGTGCCGGCCATGATCGAGGCAGAATACTATTCATAGACAACGGTCCTGTTCCTCCCGGTCTCCTTGGCCTTGTACAGGGCTGCGTCCGCCTTGTTTATTACATCGTCAATGATTCCCTTGTCAACTCTTTCAGAAAGGCCAATGCTCACAGTGATGCCGCCCATTCCTTCAAACGTGCAACCTTCGATAGAATTTCTTATTCTCTCTGCAACAGTAAATGCGTCCTTTGCGCCCGTCGAAGGCATAAGGACGATAAACTCTTCCCCGCCGTACCTGGCCAATAGGTCCGTCTTCCTGACGGATTCCTTTATCTGCCCCGCCGCTGTTTTCAGCACCTGGTCCCCCATTGCGTGGCCGTAGTTGTCATTAACTCTTTTAAAAAAGTCTATATCAACCATGGCAATCGAGAGAGGCTCGCCGGTCCTGTCCGCCCTGACAATTTCCCTGCCGGCAAGGGCGTAAAAAGAGTGCCTGTTGTAAACGGACGTCAGATTATCGGTCACGGCCATCCTTTGGATTTCTCTTTGGCTTCTATGCATATACGCAACCAGAAGGATGAGGATCAGCATTATGACTGTGGCCAACACGGCCACGACCTTTCTGGACGTTGCAAAGGCCTGGATCTGCCTGTCCTCCTTGTAGCTGAAAAAATAGCCGACAGGCTGCTGTGATATATCCTTTATCGGGCGGTACTGGACAAGGTACGTTTTCCCGTCAAAGCCCATGGCCAGAGTGACGGGCGCCCTGTTTCGCAGGTCGTTTTCAACAAGCCTCCTGAGCTTAGCCTGAAAAGCTTTATCTTGGTGCAGCTTCAATCCGTCCTGCCTTGTCTCGTTTATTGCCATTATTTCCACATCATACACATATTCTTCTGAAATATGGCACGGCTTGTACCTGGCCTGCTCGTCAAGAAACACTGTCCCCTCCATTACCGATTTAGACAGGATAAAACCCAGATCCCTGTTGCTGTCGAGGGCGTACAGCTCCTCCAGTACACATTGCGGGGATATTGAAATCTCTATGCTCCCAGCATGACTGCCCTTGTAGTTTAGGGGGTAGACAAAACGGTAGCCGCTAAAAATTCTTCCTTCTTCAAAGCCCGTGACATATCTATGCTCAAGATTCGCTACCCTCATGGATTTCCTGACGATCAGGAGGTTGTCCCCGAATTTGCCCGGGTTATGGAAACGGTAGAAGCTGTCCCCGTTGGCCAGCTGAAAGTGAAACTGCCTGAAGTTATGCTTTGTTATAAGTTCATGGATTTCGCGCAATTCCGCGGCCAGCTGCCTTCTTATTTTTGCCCTTTCCTCTTCATCCCCGTAGTTGGCCACAAAGAGATGGGCCTTGATCCGATCGTTATCGATAGCGGAGGCAAAAATGAAGTTGGAAAAACTTTCATAGGCTCTGACAACGCCGTCAATGGCGTTATCCAAAGTTCTATTTCGATACCTAACATAATCATCATACTTACTGCGGTATTGTCTATCAACATAAAAGAGTGCTATTCCCCATATAAGGACGATTATGGCAATTATCAGAGAGGTCAGGCGCTTTCCGTTGTTGGCTGAAATCTCCATGAGGATTCTCCTTATTATTTTTATGGAGACATTCTACCGCATTATCCTGAAAGTCAACAGTTCATCGTGAGAATACCCTCGTATATGGGAATCATTGGAATACCCTCTCCAGGCCTGCATGCAGGTTCCTCACCGACAGCGAGTTCGCCTCTCATAAAGAGCTATAACATAATACAGTTCTTCGTGATATACCAATCGATCAAATACCCGCTGGTGGGGAACCGATCCCAATACGCGGACGCAGGAGGAGATCGATATCGTCGGCGTTTCGCAGGACGGCTTCAGCGAGCAGCCCTGTCACGAGGACTCCGGCGGCAACGTCCGGCTTGTGACCTTGGCGGACCTGAATCGGCGGTAATCGCGAAGTCGCTTGGAACTAGACAAGCAGGCCACCCCGACGGCCAATGGGAGGAGGAATCTTGGCGGGGCTATTAGAAACAGGGGCGAGGTTGCTCGCCCCTGTTTCGTGTTACTTTCTTCCCTTCAGCAGCGCCAGCGGTGACAGCAGGATCAGCAGCGCGGGGGCGAAGCCTAGGGAATTGCATCCACCGCCGCCGCCGCCTTTGGGCGGCTCGGGTTCGCTTTTTCTCTCCCCCGCCACAATGAAGGCCGGGTCTACCAGGAAGCCGTTCTCCTCGCCGTCAAGGTCGAATTCCCCTCCGTCCTTGATTGCAAGTGCAAGGCGACAATCAGAGGCGACGAGGTCGCTTGGCTCGAGCACGCGCTTCAGTGTCCTGCCCTCCATCTCCACCACCGCGGCACAACGGTCGAGCAGATCCTCAAGCTGGTACACCCGCTCGAAAAGGGTTGCTCTCTCGGACGAGAAGGCCTTTACAACCTGCAGTTGGTCGCAAAGGAGGCCGTGGTAGCAGCTCGGAATTTCAAAGAAGAAAACCGCCGTCCCGGCTTCCGTGGAGTAAGCGGAGGCGCCCTGCGCGTCGAGCGAGGCGCGGATTACCGCGAGCGGACTCATCTCCGCTTCCTCTGTTATTTCAAGATCGTCGAGCAGTTCCCGCAGTCGTTCCATTCCGTCATCGCTGATACGGACCTGACCTGTGTCGTCCACTTCCAGCAGTTCCAGCAAGTCCTCTATCAGGCTGTCCGGAACGAGGGCTTCATGGAGGACTCTCTCCAGTGCGTCCTTTTTCTGCTCCTCCGTGGGGTTCGGCGGCAGAGTCACGGTCAGAGGCTCGGGCCGCACGAAACCAGGTCCCTCGGGAGGATCGACCGGCTGCAGGGGCACGGGAGTCGGAGTGGGTGTGGGTTCGGGCTTTGGCTCGGGCTCCGGTTTTGGCTCGGGCTCGGGTGTCGGCATCGGAGTGGGTTTTGGTGTAGGGTCTTCGGGTTGTTCCACCTCGTAGGCACCGATGTCAACGGTCCCGCCTTTTGGTTGAGGGCGAGAGATGCCGCGCTGGTCGGTCTTTGACGCGTCCGCATTCTTTCCACGGTCGAGCGCGGAACTGCCCGTGAGCAGGGCACAGGTAAACGTCGGGCCGCCATTGTCCGCGAGAGGGGCAAGCTTGGGGTCGTCGGATGTGTTGGTCACGTCAGTGAACTCGGTGGTATCGACGACGGAATAGGTGATCGTCGCTGTACCTTTAACCTGCCCCACGGCCTTACCCTCTCCCCAGAAGATGGTGTTCGTCACCGTGGGATTTCCCGTTGAAATGTACATCCCGCCGCCGTCGTTGTCCGCCTTGTTCTCCAAGAAGGTGCAGTTCGTCACCGTCGCACTGCTGTTTTCCGAGATGTACATCCCGCCGCCGAAGCTATCCGCACTGTTCTTCGAGAAGGTGCAGTTCGTCACCATCGCACCGCTGTTTGACGTGATGTACATCCCGGCGCCGCAAGCGTTTATAGTGTTACCGTCCGCTTTGCCGCCCGTGATGGTGAAGCCGTCGAGGACGACGGTTCTGTCCGTACCGTTGGCATAGACGACGTGATAGCTACCCAAGTCGTCGCTGATAGCTCCGCTGAGAGTGGTCTTATTTTTCACGTAGTCGCGCTGACTCCGTCTGTTCTCCGTCCCGTCGAAGCCACCGTACAGGGCGATGTCATTCTTTAGGACGAAGGATTTAGTGCGGGGATTGTCATCCGTGCCATCCGTCGGCTTATACTCACCCGCAGCCAACCAGTACTCGCCTATTTTTTCATCTTTCAAAGCCTGTCTGAACTCCGCCACGTCCATGGCCTTTGCCCACGAAGTTCCATCTTTGCCTTCGCTGCCGCCGCCGGGTGTAACGTACCAGACCGTCCCCTCCGAGGCGGACGAGGCCGCGAGCAGAGCAAACAGAATAAACCAGGAACAGACTGCCTTCTTGAACCACCTTGCCTTCATCAACATGATGTTCCCTCTCCTTCCCGCAGCGGCGTTCTTAATACAACTGTAAACGCGCACAGCACAGCGTGGCACCGCCCTCACTTTCCCGCGACGAGAAGGCCCTTGTCAACGCTCATGAAAGAAGTTTATACTTAAAAATAAAGTAAGAGTCAAACGCATTATTTTTTATATATAAATAATATTATAATAAGAGGATGTCAGTTATTGAGTCGACAGGCTTTCTGTAATCTCGAACGAATGTGAGGGATCTCGGAGTGTACTCTTGAGATTGCTCGCCCCTGTCGAGTATTAGTCTCTTTTTTCAGCAATGTCAGAGGGGACAGCAGGAGGAGTAGCGCGGGGTCGCAGCATGGACGTCCGCGCAAGATCAGGAGTTCGGAGAATAGCGGGTCCTCCGAGAGCAGAGCCACCATGCTCACGACCTCAACGCGGCGTTTCCATGCGTAATGCCGGCTGCGCCTTGGAGTTTGCAGGCAGTGCTCGGGCGTGCTCTGCGCCGCTCCGCTTGAACAAGAGTCGGCTTCATGGCATACTTTGAACACTTTCACGATATCCGAGCGACAGACAGCAAACAGAGGCTGGCCGTGCCGGGTCGCATGAGAAAAGACGTACAAGGAGCTGTCAATGATCGACTACAGCAGAC
>CAYWKH010000055.1:0-14134 GCA_964458805.1 uncultured Synergistaceae bacterium
GGCCAGGGTATATGGCTATTATCCCCATGTCCCGCATGAGACGCTGCACTCTCTTCCGGGACGCCCTTAAACCCTCTCTGGCCAGCATCGCCCCCATCCTCCTGGAGCCGTAGCAGGGCTTGTCCGTATTAATCTTGTCAATTCGCCTTCTTAGCAGTAGCTCTTCCTCCGAGAGCGGCTTTGGGACGTAGTAGAGTCCCGTTCTGTTCAATCCGAGCAGCCAGGCCTGCCAGGAGAGGGGAAGATCTCTGTCCTTCCGGTCTATGAGCGCCCTGCGCTCATGAAGTGAAAGAGTCGATACCGCATTTTTTTTTGAGCCACTCAAGCTGCATTGAGAGCAGCCCGACTTGTTTGTAAAGGTCGTTTATTGTCGATTCTCTGTCTATTTCCTCCGCGCTCTTCTTTCGAGGATCGGCGAAGAGGCTCGGAAGTCCTTCGGTAACGGATTTTTTCCACTGTCTCAATATACTGTGATGAATTTTATGCTTGGCCGTTATTTGACTGACCGTCTCCTCTTCCCGTAAAAGTTCAAGCACAACTTTTGCCTTGAATTCCGAAGAAAAGTTCCGACGCTGAACCATGGTTTTGCTCTTAACCTCCCCCCTGTTTTCTGTCCGATTTTAGGGGGCCATTATATTTGTTCAGGGACCCCAACTTCCCCCTCTATTTTGCGCTGACCCTGTCGTTCTTCATGACGATATTCTTCAGGGTGTCGGCATCCGTTATCATGCCGGTGGAGGCGGGGAGGCTCGGCATGAGCGCCTCCCTGGTCGGCTTCATATCCAGCGTCCATTTTTACGCCTACGCCCTGATGCAGCCGATCTCGGGAGTCCTGCACGACCGCTTCGGGCCGGTGCGGGTGGTGTCGGCCGGCCTGCTGCTGACCGCGGCCTCCTGCCTGCTGCTCACGCTGGTCAGGACCCCCTTCACTCTCGGGGGGTGGCGGCTCGTGTCGGGGTTCGGAGTTTCGCCGATGTACTCCGCGACCCTGGTGTTCATAGCCTTCGCCTTCCCCCACGAGAGGTACACCTTCTACGCCGGGATAAACTTCGCGGTGTCGAACCTGGGCGCGATGGTATCCGTCGCGCCCCTCGGCTTCGCCATGGACGAGTTCGGCATACCGGCCACCTTCGCGGTGCTGGCCGGCGTCAGTCTGGCACTGGCGGCGGCGCTGTGGCTGAACGCGGGGCGCGACCCGCTCCGCGCCGTGACCGAGGGTCGAGGCAGGCCGATCTCCAGCCTGGTGGCCGGGGTATGGGGGGCGCTGCTGTTCGTGTTTCGCGAGAGGCGGGTCAGGGCCCTGATGATTTTCTGGACCGCGTCCGCGTCGTCGCTGCTGGTCTTCCAGGGGCTTTGGGGCGCGGCCTGGTTCGAGGTGGCCTTCGGGGCGCACCCGGCCTCCGCGCGGTTCTGGAGCTCGCTGATAAGCGTGGGGATGATGGTGGGCCCCCTGATGGCGGGAGGGGTGGTCCTGACGCCGGAGAGGCTGCCGAGGATCATTCGGAGGGTGATAACGGTGAACTCCTT
Organism: uncultured Synergistaceae bacterium; assembly: GCA_964458805.1. Lineage (GTDB taxonomy): Bacteria > Synergistota > Synergistia > Synergistales > Aminobacteriaceae > JAAYLU01. The sequence continues at coordinate 1,528 of CAYWKH010000055.1, forward strand.
CGCCTGGGTCCTGCTGCTGGCGGTGGTCTGGCTCGCCATGCCGGTGTGGGCCGGGGGCGTCGCCGCCCTTCTCCTGGGCGCGATCACCGGGCTGAGGGGGATATTCGTGCTGGCGGGGGTCACCGCCCTGGCCCCGGAGGGCGAGAAGGGCGTGATATTCGGCGCGATAAACATGGTCGCGGTGCTGTCGTCGATCCTGTTCCAGTGGGGGACGGGAGTGGTCATCGACCTCTTCCCCGCGGAGCACCCGGGTGTCTACACCGCGGAGGGGTACTTCACGGCCTTCGCGCTGGTCACGGCGTCCGTGTTTCTGAGCATGCTCGCGTTCAGGTCTCTCGGGCTCGACCCGCTGAAGCCGGGGCGGTAGCTGAAGCTTCCGCCCCGAGATCGGGGTTCAAAGCTTGGTCAGGGTGTCGAACCACCAGAAGAAGGCCTGCGGGTCCAGCTCGTCCGGACCCCCCTTGATCAGGCAGTCCGCCTGCTGGAATACCCTGTCCTCCGCGCTGTCGCCCGGCGCGGGCAGGGCGACGCAGGTCATCCCGGCCCTCAGCGCCGCCTCCACTCCGAAGCGCGTGTCCTCGAAGACCAGCGCAGCGGCGGGGGCGACCCCCATCCGCCTGGCCGTCTCGAGGAAGATGTCCGGCTCCGGCTTGCCGCGCTTCACCTCGGACGACGACACGATCATAGAGAAGTAGTCCCTTATGCCTTTGGAGCGCAGGATTTCGTCGGCGATGTCCGAGTTGGAGCCGGTGGCCACCGCCATAGGAAGCTCCCTGGCCCGAAGCCCCTCCAGCACCGCCATCATCGGAGGGAACATGCGGGTGTTCTTCAGGGCCAGCGACCTGTAGATGGCGTTCTTCTCGTCTATGAGGCTCTGCACGTCGCAGTCGAGGTTGTAGTTAGCCCTGATGCGCCGGACCATCTCGGAGATGTCCCTTCCGACGAAGACCCTCTTGTCCTCTCGGGAGAACGACACGCCGCGGCGCGCCAGCAGCACCCTGTCGCTCTCGTAGTGGTTCTCCTCGCTGTCGATCAGCGTCCCGTCAAGGTCGAAAATCACGGCCCTGACCGCCTCGGGCGCGCTTTTGCGCAGCTCTCCGTCGCCGGCCAGGAACGCAATGGGCGTTGCTTTCATGATGTAGTTCTCTCCTCCCGCACACTCTGATCCCTGAGAATTTTAGCATATAATCCGCCGGTATCAAGACGCCGGACCCCGCATCCCGAATGCCGGCGGCGCGAGGATATTTACCATGGCGGTCGCATAGTGTATAATGAGTACAATAAAAACAATATTATATATTATTGTTTTTTCTGCGCACTAATAATGAACGGTAGTTCACAACATCTTTCTCTTTCTCTAATTATCCCTTGGCTTTATGATTAACGGTTATGAAATTGGACTGGGATGTCATGCATCACCAATATCAGACGGGAGGTTCAAAGGAAAATGAGACAAGCGCCGGTTAGGGTAATAATCTGGGGGCTCGGGGCCATGGGCAGAGGAATGGCCGACCTGATGCTTAAGAAGAAGGGTTTCGAGATCGTGGGAGTGGTGGCCCGCGGGGCCAAGCTCGGCAAGAGCATGTACGAGTTCCTTGAGACCCCCAGGGGCGACAGGCCGGACGTGCTGCTGACCGCGGCCGAGGACACGATCAGGCCGGGCGCGGCGGACGTGGTGCTTCTCTGCACCGACTCGTTCGTCAAGGGCGCCTTCGACAAGATCAAGATGTGCGTCGAGAACGGCATCAACGTGGTGTCGAGCGCGGAGCAGATGGCCTACCCCAAGGCCGCCGAGCCGGAGCTGGCCGCGGAGATCGACCGCCTGGCCAAACAGCACGGGGTCACGGTGCTGGGCACGGGGATCAACCCCGGCCTCATCATGGACCTGCTGGTGGTCATCTTCACCGGCGCCTGCGAGAGGGTCGACCACGTGCTGTCGCGCCGCGTCAACAGCCTCAGCCCGTTCGGCCCCGCCGTCATGGAGGAGCAGGGGATCGGCATCACCGTGGACGAGTTCATCAAGAAGCGCGACGAGGGGCACCTGGCCGGCCACGTCGGGTTCGTCGAGTCCATCAACATGATCGCGGACGCGATGGGATGGAAGGTCGACAGGGTCGAGCAGACGATGGAGCCTATAGTCACAGATGTGGACAGAAAGTCCCCGTACGGCTTCGCCAAGGCGGGGAACGTCGCCGGCTGCGCGATGAAGGGCTTCGGCTACGTGGACGGGGAGATAAAGATCGAGATGGACCACCCGCAGCAGATAGAGCCGCAGCTCGCGGGCGTGGACACCGGCGACTACGTCGTCATCAAGGGCGTGCCCGAGGTCAACATGGCCAACAAGCCGGAGGTCCCCGGCGGAATCGGCACCATAGCGATGTGCGTGAACATGATCCCGCACGTGATCAACGCCCGCCCGGGGCTCAAGACGATGCTGGACCTGCCGGTGCCCCGCGCAATAATGGGCGACGTCCGGGAGATGATCGAGGAGTAGCGGCCGCGGCGCGGCTCGCGTTCGAACGCAGGGGTGGCGCGCGGCCCGCTCGCGCGCCTTTTTCGAAAGAAAGGGTGAATGCGGTATGGAACGAGCGAAAAAGGGAGACTGGGTTCAGATCCGCCAGACGGTGCTGAGCCCCGGGGAGAGGGCGCCGCAGGTGCCGGAGGACACAAGGAAGGTCCCCCTGCTGCTCTGGGTGAAGGGGTTCGCATGCGCGGACGCCGCCAGAGGCGAGCAGGTGGAGATCGAGACCGTCACCGGCAGGCGCACGAAGGGGGAGCTCTTCGCGGTCAACCCGCGCTACATCCACGACTTCGGCGACTTCGTGCCCGAGCTTCTTCAAATGGACATGCAGTTGAAAAATCTTCTGGAGGAGGCGGGCCGCGATGACTAATCTCGACATGTCCTACGCCGCGGTGATGGGGCGCAGGAACGAGATAATGAAGCAGGCTGTCGGGATCGACTACAGCGTGTTCGAGTCGGGCGGAATCGCCTTCGACTACGAGCGCATGATGCGGGAGGCCGGCTACACCCTCGAGGAGATCCGCGAGATCCAGTCGTCCACAGGGGTGGGAGACACGCCGATCCTCGAGCTCAAGAACCTGACGGCCCTGGCGCGCAAGTACGCCCCCAAGGGGAAGGGCGCGCGGATCTTCATAAAGGACGAGGCAGCCAACCCGTCCGGCAGCTTCAAGGCCAGGCGCGCCGCCAACGCCGTATACCACGCAAAGCGCCACGGGTACAAGGGCGTGATAGCCGCCACCAGCGGCAACTACGGCGCCGCCGTGGCCTCCCAGGCCGCGATGAGAGGGCTCAAGTGCATAATAGTGCAGGAGTGCTACGACAGCAGGATGACAGGCCAGCCCGAGATCCTGGAGAAGCTGCGCGCCTGCGAGGCGTACGGGGCGGAGGTAGTGCAGCTCTCCGTCGGCCCGGAGCTGTTCTACACCTTTCTCGTGCTGCTGGAGGAGACCGGGTACTTCAACGCGTCGCTGTACACCCCGTTCGGAATCGCCGGGGTCGAGACCCTGGGCTACGAGCTGGTGGAGCAGTTCCGCGCCCGCACCGGCCGGGCTCCCGACAAGGTGCTCATAACCCACGCGGGGGGCGGCAACGTCACCGGCACAGCGCGCGGCGTGCTCAAGGCCGGCGCGACCGACACGGAGATAGTCGGGGCCAGCGTGGACCTCTCCGGCCTGCACATGGCCTCGGACCGCGACTTCAACCGCAAGTCCTTCACCACCGGCCACACCGGCTTCGGCATCCCCTTCGCGACCTGGCCAGACCGGGCCGACGTGCCGCGCAACGCCGCGCGTCCCCTGCGCTACATGGACAGGTACGTCCTCGTGAAGCAGGGGGAGGTATTCTACATCACCGAGGCCCTCGCGGTGCTGGAGGGGCTCGAGCGCGGCCCAGCGGGCAACACTTCGCTGACCGCCGCCTTCACCGTGGCCCAGGGGATGGACCAGGACCAGACCATCGTGGTCCAGGAGACCGAGTACACCGGCGCGGGCAAGCACCCCATGCCCCAGCTCTCCTTCGCGCGCAGCAACGGGATCGAGCTCCTGTTCGGGAACCCGGACGACGAGAAGCCCGGCACGAACATCATCTTCCCGAAGGACCCCTCGTTCATCAAGGTCCGCGACTTCGACCTCGACAAGGCCAGGCACTCCTACATCCGCAACTGCGTGACCAACAACAAGCTTGAGAGCGTGTCTCCGGCGGACCTGAAGTTCCTCGCCGAGGACACCAAGTCGGGCGAGGACTACGTCAGGGGAGTGCTGAAGGAGCTCGGCGCAGAGGTGAAATAGCCGGCGCCGCGAGGCGCGAAAGACTTGAGAGGACAGGAGGCTGTATAAAGGATGAAACGCGCGGATGATTTCGAAAAGAGGCGTCAGCACCTTAAAAACCTGACCGACGCCGAGCTCAAGGTCCGCTTCTGGGAGCTGGCGGACAAGATCGTTGCGCCGATGCTGGAGCTGGGCAGGACCCACACCACCCCGGCCGTCGAGCGCAGCGTGCTGCTTCGCATGGGCTTCTCGAGCCTCGAGGTCAAGCCCATAGTCGAGGGAGTCATCCAGAGAGGGCTCATGGGCAAGGGCGCCGGCAACGTCGTCTGGCGGCTGTCGAAGAAGCTGGGAGTGCCGGTGCGGGAGGCCGGGCTCGCCCTGGCCGGAGGGAAGCACTGGGAGACGGTCGAGGAGATCTTCGGAAAGGGGTGCGCGTCATGAAGCTCGATCCCGGGAAGAGGCTCGACATCAAGGAGATACTCAGGGACCTGGACAAGTATCGCCCGAAGAGGCGCGGATGGACCTGGAGAAAGGGCCGAGGGGAGAAGCGCGTCACCGGCGACTTCGAGTACCACGAGACCGCCGAGGGGCTGGCCAGATCCGTGCCCCTGCCGGGCAGCCGCGGCTTCGGCTACATCGACCCCCAGACCGACTGCGTGCTTACCACCGAGATAGCGTCGGGGCGGTTCGAGGACGACGTCAGGCGGATGCGCATGGCCGCCTGGCACGGCGCGGATCACATCATGGTCATCCGCACCGCGGGCCAGTCGCACATAGACTCCCTGCTGGAGGGGACCACCCAGGGGATAGGCGGAATTGCCGTCACCCGCAAGCAGGTCCGCGCCAGCAGGAAGGCCCTCGACATGATAGAGGAGGAGGTGGGCCGCCCGATCAACTTCCACTCCTACATCTCCGGCGTCGCCGGCCCCGACATCGCCGTCATGTTCGCCGAGGAGGGGGTCAACGGGGCTCACCAGGATCCGCAGTACAATATACTCTACCGCAACGTCAACATGGTCCGTAGCTTCGTCGACGCCTGCGAGGCCAAGAAGGTGATGGCCTGGGCGGAGATCCTGCAGATAGACGGCGCGCACAACGCCAACGCCACCGCCATGAAGGCGTGGAAGGTCTGCCCCGAGCTGATGGTGCAGCACGCGATCAACTGCGCCTTCTCCAAGAAGGTCGGCATAAAGCCGGAGAACATCGCGCTCTCCACCGTGCCCCCGACAGCTCCGCCCGCGCCGTGCATGAGGCTCGACATCCCCTACGCGGTGGCGCTGCGCGACTTCTTCTCCGAGTTCAAGATGCGCGCCCAGCAGAACACCAAGTACATGGAGTCCGACATGCGCGAGGCCACTGTCACCCATACGCTGAACATGGTCATCTCGCGGCTCACCAGCGCGGACATCCAGTCCACCATCACCCCGGACGAGGGGCGCAACGTGCCGTGGCACTACAACAACATCGCCGCCCTCTGCACCGCCCGGCACGCCCTCAACGGCCTCGACGGCATCAGGGAGATGGTGAGGCTTGACATGGACGGCCCGCTGGGCGAGCAGGTGCGCGAGATACAGGAGCGCGCGGTGCTCTTCATGGAGGAGATGCTCGAGGTCGGCGGCTACTTCAAGGCCGTGGAGCAGGGCTTTTTCATAGACAGCGGCCTCTACCCGGAGCGCAACGGCGACGGCATACCGCGCGACCCCGAGGGCGGGGTCGGCGCCGCCATGCTGTTCGAGCGCGACCCGGACTACTTCGCTCCGGTGTCCGTGCACTACGGCTACAACAACGTCCCGGCGGAGCTCAACGGCAGGCCGTCGGCCGCGGTCGGCGGGGACACCTTCGAGGAACCCTCGAAGATCATCCTGATAGACGAGCTGGACGAGGTCGACAACGTGAACGTCAGGCTAGCGGAGCTCGACAAGTACTACGAGACCGGCCTGGTCAAGCCGGAGGTCGAGTGGCGCGCCGACGGGGTCGTGGCGGTCAACCTGTTCCTGCCGCTCGACGAGCGGACCGCCGAGTTCGCCGCTATCAGATGCGGCGAGAAGATGGGACTCGACGACGTCACGGTAGTCCACAAGCAGGTTATGCACCCGTCCGAGGGGACCTACGTCGAGATAAAGGGCAGGGTGAACTTCGACATCGACGTGAACGAGCTGGTCATCCCGGAGAAGATCCCCGTGCTGTCCGAGGCCGAGATCCGCGCCGACATAGCCGAGAGGCCGCTCATGGTGGTGGCCGCGACGGTCGGCGAGGACGAGCACTCGGTGGGGCTCAAGGAGACCCTCGACATCAAGCACGGCGGCGTAGAGACCTTCGGAATCAAGTACCTCTACCTCGGCACCTCCTGCCCGGTGGAGAAGCTCGTCGACGCCGCGATAGAGACCAACGCGGGGGCGATCCTCGCGTCGACCATCATCACTCACGACGACGTTCACATGAAGAACATGAAGAAGCTGCACGACCTGTGCGTTGAGAAGGGCGTGCGCGACAGGCTAATCCTCGTCTGCGGAGGCACCCAGATATCGCACGAGATCGCCCGCGAGGCGGGGATGGACGGAGGCTTCGGCCGCGGCACCAAGGGAATAGACGTGGCCAGCTTCCTGGTGAAGAGAAGAAGGGAACTGGAAGGCGCAAAATGAAGATAGCAGTGCTGGTCGCCGAGATCGGCAGCACCACCACGGTGGTCAACGCCTTCGACGGCATAGGCGGCCCCTGCCCGGTATTTCTCGGGCAGGGGCAGGCCTGCACCACGGTGCTGCAGGGCGATGTGACGGTAGGGCTGAGGGGCGCGGTCGAGGACCTGCGCCTCCTCCTCGGCGCCGACTCGCTCGAGTGGGACGAGATGTTCGCCACGTCGAGCGCGGCGGGAGGCCTTCGCATGACGGTCCACGGGCTCGTCCGCGACATGACCGTGCGGGCGGCGCGCGAGGCGGCCCTGGGGGCGGGGGCTATCCTCAAGTACGTCACCGCCGGGCGGCTGCGCCGCACCGAGTCCGCCAGGATCCGCGAGATCGCCCCGAACATAATCCTGGTCGCCGGCGGGGTGGACTTCGGCGAGCGCGACACCGCCCTGTTCAACTTCGAGACGATAGCGTCCCTCGGGCTGGACGTGCCGGTGATCTACGCCGGCAACGTCGAGAACCAGGACGAGATCGCCCTGATGGCCGAGGAGAGCGGGGTGCGGCTGTACATCACCGAGAACGTCTACCCCAGGGTGGACCGGCTAAACGTCGACCCGGCGCGCCGCATAATACAAAAGGTCTTCGAGGACCACATAGTCCACGCCCCGGGCATGAACACCGTGCGCGACATGATAGACGGCCCGATCATCCCCACCCCCGGCGCGGTCATGGAGGCCGCCATCCTGCTCAGGGAATCCCTGGGCGACCTGGTGGTGTTCGACATCGGCGGGGCCACCACCGACGTCCACTCCGTGGCGGAGGGCAGCGAGAAGATAAACGCCATCACGATAACACCCGAACCCGTCGCGAAGCGGACCGTCGAGGGCGACCTCGGGGTATACCTTAACCTCGATCACATAGCCGAGCAGGCGGACACGGAGAGGCTTCTCGCGGACTTCCCCGACCTCGACGACCTGATAGCGCGCGCAAACCCCATACCGGAGACCGAGAGGGAGACCCGCTTCATAGAGAGGATGGCGCGCGAGGCCCTGGTGCTCTCCCTGCAGCGCCACGCCGGTGTGATACGCCACTACTACACCGCCACAGGAAAGAGGACCATCGCGGAGGGGAAGGACCTGACCGCGGTGGAGTACGTCATTGGCACGGGCGGAGCCCTCACCCGCCTGCCCGGCGGGCGCAGGATACTCGAGGCGGCGGGAGGTATGAAGAAGGGGCTCGAGCTCTACCCTCCGGCGGGGGTCAAGGCCCTCGTGGACCGCGACTACATAATGGCCTCCCTCGGCGTGCTGGCGAAGAAGTACCCGGAGGACGCCCTGGCGCTGCTGAGGCGCAGTCTCGGGCTGGACAGCGTCGAGAACCCCGCGGACAGGGCCGTCTGAGCGCCCGCCCGGGCAAATAGACAGGACAGGAGAACAAGAGATGACAGAAGACAAACTCCGTTACCCGGCCCTATTCATCGACCTGGACAAGCTGCGCCACAACACCCGTCACCTGGTCGAGCTCTGCTCCAGGAGGGGGGTGGATGTGGCCGCCGTGACCAAGGTCTACTGCGCGATCCCCGAGGTGGCCGCCGCACAGGCGTCCTGCGGGGTCCGCTGGCTAGCCGACAGCCGCGTCGAGAACCTGCGGAGGATGAAGCACATCCCGCTGCCGAAGATGCTGCTGCGCCTGCCCTCCCCGTCGCGGGCCGACGAGGTGGTCGAGGTGGCCGACATAAGCCTCAACTCCGAGGTCGCGACCCTTGAGGCCCTGTCGGGCGCGGCGGTCCGCGCCGGCAGGACCCACGAGGTGCTGCTGATGGTCGACCTCGGAGACCTGCGCGAGGGGGTCCTGAAGGAGGACGCGGTGCCGGTCGCGCGCAGGATAGTGGAGATGCCCGGCCTCGTCCTCGCGGGGGTGGGGGTCAACCTCACCTGCTACGGGGGAGTGCTGCCCAGCACCGACAACCTCGGAGAGCTCGTCCGCATAGCCGGAGAGATAGAGACAGCCTGCGGCGTGCAGCTCAGGATTGTCTCCGGCGGCAACTCCTCGTCGCTCAAGCTGATGCAGTCCGAGGGGCTGCCCGGGCGGGTCAACCTGCTGCGCCTGGGCGAGTCAATAGTCCTCGGGCTGGAGACCGCCGACGGCGCCCGCATCCCCGGCACTCACAGGGACGTGTTCACCCTGACCGCGGAGGTCGTCGAGCTGAAGGAGAAGCCATCCATGCCGATCGGCGAGATAGGCAGGGACGCCTTCGGCCAGACGCCCGTGTTCGAGGACAAGGGGATCATGAGGCGCGCCATCCTGGCCATAGGGAGGCAGGACGTCCGCATCGACGGCCTGTTCCCCCGAGACCGAGGGGCGGAGATAATCGGCGCGAGCAGCGACCACATGCTGATCGACGTCACGAGGTGCGAGCGGCCGCTCAAGGTCGGCGACATGATGGAGTTCGACCTGAGCTACGGCGGCCTGCTCTCGGCCATGACCAGCGAGTACGTGAGCAAGAAGACGCTGTAGACGCGACGGGGCGGCCGAACCGCCCCGGAGAATCGCGGAGGTGCCGGGAGGGTTTTATCCCGCGCCCCCGCGATTTGTCTTGTCTAGTGACGAGACATGATATAATGATTTTCATTTCTTGAAAATATGATTAAAGGAGAGGTAGTAAATGCGAATAAAGGGCAGCGGTTCAGCGAGTCGAGGCACGTCGGGCTTCTCCGTGATGACCAAGCTGGTCGGGGTCTCGGCGCTGTCGTCCCTGATTCCAGTATTTATCACCGTTGCGATAGCGGTGTCCGTCTTCTCGGGACAGCTCGAGGAGGAGGCCAGAGCCAAGGCCAGGCAGGCGGTCGCCGGACTTGAGGGCATTCTTGACGCCGAGCGTAAAGAGACAGAAGCCCTGTCTCGCCTTATAGCAGAGCAGGTGGAGATAGCAGACGAGGTCCGCTCGGGAGACACGGCCGCCCTTATTCGCAAGATCGCACCCGTTTGGAAGGAGAGCGGACTCGACTTCATCACCGTGGCCGACGCCGACGGGACGGCGGTCGCACGCCTGCACGAGCCGGAGAATAGCGGCGACTCCGTGCTCAACCAGATGAACGTCGCGGGGGCGCTGAAGGGGGAGGTCTCCACCTTCATAGAGCCCGGCACCGTCATACCCCTTTCGGTTCGCACCGGGGTGCCGGTCGAAGACGCCTCCGGGGCGGTGGTCGGAGTGCTCTCGGCGGGCAAGAGCTTCTCGCGTGAGGAGTACGTGGACAGGGCAAAGAAGCAGTTTGGAGCGGAGGTCACCATCTTCGCAGGAGACGTCCGCCTCATGACCACCATAGTGCAGGACGGAAAGAGGGTCGTGGGGACGAAACTGGACCCAGCGGTCTCGTCGATCGTGCTGTCCGGAAAATCCTACTACGGCGAGGCAACGATCCTGGGCGCTCCCTACATCACGGCCTACGAGCCCATCAAGGGAAGCGACGGCAAGCCTGTCGGCATATACTTCGCGGGAATGCCGATGACAGCGGTCAATGCTGTTCGATGGTCGGTCGTGCGCACGGTGTCGTTCGCGGCGGGGTGCGCCCTGCTGCTCGGCTGGCTGATGCAGTGGCTGCTGGTCAGGAGGCTTGTCGGGGCGATACGCCTGATCGCGGGCTTCATGGCGCGGGTCGGGGCGGGCGAACTGTGGCACGAGCGCTCGGACATCGGCGTGCGCTCGCGCGACGAGCTCGGCGCCACGGCGGACGCAATGGCCGACATGATAACCTCCCAGAGGGAGATGATCCGTGATCTTAAGGAGAAGGCCGTCCACCTGTCGGAGATCTCCGGGGAGACCGCCGCCTCGGCCGAGGAGGTCACCAGCTCGACGTCCGGGATATCCGAGAGCAACGCCAAACTTACCGAACAGACGGGAACCGGCCGCGCAAATTCGGTTGAGTCCTCCGAGGTCATGCTCGAGATGAGCAACCTGATCCAGATTTCCAAGAACCTCGCCTCAGGCGCGGACAAGAGCTCCGCCGACATGGCGGCTGCGGCGTCCGAGGGGCGGGAGACCGTGGCCAGGACCATCTCTACCATGGAGAGCATAAAGGAGTCCGTGGGGGAGACCGAGGAACTGCTTCGCAGCCTTGACGGTTACTCCCAGAGGATCGGAGTGGTCGGCGACACGATAACCGGCATCGCGGACCAGACAAACCTGCTCGCGCTGAACGCAGCGATAGAGGCGGCGCGCGCGGGCGAGGCGGGGCGTGGTTTCGCCGTCGTCGCCGACGAGGTGAGGAAGCTGGCGGAGCAGTCGCAGCAGGGGGCTCGCGAGGTGGCGGACCTGGTACAGAAGATACTCGACGGCACTGGCTCCGCGGTAGCCTCGATGAGTACGAGCCGCGAGGGCGTCGACGAGGGAGTGGCGGTGGCCCACAACGCCGGCGAGGCCCTCGAGCGCATACGGAGCGCGGTGGAAGGCTCCGTCCACGACATCCGCAGGATCATCCAGACCACCGACGAGGAGGTGGCCAAGTCCGACAGGGTGATAGCCCTGATAGACACCGTGGCCAGGGTGGTGGAGAGCACCGACGACCACGTGCGAAACCTGGCCTCGATGATGGAGGAGACCGCCTCGGCCATGGAGAGGGTCAACTCGGGAACCCAGGATGTGAGCGAGACCGCCGACGAGATCAGGAGGATGACCGAGAGGTTCCGGCTGGACAGGGACGACCTGCCTGCTCTGCGGGCCTGAGGTCGAAGTAATGGTCGGGGGCGAAAGGCCGCCCCGAGCGTCGAACATGGCCCGGGGCGGCGCGGCGCGGCGCTACCTGCCCTTCACGGGGATCAGCCCCCTGGCCGGGGACTTGGCGACAGCTCCGCCTTTTTCGATCTTGAACGCGTGCACCAGGCCGTTCAGCTCCGCCGCCAGCCCCGCGATCTGCTCCGACCCCTGAGCCACCCGCTCCGCGGACGTGCCGACCTCGGCCATCTGGCCCCTGACCAGATCTGCCGACGACGCGGACGACGCGACCCTGGACGCTATGTTCTGGACAGCGCCGGCTATCTCCTCGCTGGATGCGGCCTGCTCCTCCGACACGGCCGCCATGTCCTGGGTCGCGGACGCTATCTTTGACAGGGCCTCCATCATGCGGTCTATCGTCTCGCGCGTCTCCTCGGCCAGGTCGCTGGACTCGTGCGAGTCCTTGGCGTTGCCCTCCGTCGCCGACACGACCTTGTCCAGGTCCTTGGTGATTATCGAGGCCAGGTCGGCGATCTTCTTCGCGGCCTCGTTGCTCTCCTCGGCCAGCTTGCGAACCTCCTCGGCCACGACGGCGAAGCCTCTTCCGGCCTCTCCCGCGCGCGCCGCCTCAATAGCCGCGTTCAGAGCCAGAAGGTTGGTCTGGTCGGCTATCCCGCCTATCTGCGCGACGAAGTTCTGTATCTCGCGGGCCCTGTCGCCCAGGCTCTTGACTTCTTTCGCCGACCCCTCGGCGTTGGCGGCCGCCTTCCTTATGCTCTGGACCGCCTTGCCCACCGCAACGACCCCCTCCTCGCCCGCGGCCCTTGCTTGCTCCACCTCGCCCGCCATCTCGGTGCTCTTCTGGGCCGTGGACTGCGCGCCGCTGGCCACCTCCTCGACGGAGGCGGTTATCTCCTGGGCCGACGCGGCGAGGCTCTCCATCTGGGAGGATACGTCGTCGACCCCGGCGCGGGACTCCTCGACC
>CAYWKH010000056.1:0-13923 GCA_964458805.1 uncultured Synergistaceae bacterium
ATTTGGAAGCTTTACGGAGAGCACGCAGAGCAGCCCCTCGCGCAGGTCGTCACCCTGGATGTTGTCGTCTCCCGCTTTCAGCAGTCTCTCGTTCTTCGCGGACTCGTTGACCGCCCTGGTTAGAGCCGCGCGAAAGCCGGCCACGTGCGTGCCCCCCTCGGCGGTGGGAATCAGGTTGGCGAAGGAGAATACCCTCTCCGTGTAGTCGTCCACGTACTTGAAGGCGAAGGATACGTCGGTGTCCCCCGCCCTGCCGGAGAAGGCCACTGTTCCGTCGAACAGAGGAGCGGTGTTCCTGGCCAGCCGTTCGACCATAGCCTCGATCCCGTCCCTGTTGACGAAGGTCTCGCTGGAGGCCTCCCCGTCCGCGCCGACGATCTCCAAGGTCAGGGAGAGCCCCGGGACTAGGTAGGATACCTCGCGCAGCCGGCGCTCGATCAGTTTCGGGTCGAACGCCGTCCCCGACTTGAAAACCAGGGGGTCCGGGACGAAACGGACAGTCGTGCCCGTGGAGCGGTCGGCGGCGGGTCTTGAGGACAGCTCGGCCGTCACCTCGCCCCTTGCGAACTCCATGGAGTACTCCCGCCCGTCCCTGCGAATCGTCAGTTGAAGCGACGCCGAAAGCGCGTTCACCACCGACGCGCCCACACCGTGCAGTCCGCCCGACACGGTATAAGCCCCGCCTCCGAACTTTCCCCCCGCGTGAAGCATCGTCATTATCACCTGGCAGGTTGGCACTTTTTTCTGCGGGTGCGGGTCGACGGGCATCCCTCTGCCGTCGTCCGCGACCGTGACGGAGCCGTCGGCAGCCAGGCGGACGGCGATCTGCGAGCAGTGTCCGGCAAGCGCCTCGTCGACGGAGTTATCGACGAGCTCCCATACGAGGTGGTGCAGCCCTCTCTGCCCGGTGTCGCCAATGTACATGGCGGGCCTCAGTCGGACTGCGGAGAGCCCTTCGAGGACCTTTATCGAACTCCCGTCGTACTTTGCGCCGCTCATGCCCCGTTGCCTCCGTTCCTGGCCCGCTCTACCCGCAGCTCGCCTGTACCGTCGATCCTGGTCATGGAGACCAGGGTGTGCTCTCCGATCTCCCTGAGACCGACGCTCTCCATCGGCAGGACGGTCCCGTCGTCGGCGATCAGACCGTCGCCGGGCGCGAGCGCCGCGGCTCGAACAACCTCGCCGAATGAGGGTTTGTCCCCCCTGTGTATGTAGAGCCCCTTGCCTCCGCGCCCGGAAGTCTTGAGAGAGTCCAGCCCGAAGCGGAAGAAGAGGCCGTTCGACGTTCGCGCAACCGCGCTGAGTCCATCCGGGGCGCTCTCCGCCTCCGGCGCCGCGAAGGCCGCGGCCAGGGAGTCGTCCTCCTCCAGCGCCATGCCAGCGACACCTCTTGCCGACACGCCCTTGAACGGTATCTTTTCTGCCGGAATGCGAATTGCCCTGCCGAACTTCGAGACAAGGACAATGTCCATGCCGTCCTCGTCTTTAAGGGGAATGGCGGCGAACAGCCTCTCGCCCTCCATCATGGAGGCCGCGCTCCTCGACGTGTTTCTTCTTGTCGAATCCCCCCTCATGGCTTCAAGAGAAGTCCGTTTCACAGATCCGTCCGCGAAGACGAAAAGCGCCGTATCGTGCATGTCGGGGGAGATCAGCGCGAGTGCCACCCCCTCTTCCGCTCCGAAGAAGTCGGTCGCGGACAATAACTTCCTTGTCGACGAGTCGGGGATTCCGGCGCGTTCTCTGGAGTAGAAGCGCCCGTCGTCCCCGAGGGCGAACACCAGGGCTTCCGTGATATACGCGCTCCCCTCCTCGTCCCTGGGCCTGCGCTTCACATCGCGCTTTCGAATGTAGCCCTCGCCGTCGATGGATACGACGCAAGGCCCGGGCTGCTCGAACAACAGACGCGCCTGTCCGGGCGAGTCCTTCCCGCGCTTGGCCTCCGGCTCTTCGTCCAGTATAGCGGTGCGCCTCTCGGCGAGCGGGCCCTTGGCGAAGTGAGCGGCCAGTCCGTCGAATTCGCGCCCCACCACGGAGTCGAGTTTCTTCGCAGAGCCCAGTATTGCGCGGTACTCGGCTATGGACTTTTCCAGCTGCTTTTCCTCCTTGATCAGCGCATCTCGCTCCAGGCCCACTAGCTTGCCAAGCCTCATGTCCAGAATGGCGTCGGCCTGAAGGGCGGAGAAGCCGAACCTCTCCACGAGCCCAGCCTTCGCCTCGGCAGTAGTCCTGGACGAGCGTATCAGGGATATTATCTCGTCCAGCAGGTCCAGCGCCTTCAGCAACCCCTCCACTATGTGGAGTCTGGCCTCGGCTCGGCTCAGCCGGAACCCGGTGCGGCGCCGCACGACCTCTCGCCTGTGGCGGATGAAGCAGTCGAAGACATCCTTCAGGCTCATGGTCGCGGGGGCGCCGTCCACTAGGGCGAGCATATTGCCGCCGAATGTCCCCGAGAGCTGAGTCGACGAGAGCAGCAGGGCGCGCACGGCGTTAGGGTCCGCCCTCTTCTGAAGCTCGACCACCACTCGGTCCCCCGAGCGGTCGGACTCGTCCCGGACGGTCACGACGCCGTCCACTCCCCTCTCGTCGAGCCTGTCCGCGATCTGTTTGACGATGCGCGCCTTGGTCGCGCCGTATGGTATCTCGGTTATGACGACCAGGTTTCTGTTCTTAGTCTCCTCTATGTGGACCTTGCCGCGCAGGGTAAACTTGCCCCTGCCGGTCTCGTACATCTCACGCAGGCCGTCCCTGCCGACTATCTCGCCCCCGGTCGGAAAGTCGGGACCCGCCATCCGCGACGCGGTATCGGCCGTGCTCCAGGAGCAGCCATCCTTGAGGTATCCCGACAGGAGCGACAGCACCTCCAAGGGGTTGTGGGGCGGGATGTTCGTGGCCATCCCCACGGCTATCCCGGAGGCGCCGTTTATCAGCAGGTTCGGCAGGGCCGAGGGGAGGACGGACGGTTCCTCGAGCGATTCGTCGAAGTTGGGGACGAAGTCGACAGTCTCCTCGCCGACATCGGCGTGCATCATCTCCCCCTCGGGGGCCATCCGCACCTCCGTATAGCGCATCGCGGCGGGCGAGTCCCCGTCCAGCGAGCCGAAGTTGCCCTGTCCGTCCACCAGGGGCACGCGGAGCGAGAAGGGCTGTGCCATTCGCGCCATGGCCTCGTATATCGAGGAGTCCCCGTGGGGGTGGTACTTTCCCATCGTCTCTCCGACCACCCTGGCCGACTTTTTGTGCGGCCCGCCGCTAGCCAGGGAGAGCTCCTTCATGGCGTGAAGTATGCGCCGCTGAACCGGTTTAAGGCCGTCCCTGGCGTCCGGCAGGGCCCGCTCCGTTATCACGGACATCGCGTACGACAGGTAGCTGTTCTTCAGCTCCTCGTCGAAGCCCGTCTCAAGAATTTTCTCGGACATGTCGATTCTCCTTCGTTTTTTCGCGTTCGGCAGGGTATTGTAACCGACCGCTCCCTTGCTTGGCAAATAGACACGACCAACTAAAGAGGGACGACCCCGTTTCTGGCCTCCTCTAAACCTTATACAATATTCAATGTTTTTCAGTCCGACTGATTGTCAATCGAGCGGATAATGACAGGCGGAGAAGTGCCCCCTTGTATCCGACGTCCATGGCGGCTCCTCGACACGGCACAGGTCGCGCGCTCTTCTGCAACGAGTGGAAAAACGGCACCCTGAAGGAGGGTTCTCCGGACTGGGGACATCTCCATCGAGCAGAATGCGCTCCCTGCGGATGTCCGGATCCGGGATCGGTATGGCGGAAAGAAGAGCCTCCGTGTAGGGGTGTCTGGGGGAGTGATACAGTTCGTCCCCTTCCGCGAGCTCGACCAGTTTTCCCAGGTACATGACTCCGACGCGGTTGGATACTTGCTTCACCGCCGCAAGACCGTGCGCGATGAACAGGTACGTTAAGCCAAGCGATTTCTGCAAATCGGACAAAAGATTCAAGATCTGCGACTGGATGGAGACATCCAGAGCCGAGACAGGCTCGTCGCAGACTACGAGTTTGGGATTGAGCGCCAGTGCGCGGGCTATCCCCACGCGCTGTCTCTGTCCGCCCGAGAACTCGTGCGGAAAACGACTTGCATGGCCGGGGAGAAGGCCCACCATGTCAAGGAGTTCATGGACTCGACTCTCGAGCGCGGCGCCCTCCGCCAGGTCATGAATAATCAATGGCTCTCCCACGATCCTTGCCACAGTCATGCGTGGGTTGAGAGATGCGTAAGGGTCCTGAAAGACGAACTGCATCTGCCTTCTCTGAACCCTTAATTCTTCTCCGGAGAGGGTCAGCAGATCGCGCCCTTCAAACTTTACCGATCCGTCCGTAGGCTCTATCAGCCGAAGCAGGGCCTTTCCGGCGGTCGTCTTGCCGCAACCGGACTCGCCTACAAGGCCAAGAGTCTCTCCGCTGAAAAGATCGAAGTCAAGACCGTCCACGGCTTTGATGCAACCTTTGGCGCGTGAGAAGAGTCCCTCGCCGCCCAAGACTGGGAAGTATTTTTTCAGCCCGTGCACTTCAAGCAGGGGTGCCTGCCCGGTGGTCATACAACGCCTCCCCTTTCGATGGAATAACGCCAGCACGCGACTCTTCGACCCTCGGCCGGGCTGATCAGCCTCGGAACTTCCTCCGTGCAGCGGCGCTCCGAAAGGGGACATCGCGGATGGAAACGGCATCCGGAGGGCAGATTGAAAAAGTCCGGCGCCACCCCCTCGATAACGGAAAGGCTACCGCAGCGTCTGTCCAGCCTTGGGACGGATCGTAGAAGACCTTCAGTGTAGGGATGCAGCGGCTTGTGGAAAATATCCCTCACAGGTGCCTCCTCCACCACCCTTCCCGCGTACATCACCACCACCCGTTCGGCTGTTTCGGCCACGACGCCGAGGTCGTGCGTGATGAGCAGAACGGCCATGGCGAATCTCTGCTTCAGCTGCCTCAACAAGTCCAGGATCTGAGCCTGAATGGTGACATCGAGTGCCGTAGTAGGTTCGTCGGCAATGAGCATCCGGGGATTGCAACTAAGAGCCATGGCTATCATGACCCTCTGGCGCATCCCGCCGGATAGCTGATGTGGATAGGCATTCAATCTTTGCTCGGGCATTGGTATCCCCACCAGGCGCAACAGTTCGAGCGCTTGTTCACGGGCTTCCGCGACGCTCACCCGCTTGTGCCGCCTCAAGGCCTCGATGATCTGGTTCCCGCAGGTGAAGACCGGATTAAGGGAGGTCATCGGCTCCTGGAAGATCATCGCGATGTCCCGCCCTCTTATGTTGCGCATTTCCCGCTCGGAAAGAGCGACCAGATCCCGTCCCTCGAAGAGGATCCGCCCTCCTGCGATCCGACCCGCAGGCGAGGGCAACAGCCGAAGTACGGATAGAGATGTCACGCTCTTTCCACACCCCGACTCCCCGACCAGTCCAACGGTCTCCCCTCGTCCGACGGTAAACGACACCCCGTCCACCGGCGTCACCTGGCCGTCGTCGGTGGAGAATGTGGTCACCAGTTTTTCGACTGAAAGCATAGCGCCGCTCATGACGCCCCGCGATCCTGTTTCGGCTCGTAGCGCTCCATGCCGCTGAAGAGCAGAGCGCTGTTCCTCATGCCCTCGAAAATCGCCTTCAGCGTCATGTTTTCGTTCGGAGCGTGAGTCTCTGAGAATGCCCCGGCGTAGGGAACCCAGACGCTGGGCAGCCCTAAAACTTTTGTGAAATAGTGATCCGGTCCGCTGCCTACGACTCGCGGATAAAGCAAGGGCTCTCTCTGAAAGGCCTGTCCGGCTATTTCGGTCGCGAACAGGACAAAAGGGTGGTCCACATCCGTACAGGACGCAGGCGTAGCACTTACGACCACGACGGATATGTCCCCGTATCCGGCTTTTTCGAGCGTCAAACGAATTTTTCCGGCGATATCCGCAGGATCCTGATCCGGCACTAGGTTCATCCTGATGAAGGCCTTCGCCTCCCTCGGCAGGTTCGGGCGAGGCCCCGCGCCAGGTTCGCCGTCGCCGATGTAGGAGATGTTGAAGGTCGGCCGTGTGCGAGCTATGTGGAAATTCTCCTCGGCCTCGGGGAGGAGCCGTTCAAGGCCCAGGTCCTTGCGCACCTCCGCGATCGGGTTCGGAGCCGTATTCAACAGCTCGCGTTCCCGTTGGGAAAGAGGACGTACCGATTCGGTGAAACCTTGCACCAGCACTTCGCCGTCCGGGCCTTTCAGAGCGCAAAGTGCGTGCACAAGGCGCCACAGCGGGTTCGGAACAATGTCGGCCATTGCTCCGTGGCAGGGTACCCGCGGCCCGGGGCATGAAAGTTGAATCGTTAGTCCTCCCTTGAGCCCGGGAAGTATGAAGGGCTGGCCGTTGGGGTGCTGCAGTGCGTCCGCGGTGAAAGCACCGTCCGCACGGAGCTCGCACCGGTGTGTTTCGAGGAAGGCGCCGAGATGCGGGCTTCCTGTCTCCTCCTCGCCCTCGATTACGATTCGCAGGTTGCAGCCCACACGGCCGGTCTTCTCTTTAAGTACCTTCACAGCGGCGATATGGGCGTAGAACTGCCCCTTGTTGTCAGCCACCCCTCTGCAGAAGACCTTGCCGTCCCGAACAACGGGATCGAAGGGCGGAGTGTTCCACGCCTCAAGATTCCCCGTCGGCATCACGTCGTAGTGTCCATAAACAAGAAGAGTCCGGGGGGCCCCTTCGTCGTAAGTCCCGAAGACAACAGGGTGACCGTCCGTCTCCACCAGTCGTGACGAAACGCCCGCGGAAGAGAGCAGCTCCGCGGTCAGTTCCGCGCAATCCCTGACGCCCTCTCCGGTGATGCTTACGGAGGGCTGCCTCAGAAGCCGGAATAGATCGCCAAGCAACTGTTCGGAGCGGTTTTCGAAATCCAGAAGAATCCGTTCCATGCCCGTCTCCTTTCCGTCAGCGTTTTGAGACGCCTCGGAGCTTCGGGTCCAGTGCGTCCCTGAGCCCGTCCCCGAGTAGATTGAATCCCAGAACAGTCATGGCTATCGCCAACCCGGGAAATGCAACTGACCACCACGCGGTATCTATGAAATCCCTGTCCACGGACAGCATCAATCCCCAGCTTGGGACGTCGGCGGGCATTCCGAGACCCAGGAAGCTCAACGCCGCCTCCGTCAGTATCGGGGCGGCCATTCCCATGGAGGCCTGTACGATTATGGGAGCCATGACGTTGGGAAGCAGGTGCATCAATAGTATGCGTCCTTTGCGGGCTCCGATGGATTCCGCCGCCTGGATGTACTCCCGGCTGCGCAACGACAGGGTCTCGGCCCTGACCAGCCTGGCGAAACCCGTCCATGTTGTTGTTACCAGCGCGATGACCACGTTGCTGAATCCGGCTCCTCGCACCGCCATGATCGCCATGGCGAAGAGTATGGAGGGAAAGGTCAGGAAGATATCCGTAACGCGCATGATCAGCGAGTCCACCCAGCCGCCGAAATAGCCGGCCACCAGCCCCAGGGTGGTCCCGACCGCGAGGCTGAAGCTTACCACGGTGATCCCGAGCAGGAACGAGACGCGTGCGCCGTGTATTATGCGACTCAATATGTCTCGACCGAAAAAATCCGTGCCCAGTAGGTGTTTTGCGCCCGGAGGAGAGTGCCTCTCGGAGAGCGACATTTTGAAGGGCTCGTAGGGGCTTATCGCAGGGGCGAAAAGCACCATAGCCAGGTTCAGGGCCACAAGGACCAGACCCAGAAGAGCCAGCCTGTTGCGGACAAGCCGCCTGAAAACAGCCATGCCGCCATTCGCACGACTCATTGGCTCAACTCCTCCGGTAGCGGATACGCGGATCGAATACCGCGTAAAGCAGATCGGTCAGTATGTTAAGGATACACACAAGCGTGGCGAAAAGTATCAGGTTGCCCATAATCGTCGGTATGTCTCTTTGAAGCATGCGCATGTAGGTGAAACGACCTATGCCAGGCCAGGCGAACACTGACTCGATGACTATCGTGCCGCCGAGCAGATTGCCTGCCTGAAGGGCGATGATTGTAATCACGGGAAGCATGGCGTTTCTCAAGGCATGCTTGAAGATCACCACGAACTCCGACAGTCCCTTCCCGCGGGCGGTCTTAAGATAGTCCTCTCCCAGCACCTCCAGAACGCTGGAACGCACCATGCGGGTGAGGAGCCCGGCAAGAGTAAAGCCAAGCGCCACCGCGGGCATGACCAAGTGTCTCCAGTCCCCGCGCCCGGACGCCGGCAGCCAGCGCAGATCCTTGGCAAAGATGAGGATGAGGACGAGAGCGAGCCAGAACCCTGGCATCGATACCCCCACCAGGGCGAAAACCCGCCCGACGGTATCGAAGAGTGAATTGCGTTTCACCGCCGAAATCACCCCGACCGGGATGGCTATGACCACAGCCACGAACATCGCCGCCGCCAATAGCTCAAGGGTGGCCGGCATGCGATCCAACAGGTCGGGCATGATCGGACGGCCGTCCTGGTAGGAGACGCCGAAATCCCCCCTGACCACATTGCCGAGCCACGTGGCATACTGCACCCACAGAGGCCTGTCGAGACCCAGCTTGTGCTCGAGTATCGCCACCTGTTCCGGGTTCGCGTCCTCTCCGAGTATCATAAGCGCCGGGCCGCCAGGGATCATTTGCACCATGGCGAAGACAATCACGCTGATGCCCAGCAGCACCAAAACACTCTGCATCAGCCGGTTAAGAATATATCGGGTCATTGCGGCGGTCCTCCGTAGGCCGGGCGGGCTTCCCGCCCGCCCGGCACGCCCCTTTTACTCCTCGAGAGATGCGGTAGCCAGGCTTCTCAGGTAGTCGTACGGACTATAGGCGAAGCCTTTCACCTTCGGGGACATGGCCATCGATTTGCGATAATCCGCGAGGTAGATGTAGACGCAGTCGTCAGTCACGATCTTCTGCGCCTCGCGGTAGGCTTCAGCCCGTTTATCCTGGTCGAGGACCGTTCGCCCGACCTCCAGGAGCTCGTCCACACGGTCGTTTTTGTAAAACACCCAGTTGTAACCGTAGGGAGCGAAATTGACGGAATGGAACATACGGTACATCCCGCCGTCCGGGTCGCTCTGCCCTATCCACTGCCAGGCGCAGAGGTCGTACTTTCCGGCGATGATATCGTTGAAAAAGGCTCCCCACTCCTTGGACATGAGTTCGACCTTGATACCAACGTCGGCCCACTGCTGCTGGGCTATTTCCACCCACTTCTTGACGTTCTCGTCCGCCTCGTGAAACAGCTTGACCGAGAACCCGTCGGGATACCCTGCCTCAGCGAGCAGTTCCCTGGCCTTGCCCGGGTCGTACGGATAGTTGGTCACGTCCGGGTTCCAAGCCCACGAGCGCTGTATTACCGGACTGTTGACCAGATTGTTGAGCCCGTACCAGACGAAGTCCGTTATCTCCTGACGGTTCAGCGCCAGCGTCATCGCGAGACGAACCCTCTTGTCGTCGAAGGGCTTCACCGTCTCGTTGAAGGCGAACATGTTGTAGCCATGCGGCTCCACGGAGACGAAATCAAACCCTCTGTCCTGAAGCACCTTGGCATGCGAGAAGGGAACTCCGTCCGCTATCTGGATCTCCCCGGTTTCAAGCGCTGTCACCCGGGTTGTCGGCTCCGCTATCGGACGTAATACGATGTCCTTTATCCTGGGGCCGTCCCCCCACCAATTGGTGTTGGCGGTCAGCACCAGACGTTCCTGCGGTTTCCACTCCACGAACTTGTAGGGGCCCGACCCGACGGGCTGAGAGTTCAGCAGTTCCACGTCCTTCTCGGCAATATGCTTCGGTGCGATGGGAATGGTGAGAGTAGACAGAAGCGGAGCGTAGGGAGCGTCAGTCACGAACTTGACGTGCAGGGGATCGATCACCTCTATGTCAGTGATCGGCTCGAACTTGGTGGCGAACTTGTGCCCGTTCTCCTTGTTTCTAACGTAGTCGTAGGTGAACTTGACGTCCTCCGCGGTGAGCGGCGTGCCATCGTGGAAGGCAACGCCTTCACGGATGGTGAAGATGTAGGTCTTGTCATCGGGGTTCTCCGTTTTTTCCACGAGGTCCCCCTTGGCGTTCAGATCTTCGCCTATCGTGAACAGCGTGTCGTATATAAGGTAAAGAGCGTAATGAGAGAAGGAGTCCGCCGCTTTCAGGGGATTCAGGTTGATAACGTCGGATCCTGGTGCTATCGTAAGCGTCCCCTTCGGCTCGGGCTTCGCCGCCGCGGCCGCGGTAATCAACATCGTGCAACAGAACAGCGCCAGCAGTATTACAGATATTTTGCGTGATTTCCAGCTCACGTTCTTTCCCTCCCCAGTTTGAACATCACAGTCGCCCCGAAGGGGCGTCCCTAGCTCATCACCAGCCTGTCGCCGTAACGCCCCGCCGGGTCGTCGATCAGCGGGTATGCCCTGACTCCGTGCCTCCATCCGCCACGCACCAGGGTCGCCGCAAGCAGCGTCCCGGCCATATTGGGGTGAATAACAGGCGTGAAAAGCCACTCCGACAGGCGCTCAAGCCCCTCCTCGTCAACCGAGGTGCAACCTGTGACCAGCACGTCCGCACCCTCTTCGAGCAGTCGTTCGCCCTCCTCCCGCAGCCGGGAAAGAGTCCTCTCCACGTCTTGCCTCAGGAATGGAATCGGAATCTCTATCGACCTGAAAAGAACGCGATCGGGATTCAAGCCGGCCCTGAACACCATATCCCTGAGCGGGGCTATGTGCGACTTTACCACCGCCAGAACACCGATGCGCCGGCCAAGCGAAGAGGCCGTCAGACAGGCAGCCTGCCCGGCTCCGACGACAGGTATGCGAACCGCTTCGCGCGCCGATTCGAGACAAGGATCGAGAGCGCCGCACAGCAAAACGGCGTCGAAACCCCGCCCCTCCGCCAGCCTCACAGCGTCCAGGATGCCCTTTCCCGCCAGAGCGATATCGTAGCCGGTCTCCAAGGATTTCGGGCCCTCTTCAAGGCCCGTCACCTCGACGGAGAAGTCAGGCCCCGCCAGCTTCGTCAGCAGACGTTCCATGGCGTTATGACGCTTGAAGGTCCCCTCGGTGGCCATCTCTATCGCCTGTATCCTGGCCGACACAGGCTGCTTCGAGGAGTCGGCTAGCATGAAGCGATCGGATCCCTTTTCAAAAACGCGGTCATACAGTGCATCGCGCCCCACCCTTTTACAATCTCCGACAGGTCGAGCTCCAGACACTCGACACCTGCCTCCTCCAGAAGCGCTTTCGTCCGCGGGTTTCCAGAGGGCATCACGACCTTGCCGGGGCGGAGTGCGACGAAATTTATCCCGAAAGTGTTCTTTACCTCCTCCACGTGCGGGTTTTCCACTATGCTGAACCCGAGATCAAGCAGGGACCGGCACACCTCGTAAGGCACCTGCCACGGGAAGATCATGACCGTCTTTCTGTCCGGGAAGTTCATGATCCCGTCCAGGTGCGCATGTCCGTACGGAATTTGGAACCGGATGAAGTTCGCAACTCCGATGTCTCGAAGTTCCCTCTCAACCTGAGCCACGCCGGCCGCGTTGGCCCTGCACCCTGTACCCACGACCACGGTTGCGCTGTCCACCCACATAAGGCAGGCACCCTCGAAGATGCCCTCTCCGTTTATTGTCTTGAGAATCGGCACGCCAAGCGCGGCCAGAGCCTCGGCAGCGTATCGCTCCTCGCCTCGGCGGGCCTCCATGGCGGGGCGACACACGATGGCGCCTTCCGGTGTCATCAGCACCTGGTCGCGCATGTAAAGAGAATTCGGACGGTCCAAACGGCTTTTTTCCGAGTAATGCACCTCCACTCCCTGGCTACGATAAAGCTCCGCCATCAAGTCTTGCTGTTTCCTTGCCTTCGAGGGGTTCATCAAGGCCTTGAACCGCACTGCCGCGGGGTCTTCGACCGCTTCCAGCTCCGGCCCGGGACGGTGCAGGAGCACGGCCCGCAGAGTCCCTACCTCGGAATCGCAGTACCAATCACCCCAATAATCGCGCATGTCCTCCGAAAACGACTTATCGCTGGGAAACCAGCGCTCCCCGCGAATCGAAACCGATTCCATCACTCGCCTCCTCTCCTTCCATCAGCTAGAATATCGGCCTCGAAGAGACTGCGGATCACGGGCTCGCCGCGGTCCAGCCCAAGGCGACCTCCTAGGTAGACGTATTCAATCTCCCACTTGTCTCCCAGGACGACTATGTCGGCGTCCGACCCTTTCCCCAAGAATCCCTTGCGGGGAAAGAGTCCGAGGCGCTGCGCCGGAGATCTGCTTCCCAATGCCACCGCGTCCCCGGGGGGCATTCCGTCGGCGATAAGATCGCGAATCTCGTCCCAGAGCGAGGAGACGCGCTCGAGATAGAGCCCTGTCTGTTCTCCCTCCGCATTTCGGATCGGCATACCAACGTTGCCGTCGGTGCTGAGGGTGATCCGTTCCAGAGGCGCCCCTCCGTCGAGCATCCGCCTGACCGCCCGCCCCGCCTTCACCGAGGTCTTGCTTCCTCGGGCAGTATCCAGGATCGTGCTGAAATCAACGTACCCCCCCCTTAGCGCGTATTCGACAGCTCCTTCCACGAGGTCGTCGCTCCAGTTGCAGTGAGTGGGGACAAGCTGCTTCGACGGGACGCCGGAGTGCTCTCTTACTTTCTCAAGAAAGAAGTACGGATCCCCGTGATGCCCGACGTGCACATGAAGCATGCCCGGCTTGCCGCTCTGCAACCCCGCGATGTACGATTCGCTTGCGAGCCGCGCCATCTCTTCCACAGACGGGTGGGAGCTGCAGCTGTCCGCAATCGTGGTCTTTACTCCCCTCACCTGCGGCACGAGGACAATGTCCTCCGCCGGGCTCCCGGTGATCGAAGGGGACGGGGTTTCGAAGTTGCCCGTGTACATGTAAGTGGAAAGGCCCTCGGCAGCCAGGGTCTGCGCCTTGATCCACAGATGCTTGAGGCTCTCGTTGCCGCGACCGAAGCCAAGGCATCCAACGGCCGTGGTCACGCCTCCTCTCATGAAGCTACCCAGAAAGATCTCGGGGGTCTTGCTGGACAGCCCCTCGTCGCCCGCGGCTCCAAGAAAATGGACATGTCCGTCCACTAGACCCGGGAGCGCATACCTTCCTTCCAGGTCAAGCTCGAATACGTCCAGGCCCCCCGTATCGAGGCGGGGTTCAAGGGCGACTATGGATCCACCCGCGACAAGGATATCGACCACGCCGCCGCGCAATGCCGCCGGATCCGCCAGCAGGGGCCTTGCGTTGCGCAAAAGCACCATCTGTCCCAAGAGATCTCTCCTCTCCGTAGCTATGATCGTACTTCGTACGTAAAATACCATGCCGCAGAGATAACGTGCCCACTGAAGAACTCACTAGCTTTGTTTCAATGTAAAACAGATATCATGAAAAAATGTGACTGTCAAGGCATACAATATACTAAATGCTACGAGGTGCCGCCCGCGTTCAAGGCCAGTCTCACGGTGGCCAAGTACATGGCCGCGACAGCTCTCTACCTGTACGCGAACCCTGGAATGCTGGAGGAGGAGTCTCGCATTCACGCCGGGGGGTTTACGCCCTCCGTCGTTTTGGGTCAACGATTAAACCCCCGCCATCTCGGACGCGAGCGGAATCTACCGGCCATAATCAACCCACGGAAACGGTAAGCGTCCCCTCTCTGTATTTCCGCTGAGCTGTTGAAAAAGGCGGCCCTCCCTGCTAACATGCACGATGAGGACAAGGGGCGCTCTGCTTCGCGAACCTCTGTAAAACCATGGAAGGTTGAGGTGAGGGAGAATTGAAGTTCACACTGTTGACGGTGTCGGCGATCATCCTGGGGTTGACCGTAGTTCAGACGGTCGGGGCGGAGACCTCATTCGAGGATAAGCAGCCGCTTCCTCTTGAGAGTTTCTTCAGGAACCCGGAGAAGAGCGGTTTCATCAT
>CAYWKH010000057.1:0-13478 GCA_964458805.1 uncultured Synergistaceae bacterium
ATCTACCGAATGGCTAGTGAATGAGTGCAACAAAAAGGGAGGTTGTGTCTCTCGGTGTTTCTGTTTCGTCTTTTGCTCAGAGCGGCCCCGTTGCTGCTCTTCCTGGTCTTCTCGAGGATAATGAGGGACGCGATGCGAGGGTGGTATGCTCCCCCCGGCGCCGGCGGCGCCGGCAGCCCCGGCGATTCCGGAAGGGGCGGGCGCTCGGGCCCGTCGGGCGGCGACCCGCCGCCCCGCGCAGGACGCGACCCCTACTCCGTGCTGGGCTGTTCTCGCTCCGCGTCGGACGAGGAGATAAAAAAACGCTACCGCGAGCTCGCGGCCCGCTACCACCCCGACAAGTTCATAGGGCAGAAGCTCGACGACGAGTTCGTGGCCCTCGCCTCCAGGAGGTTCCAGCAGATCCAGGAGGCCTACGGGCGCATTCGCGCGGAGAGAGGGCTGTAGGCGGCACCGTTTTTAGCTACAATGGATACGTCCGAGGGCGCGCCCCCCGGAGATAATCGCCCCGGCAGGGGAGAAAGAGGAGAGCGTTTTGTCTACCGTTGAGTTCTACACCGATCCAGCGAGCTTCTCGCAGATCAAGTCGCAGGCCAGGACCACGATCGAGTCGGCCTTCTACGGGAACAACGTGGTCCCGGTGACTAGCCTCGAACAGGCCTACGAGCTTGCGCGGAGGTCCCCGGGGACTGTGGAGATGACCGGGATGCCTGTTCACCGGCCGGTGGAGCAGGGGCTTCCGGCCGGGGCGAACGTCCTGCTGATGAACGACGGCACGGTGGTGGGGCGGTGCGCGGCCGCCAGGAAGATCGTGGGGGAGCCGGGAGTCAACATGGCGGACCTCGCCCCCCTGCTGAGAGAGGCGGTCTACGGGGCCAGGTTCCGGACCTTCTACTCGGCCGAGGCGTACATCGGCCTGCAGGAGGACTTCATGGTCAAGGCGCACCTGATGGTGCCCAAGGGCTTCGAGAACCTCGTCTACAACTGGCTGTTGAACTTCCAGTACATGAACGAGGGCTACGACAGAATGTACGCCTCCTCGAGGAGGATGGCCGACGGCGATATCTTCGTGTTCGCGGACCCGGACTGGTCCTCGCCCGACTACCCCTACGGGCTGGCCTTCTTCGACCCGCTGCACAACTGCGCCGCGGTGCTCGGGATGCGCTACTTCGGCGAGCTCAAGAAGGGGACCCTGACCCTGGCGTGGGGGATAGCCGCCCGCAACGGCTACACCTCCTGCCACGGCGGCCTGAAGCGGTACAACCTCCAGGGGGGTCGCTCCTTCGTGGCGGCGGTGTTCGGCCTGTCCGGCTCCGGCAAGTCGACCATAACCCACGCGCGCCACGGCGACAAGTACGACGTGACCGTGCTGCACGACGACGCCTTCGTCATCCAGACGAAGGAGAAGTACTCGATCGCGCTCGAGCCCTCCTACTTCGACAAGGTGCAGGACTACCCGATGGGGTGCGACGACAACAGGTTCATCATATCCCTTCAGAACTGCGGCGTCACCCGGGGGGGCGACGGGCTGCTGCAGGCCGTGACCGAGGACTTGCGGAACGGCAACGGCAGGGCGATAAAGTCCAGGTTCTGGTCGCCCAGGAGGGTGGACAGGATCGACGAGCCCATCGACGCGATATTCTGGCTGATGAAGGACTCCTCCCTGCCGCCCGTGCTGAAGCTCAAGGACCCGGACTTGGCGGCGGTGCTCGGCGCCACCCTGGCCACCAAGAGGACGTCCGCCGAGCGCCTGGCCT
This sequence comes from uncultured Synergistaceae bacterium, assembly GCA_964458805.1. GTDB lineage: Bacteria > Synergistota > Synergistia > Synergistales > Aminobacteriaceae > JAAYLU01. The sequence goes on from CAYWKH010000057.1 coordinate 1,758, forward strand.
CGGGTGTGGACCCGAACGCACTGGTAATCGAGTCCTACGCGAACCCGTTCCGGACCTACCCGCTATCGGTCGACTACGAGCGGTTCAGGTCGCTCTTCGAGGACGGGGTCGCCTGCTACATACTGAACACCGGCGACTTCATGGGCAGGAAGGTGAAGCCGGCGGACACGCTGGGCATCGTGGAGTCGATCGTGGAGGGGACCGCGGAGTTCGCCCCCCTGCTTGCTTTCAGCGACATAGAGACGATCGATCTTCACTCCTTCCCGATCGACCGCGACGATGAGAACTACCGCCGGGAGCTGCTGTCCCGTCTCAGGGACCGGCTGTCCTTCGTCGTGTCGCGCGCGACCGAGAAGGGCGGGCTGGACAAGCTTCCGCCCGAGGCCGAGGCGGCGCTGCGGAAGGCGATAGGCGGGATGGAGGCAGTGTGACGGACCGGGCCGGGGCGCGCACCCGGCCTGTCATCTTCCTCGCAGGGGGGCGCGGTGTTCTGCCACGATCACGTCCCCCCGAATCAGCCTCGCACCCGGTATGATCCTGCGCCCGCGCACCCACTCGAACCCATCGCGGGCGGTGCGCTCGTCCGTCCTGTCCCTCTCGACCCCCTCGTGGTCCAGGGCCGCCCCCGGCCAGGACCTCCACTCGCCGGTGAGCGGCTCCTGGTACATCACCAGCCAGGAGTAGTCATCGAACACCCCAAGTACGCGATAGCGCTTCCTGCCCTCCCCCTCCACGCGGATCATCACGCTGACCTCGTCGCGGAACCTGGTGACCGTGCCGGAGTAGGCGCCGGCGCCGCTCGTCCCCGAGAATTCGGCGGACTGCCCGTTGCGCGTCACCCCCTCGGCCGCGCACCACTCCCTGACGGCGGCGAGCAGCGACTCGAAGTCGAGCTCGATTCCGTTGGCCGCCGCGTAGACCTGTGCGAACCTGCGCTCGAGTATGAATTCGCCGGATTTGTGCGACGGGGCACACAACAGATGCAGGCGCGAGGGGAATTGCGGTTTCTCCGTCATGCCGCCTCCAGGGTGTATAATATTTCGCTTGCCGTGAAGTATCGAGCGTTCGCTCTGGTATAATCATACACCAGGGTAAATTGTACCCGGAGGAAGTTAATTATGGAAAAGAATCTGGATAAATCACACGCAATGGGGACCGACTCGATCGGCCGCCTGATGTTGCGCTTCTCGCTGCCAGCTATCGTCGGCATGGTGGCGAACGCGCTCTACAACATCGTAGACAGGCTCTTCGTCGGGCAGACGGTGGGGGCGGCGGGGATCGGCGCGATAAGCGTGGTCTTCCCCTTCACGATAATGGTGATAGCATTCGGGCTGCTGATAGGCGTGGGAGCCGGCTCGCACATCTCCATATCGCTGGGCGAGAAGAAGCACGCCAGGGCCGAGAAGGCCATGGGCAACGCGATAGTGCTTCTCCTGTGCGGCGGGGGGATTCTGACCCTGTTCGGCGCCCTGTTCGCCGAGCGCATACTGGTGCTGTCCGGCGCGAGCGAGACCCTGCTGCCGATGTCGCTCGAGTACATGGGGTACGTGGTCTGGGGGGTCTTCTTCTCCACCCTTGCCTTCGGTCTGAACTTCTTCATCCGGGCGGAGGGGAACCCGCGCTACGCGATGTTCACGCTTATCATCGGCGCAGGGGCGAACGTGGCGCTCGACGCCTGTTTCATCCTGGGGTTGGACATGGGGGTGGCGGGCGCGGCAATAGCCACGCTGATCTCGCAGGTGATATCGGCGGCCTGGGCGGTGATGTTCTACGTGCGCAGGAGGGGGACGCTCCGCTTCCGCGCGAAGAACCTGGCGCTCGAATGGCCGGTGATCCGCCGCATACTGGCGGTGGGCGCGGCCCCGGCTCTCACCGAGGTCAGCTTCACCTACATCCTGATCGTGTTCAACCGGACGCTGCGCTTCTACGGCGGGGACCTCGCCATATCGGCGATGGGGATATTCTTCAGCCTGGACAGCCTGTTCTTCCTGCCTGTGCTGGGGCTGGCGGGCGGGGTGCAGCCGATAATCAGCTACAACTACGGGGCCAAGAACTACGACCGGGTGATCCGCTCCGTGCTGGCCGCTATAAAGATCGGGGCCCTGTTCTTCACCGCGAGCTTCGCCCTGGTGATGCTGGTTCCCGATTACATGATACGCCTGTTCAACTCCGACAACGCGGAGCTGATGGCGATGGGCGCGAGGGGGATGCGCCTTGGCTACTGCGGCATAATTATGGCCTCGGTGAGCCTGGTGGCGTCCCACACATTCCAGGCGATAGGCAAGGCGCGGATCGGGCTGTTTCTGACCCTGTCCAGGCACTTCCTGTTCATCCTGCTGCCCCTGTTCCTGCTCCCGCCCATCCTCGGGATCGACGGGGTGTGGCTGTCGATGCCCCTGTCCGACCTCGGGGGGGCGCTGGCGGGCGGGTGGTTCCTGAGAAGGGAGTTCCGAGAGATGAGGTCGTCGGAGGCTCTCCTGCGACTGGTGCCGGCGGAGGGGTGCGGCGGTTCGCCGGATTGAGTATAATAACAACGTAACATTCCCTCATATTACAGCAATAGGAGGAAACTTGGTGCAAGATTTCAACCTCGACCGTGACAACGGAATTTTCGCAGTCCACGAGGGAGACGGGTCGGCGCTGTACATGCTCGACCTGCCCCTCCCGCTCCCCGGATTCGATCACCACCTGTCCTCCTGGCTCCTACGCGATCCGCGCGGCGGCAGGAATATACTGGTCGACACCGGCCCCTCGGCCTCCGTCGCGCACCTCGGGCGTTCGCTGCGCTCCCTGGGGGTCGACAGGCTCGACCTGGTCCTGCTGACCCACGTCCACGCGGACCACGCGGGAGGGGTCGCCGACCTGCTGGAGCTCTTCCCCGAGGCGTTGGTGCTCGCGCCCGAGAGGGGCGTAAGGCACCTTGTACGGCCGGAGAAGCTGGAGGAGGCCACTAGGGCGACTCTGGGCGATGAGATCGCCGACGCATTCGGCCCGATACGCCCGGCCGCGCCCGACAGGTTCATAGACACGTCCTCCCCGCCGCTGGACGGTATCACCGTGATCCCGACCCCCGGACACGCGTCGCACCACAACTCCTACGTCCTCCAGGCGGGGTTCGGCAGGGTGCTCTTTCCCGGCGAGGCGGCCGGGGTTGGGCTGGGGGAGGCCGTCCGTCCGCTCTGGCTCAAGGATGGCGAGTCCCCCGACGCACCTCCGTACCGCTTTCCCGCCACCCCGCCCAGGCTCGACGGCGCGGCCCTGTACAAATCCATGGAGATGCTCATGACCGAGTGCGGCGCGAAGTACCTGTGCCTCAGCCACTACGGCTGGACCGAGGACGCGGCGGGAACCCTCGAGGGGGCTATCGTCCAGTTTCGCGAATGGGAGGAGAGGGCGCGCGCCTGCGCGGCCTCGGACGAGGAGGAGGCGGTCGAGGCACTGTTCGAGGAGGTGACGCGGGAGGATCCGCAACTCGGCCTTTGGCATTATCTGAGGCCGGCGCAGAGGGAGAAGGAGGGGTACTTCATAAGGAACAGCCTGAGGGGGGTAGTAAGATGGGTTCGGTCGTGACGCAGCACGGTTGCAGCCCGGGCGGGAAGGGTCCGCGCTCCGCCCTCGAAGGGGCGGTGTGACGATGGGGGAGCTCACTGGAAAGTTCGGAGCCGAGCGCTTCCTGGTAGGGGAGGGGGTAAAGAGGCTCTTTCTTTATCTCTTCGGCGCGACCCTGTGCACCGTCGGCCTGTACACAGACCCTACGGTCTCCTGCCTATCCGGCCTGTTGAGGATCATCGTTGAGCCGGACTACCTCATCTCCGACTACTTCTACGTCGGCGGCCGCGGTGCCGCGTTTCTCAACAGCGGCATCCTGGTGCTGCTGTTCACCTCGATCCTGGTCTACTACAGGGTGAGGATCAGGGGAATATCCATAGCCTCGATATTCACAGTGGCGGGGTTCGCCATGTTCGGCAAGAACCTGTTCAACGTCTGGTTCATACTCGCCGGTGTCTGGCTGTACGCCAGGCACCAGGGAGAGTCCTTCATGAAGTTCGTCTACATAGCCTTCTTCGGCACCTCCCTGGCGCCGCTGGTAAGCCAGCTGATGTTCGGGCTGTACATACCCTCCCCGTTCAAGTACGTCGCCGGGGCGGCGGCCGGTCTCTCCGCGGGCTTCCTGCTCCCCTCCCTGGTACCGGCCTTCCTCTCGGTTCACAAGGGCTACAACCTGTACAACGTCGGCTTCACGGCCGGGATGATAGGCACGATACTGGTGTCGCTGCTGCGCTCCCACGGGTTTGTCGCCGAGGCGAGGGTACTGTGGACCACCGGGGGCGCCCAGGACATCGCCCCGCTGCTGGCCGAGATCTTCCTGCTTATGATACTGGTGGGCAATATGCTTAACAGGAAGTCTTTCAGGGGGCTGTACGACATGTGGAATCACCCGGGGCGCCTGCTGGCCGACTTCGTGGACATATTCGACTTCCCCCTGACCCTCGTGAACATGGGAGTAAACGGGCTCATAGTCACGATGTACCTGCTGGTGATCAAGGGGGACTTCAACGGACCCACCCTGGGGGGGATACTGACGGTCGTCGGCTTCAGCGCCATGGGCAAGACCCCGAGGACCATCCTGCCGGTGATGGGGGGAGTAATCATAGGCAGCCTGTCCAAGGGGTGGAGCCTCGCGGATCCGTTCGTCCAGCTTGCCGCTCTGTTCGGCACGACCCTGGCCCCGATATCGGGCGAGTTCGGCTGGAAGGCCGGGATGCTGGCGGGCTACATCCATTCGTCGGTGGTGCAGTACGTGGGCGTGCTGCATGCGGGCTTCAACCTTTACAACAACGGCTTCGCGGGGGGACTGGTGGCCGGAATGCTGGTCCCGCTGTTCGAAGCGCTCAGGGGGAGAGAGAGACGATGAAGTACGAAAGGCTCGTCGTCTCGCGCATAGTCAGCGAGATGATGAACTTCTTCTTTTCCATGGGAGCGGGCGACTTCACCGCTCAAGTCGTCCGGAGCGACGAGAAGTTCGAGATCACCATAGAGACGGACTACGCCGGGAACCAGTCGAGCAAGATCCGGGAGATGACCCGGCTCTTGAGGATGCCGCGCGCGGAGGAGACCGAGGAGTATTTCTGGTCCCTGTCGGGCGAGATAAGCACCGGGCAGGAGATCTACCTGGTGGGCATAATGACCGATCACGTGTCGGTGGAGCACGACGAGGAGGCCAAGCGCGTCCGCATCGGCCTCGTGCGTCTGCTGAGCTGACCTGAAAGGGGAAGGACAATGTCGAAGCTTCAACTGACCATGGACATACTCGAACAGGCGTTGCTAGGCGCCTCGATCCTGGGCGGCGATGGCGGGACATCGATAGACGAGGCGATGATTCTGGGGGAGCTCGCCCTCAAGGTCAACCCCCCGGTCCTGCTTGACATAGAGGACCTGCCGCCCGACGGGACCGTGGTGACCTGCGCCACGGTATCCTGCCCCCACAGGGGGAAGAAGACCCCGTTCGTCAGCCCCAGGGCCCACGTCAGGAGCCTCGAGTTGCTGCTCGAGAGCGGGCTGGAGCGCCCGGCGGCGCTTACGTCCAACGAGAGCGGAAGCGGCGGGGTGGTCAACGGCTGGCTCCAGGCCGCCGTCCTGGGCCTGCCGCTGGTGGACGCCCCCTGCAACGGGCGCGCCCACCCGACGCCGGAGATGGGGTCGATGGGGCTGCACCTTGACCCCGACTACCACGGCCTCCAGGCCTTCGCGGGCGGGGACCCGGACCAGGGCTGCTACATCGAGGGGGTGCTGCGCGGCAAGGTCAAGACCGTCTCCTCCTCCGTCAGGCACGTGGCCTGCGCGGCCGGCGGGCTGCTGGCCGTCGCCAGGAATCCTGTCAAGGTCGAGTTCCTCCGGAAGAACGCGGCGCCCGGGGGCGTCAAGCTGGCCATCTCGCTGGGAGCGGCGGTTCTGAAGGCGCGAAGCGGCGGCGGGGGTGCGGTGGCCGAGGCGGTGCTCGAGATGCTCCACGGCGCGGAGCTGTGCCGCGGGCGGGTCGGCGAGGTCGACCGGTTCACCGCCGGGGGTATAGACTCGGGCTCAGCCGTCATAGGGGACATGTCCCTGACCTTCTGGCGCGAGTACATGACCGCGGAGCGCGATGAGGAGCGGCTTGCCACCTTCCCGGACCTCATAACCGTGATCGACGCCGAGACCGGCATGACGGTGTCCGGGTCGGAGATCGCCCCGGATATGAACGTCATACTCGTCAAGGTCCCGAAGGCCAGGCTGCTGCTGGGCGCCGGGATGCGCTGCCCCGACCTTTTCGAACAGGCCGAGAAGGTGATAGGAAAGGACCTTCTGCAGTACCTCTAGCCCTCGGTAGGAGAGTTGCGACGAAGGTGACAGGGGGCCCCGCCGGGGCCCCGTATTTTTTTTATGAAATATTTTTCCAAGGCTGTTCCCATACGACGGTTTTTCTGGTAAAATGACCCCGATAGGTAATTCTACTGATTTTGCCGAAAGTAGTTTTGCATAGATCATTCAGGAAAGGAGCGTCGTCCGTGGAGAGCAGAAGGAACGCAGCATGGTACTGTTTTCTGGTGGCAATCGCGTTGCTGCCCCTCTCCGGGTGCACGCTCTCCGGGGACGCGGGCAGCTACGACGAGGCTCGCGCCATAGCCGAGGAGGCCTACATCTTCGCGTACCCGATGCTCGAGAACTACAGGATGATGCAGCTCCAGGCGGTGGCCGCGGACAGCTTCAACCGCTTCGTTCACGCTTCCGAGCTCGCCGTCCCCCCGGCCAAGGAGGCTACGGCCATCGCCGGCGGGGTCAGGGAGCAGAGGGACACCCTCTCCTCTACCGCGTGGCTGGACCTCCAGGCCGAGCCAGTGGTGCTCGTCGTGCCTCCCATCAAGGACCGCTACTTCTCCTTCCAGTTCGTGGATATCTTCACGTTCAACTTCGCCTATGTAAGCCCGAGGACATTTGGCCCTGCCGGCGGCGTGTTCCTGATCGCAGGCCCCGACTGGAACGGCAGGAAGCCGCGCGGGGTGGACGCGGTATTCAGGTCGGAGGGCAACTTCGTCATGTGCATAGGGCGCACGGCCGTCGACGGCCCGGAGGATCTGGACAGCGTGCGGACGTTGCAGCAGCGCTACGTGCTGAAGCCGCTCAGCTCCTGGTTGGGCGTCCCGGCGCCCAAGGCCCCGCCGCGCGACCCGTTCCCGCTGTACATGAGGATAGCCGCGGACTCGGCTCATTTCATATCGTACCTTAACTTCCTCCTCGGCCAGTCGAGGCCGCACCCGTCGGAGGAGCAGCTATTCGAGCGCTTCGGCCTGGTGGGGATAGGCCCCTCCTACCGGTTTGACGCCAACGAGTTCAACGGCACGATACGCGACGCCATCGACGACGCTGTCGCCTCGGCCCTTCAGCAGATAGAGGAGGCCCAGGTACTGCTGTGCGAGAAGTCCAACGGCTGGGCGGTCTACCGCAAGGTGTTCGGCGACCGCGAGAGGATGCAGGGGCTCTACCTTGTTCGCGCCGCCGCGGCCAGGACCATGCTCTACGGTGCCGACCAGGAGGAGACGACCAACATCAACGCCTTCCTGGACGAGGACGGGGATCCGCTGGACGGCTCCGCCCACACCTACGTCCTCAGGTTCGAGAGGGACGAGCTTCCCCAGGTGGAGGCCTTCTGGTCGCTGACCATGTACGCGCTCCCCGGGCAGACCCTGTTGGAGAACCCGCTGGAGCGCTACACCCTCGGCAGCAGGAGCTCGTCGCTGGTCTACGGCGCGGACGGATCCCTCACCATATACATCGGCGCCCGCTCGCCGAGGGGCTCGAAGGAGGCCAACTGGCTCCCCGCGCCAGAGGGACCCTTCTCCCCGACCCTTAGGATGTATCTTCCGATGACGATCCCCGGGACGCCGCAGTACGTCCCCCCACCGATACGCAAGGCGAGCTGGTAGAGAAAAATACGAGGGCCCCCGGAATTCCGGGGGCCTTTTAACTTGCGTCGCCTCCGGAACGCTGGGGGCCCTTTAACTTGCGTCGTCCCGAACGGCGCGAAGCGCCGGAGGGACCTCGATTGGAGGTTGCCTCCCGACCGGGATGACGACTACGCCTCCCCCTCCGGCAGCGCCTTGGTCAGCTCCGGGATGAAGGAGATCGACACCGCCTCCCCCTCGCCGAAGATCCGGCGCGCGTCCGGGTTGTCGACCTGCACCAGGATCTCCCCCATGTCCGTGGACACGAAGGACTCGATGCTGTGCCCCAGGTAGACGTTGGTCGTGACCCGCCCGTCCAGTATCCCCTCGCCGGGCGGGAGCAGGGTGAGCGACTCCGGGCGGCACATGACCAGGGCCCGCTCCGCGCCCCTCAACCGCTCGGAGAAGCGTGGCAGGGCGAAGGTCTTGCCCCTGACCTCGACCGTGCAGGTTTCGTCAATGCCGCGCACCGAGGCCGGGAAGAAGGCCACCTTGCCGATGAACCCGGCCACGAAGGCGTCCACCGGATCCCTGTAGACCTGGTGCGGCGTGCCGATCTGAACTATCTTCCCCTCGTTCATCACGATGATCCTGTCCGACAGGCTCATCGCCTCGACCCTGTCGTGGGTGACGTAGGCCGCGGTTATGCCGAGCGACTTCTGTATGCGCCGTATCTCGACCCTCATCTGCTCGCGCAGCAGCGCGTCGAGGTTCGACAGGGGCTCGTCCAGCAGCAGTACCGAGGGCTCGACAATGAGCGACCTGGACAGCGCCACCCGCTGCTGCTGCCCTCCCGACAGGCGCGACGGAGGGCGCTTTGCGAGGTCGCCGAGCCCGACCATCCCCAGGTAGCGCATGACCCTCTCGGAGAGCTCCTTCTGCGGCACCTTGCGGAGCCTCAGCCCGTAGGCCACGTTGTCGAACACGTTCATGTGCGGAAACAGCCCGTAGCTCTGGAAGACCATCGCGGTGTCGCGCTTGTTGGGGGGGAGCAGGGTGATGTCCTCCGTGTCGATGCGGATCCTGCCGGTAGTCGGCAGCTCGAAGCCCGCGATCATGCGCAGGGTGGTGGTCTTGCCGCACCCGGACGGTCCGAGCAGCGTGACCAGCTCGCCGGGGGCGATGGTGAAGTCCGCGCCGTCGACCGCGACCACGTCCCGCCCCGACTGCGGGTCCTTGAATACCTTGCTCACGTTCTCAAGAGTTACAGATTTCGACTGGATGTCCATTTTCTAACCACCTTAGTTGCTCACGGTCTTCGCGAGGTTCTCGTTCTTCCTCACCAGCACGTGCAGGAGGCCGAACGTCAGCAGCACAATCACGATCAGGGTCGTGGCCAGCACGCTGGCCAGGCCGAAGCGCAGGCACTCGGAGAAGTTGTAGATCTGCACGGTCAGGTGGTACCACTTGGCCGAGATCAGGAAGATCACCGCGCTGACGGCGGTCATCGAGCGCACGAAGGTGTAGGACAGGCTCGATATGAAGGCCGGGCGCACCAGGGGCAGCACGATGGTGCGGAAGATCGTCGGCACGTCGGCGCCCAGGTCGGCCGCGGCCTCCTCTATCGACGGGTCGATCTGACGCAGAGAGACAATCCCCGCCTCCACCCCCACCGGAAGCTCTCTTATGACGTAGTTGATCACGATTATGGCCCCGGTGCCCACCAGTATCAGCGGCGCCTTGTTGAAGGCCAGGATGTAGCTGATTCCGACCAGGGTCCCCGGCAGGGCGAATGGCGTGAGGATAAGCATGTCCAGCAGCCTCTTGCCGGGGAAGCTCTTCCTGGTCAGCACCAGGGCGGCGATCATGGCCAGGAAGCCCGCTATCGGCGTCGCCATCCCCGCCAGGGTCAGGGTGTCGAGGAGCACGCGCCAGCCGCGCTCGAACGCCTCGCGGATGTTCGACAGGCTGAAGGAGTAGTCTATCCCCCAGTTCTTGACGAAGCAGCCCGCTATTATCGTGCCGTACAGGCTGAGCAGGAAGGCGATTATCACGAACATCGCCGCCAGCAGGACCCTCTTCAGCCCCGGCGACACCAGGTCGGTCAGTCGGGCCGACGGCTTGCCGGTCACCGTGACGAACGACCTGCGGCTCACCCAGTAGCGCTGGACCAGGAAGGCCGACAGGGTCGGCATCAGCAGCAGCAGCGACAGGGCCGCGCCGTGTCCCAGGCGGTTCATCCCCGTGACCTCCATGTAGGACTCGACCGACAGCACCCGGAAGTTGCCAGCCAGGATCAGGGGGTTGGCGAAGTCAGCGAGCGAGTTCGTGAAGACCAAAAGCCACGAGCTCAGCAGCCCCGGCACGGAGAGGGGCAGGGTCACCGTCCTGAAGGTCTCCCACCTCGTGGCGCGAAGGTTCATCGCCGCGTCCTCGAGCGTCGAGTCTATCCCCTCCAGCACCCCTATCATCGTCAGGTAGGCTATCGGGAACATCCCCATCGTCTGGACGATGGCAAGGCCGCCCAGGCCGTAGATGCTGAAACCCTCCAGCGACAGCAGCTGCCTGGTGATCAGGCCGTTGTTGCCGAACAGCAGTATGATCGACAGGGTCAGGGAGAAGGGGGGCGATATCACCGGCAGGGTGGCGATCGCCGACAGGAACCTCTTGCCTCGGATCCCGGTCCTGGATATGACGAAGGCGAACAGGAAGCCGACCGCGGTCGACGCGGTGGCCGTGTAGACGCCCAGCTCTATGCTGCCCTGCAGGGCGTTCAGGTACTGCTTCTGAGACAGTATCGACTTCCAGATCTCCAGCGAGAATTGGCCCTCCTGCACGAAGGTCAGCCGCACCGCCTCGAACAGCGGGTAGGCCACGAAGACCGCGACTATGGTGAACAGCCCCAGTATGATGAAGCCGGTCACCGGGTCGCGGCTGTAGGTCGCCACGGCGAAGACGGCGGTGAAGATGACGAGGGCGAGGATGAACAGCCCCCTCATCAGGGCCAGGAAGCTGTCGAAGTCCGACGACGAGATCAGGAAGAGCGCGGTGCCCACGATGTCGCCTGTCTCTCCGTCGTGGGCGGGGGCGAAGAGCACGCGCCTCGTCTCGCCGCGCACGGTCAGCCTGTCGGAGGGCTGGTATACCTCGTCGTACATGCTGCTCTCCAGCCCCTTGGCGAAGGACTTGGTCCCCTCGTAGCTCCTGAGCAGCTCCTCGAGCTCCGGCGTGCCGGCGAAGGCCCTCATACCTCCCTCGTCCTCCGGGAAGCCCCTTAGGAAGACCAGGTCGAACTCGTCGTTCTGAGAGGAGATGCGCTTCAGCCATGCGTCTATGGCATCGTCGCCGGAGGGCGCCGAGCCCATGGCCGCGACCGCCGTCTTCCTCTGGCGGCCGTCCGCGAGCGACTGGAAGGAGTCGGTCAGGGACGAGTTTATCCAGAAGAGGATCGCGGCGAAGAGGAGCACGGACAGGGCGAGGGTGATCGACCTTTTGGACGGGATGTCGTTCCCCTCCTTTCGGATTGTTGAAAAGGCGCGAAGGGGGCGATGCCCCTTCGCACCTCGCGCATACTTGAAGTCGGTCTACCTGAGGTCGCCGATCTCCCTGTTCCAGCGGTCGAGCAGGCGCTCCTTGTTCGCGGCGTCCCAGACGTCGTCCTGGTTGACCAGGACCATCCTGTCGAAGGAGAAGCCGGTGTCCACCGGGGAGGCCTTCGAGCTGAGCGGGATCACGAACCAGCTGGCCACTATGTCCATCGCGCTCTGGCCGAGCACCCAGTCGTACAGCTTCTTGCCGTTGA
>CAYWKH010000058.1:0-13324 GCA_964458805.1 uncultured Synergistaceae bacterium
GTTCGCCGCGCCTCATCGCCCCGTGAATCCCGGCGACTGTCGCCTCCATGATGTCGAAGACGTCACTCATCCGCCATGCCTCCTCTCGTTCGAGCGCCGCCGCCGAGGGCTTCGAGCGCCCTGTCCACCGCCTCCAGCGTCTCGCCGATGGAGGCTGCGATCACCCCGTCCGCCAGGCCGTCGAGGTGGGTCGGGGTGTTGTTGACTATGAAGAGCCTCGCGCCGTTTCTCCTGGCCCTCTCCGGCAGCAGGTTGGCCGGGGAGACTGTCAGGGACGAGCCTAGCACCAGGAAGACGCCGCACGACGAGGCCAGCTCGGAGCTCGCGCCCAGGGCGTCCTCCGGCAGCATCTCCCCGAACAGCACCACGGCCGGGCGCATCCTGCCGCCGCACCTGTCGCACTCCGCCTCGTCCGCGAAGGTGTCCGCGGGTCGGACGTGCCCGCACCCCTGGCACCGCACCACGCGCAACGTGCCGTGCAGCTCGTGCACCACCCTTGATCCCGCGGCCTGGTGCAGGCCGTCCACGTTCTGGGTGATTATCCCCCTCACCAGGCCGCGCCCCTCCCAGTCGGCCAGTAGCTGGTGCCCCCTGTTCGGCCGCACCTCCCCGAGCGAAGCTATGCGCTGCCTGTAGAACGACGCGAACTCGCCGAAGTTCCGGTTGAGCGCGTCCACCGAGGCCAGCTCCTCCGGCCGGTACTTCTTCCACAGCCCGTCGGAGGAGCGGAAGTCGGGCAGGCCGGACTCCGTGCTCATGCCCGCGCCCGTGAAGACCGCGGTGTTCCGCGATTCGGCCATGGCCCGGGCCAGCTTCTCGACTGTCTTGTTCATCTTCGCACCTCCGTGAGTTTTCCGCCCGGTCAGGCTCGCGCGACCCCCGTCCTGCGGGCCGTCTCCGCGACCGCCGCGGCCATCGCCGGGACCACCCTGTCGTCCATGACCTCCGTTATCACCCTGTCAGGGCGAAGCTCCTCGTCCGGCACCAGCGACGCCAGCGCGCGGGAGGCGGCGAGCTTCATCTCCTCGTTTATCGCCGACGCCCTGACGTCCAGCGCCCCGCGAAAGATGCCGGGGAAGCCCAGGCAGTTGTTCATCTGGTTCGGGAAGTCGCTGCGCCCCGTGGCCACGACCGCCGCGCCGGCGGCGAGGGCCTCCTCCGGGAATATCTCCGGGGTCGGGTTGGCCATCGCGAAGACGATCGCCCCTGCGGCCATCGAGCTCACGGCCGCCCCGTCGACGACGCCGGGCCCGGAGAGGCCGAGGAAGACGTCCGCCCCCCTCAGCACGTCGCGCAAATCCCCCCTCTCCCCGGCGGGGTTCGAGGTCGCGGCGATCTCCTCCTTGGCGCTGTTCATCCCCTCGGCTCGCCCGGCGTGCAGCGCGCCGCTCCTGTCGCAGAGGATCACGTTACGGGCGCCCGCCGACATGAGGAACCTGCATATCGCGATCCCCGCCGCGCCCGCGCCGGACATGACAATCTTGACGTCCTCGATCCCCTTTTCGACCACCTTGAGCGAGTTCAACAGGCCCGCGAGGACTATCACCGCCGTCCCGTGCTGGTCGTCGTGGAAGACGGGGATGTCGCAGACCTCCTGCAGCCTCCTCTCGACCTCGAAGCAGCGGGGGGAGGATATGTCCTCGAGGTTGATCCCGCCGAACGACGACGTGATGAGCGACGCGGTGCGGACGATCTCGTCCGCCTCGCGGGAGGCTATGCAGATCGGGAAGGCGTCGATCCCGGCGAAGCGCTTGAACAGGACCGCCTTCCCCTCCATAACCGGCAGCGCCGCGTCCGGCCCTATGTCCCCCAGGCCGAGGACCGCGGAGCCGTCGGTTATCACCGCGACCATGTTGCCCTTCGAGGTGACCTCGTAGGCCGCGCTGCGGTCGCGCTTGATCTCCCGGCACGGCTCCGCCACCCCGGGGGTGTAGGCCAGGGCCAGGTCGGCCATGGAGTTCACCGGCACCCTCCCCTCCACGGAGATCTTCCCCCTGCGTGCCCTGTGAAGCTCCAGCGACCTCGCGTACACGTCCAGCCCCATCATTCTTCCTCCTCCCTGCTTCTCTTCTCCGGCAGCAGGACGAACAGGGCCGAGCCCTCCGCCACTCTCCTGCCCCTGTCGTCCCTCATCGACGCCGCGGTGGAGACGCGCCGCCCCGACGACCTCTCCACCCTGCCCTCGACCACGTACCTCCTGCCAGCCTGGACCGGGCGCAGGTAGCGCAGGGACATCTCACCGGTGACGGCCCAGGTCCCGTGCTCCCGGCGCACCGCCCAGGCCATTGCGTCGTCGAACACCGACGCGATTATCCCGCCGTGGACCACGCCCTCGTAGCCGCACCAGGTCGAGTCCGGCTCTATCGGTATCTCCGTCCTGCGCTCATCCTCGTTCCAGAAGATCTCCAGGCCGAGGCTCCTGGGGTTGTCGGACGGTTCGCCGCAGACGAAGCACCCCTTTGACCGCGGAAGCTGTTCCATTCCGGTGCTCCTTTCATGGATAGTTGCCCCGATTATATACCGAACGGGCGTCGGAGGGGTATAATGGCTCCATCAGAGTGCGCGAGGTGGGTCTTGGAATGAACGTGACGATACTGGACGGCAACCCGGACGTGGAGAGGGTACCGTTCTCATTCATGGTGGGAGGGGTGGCGCGCGCGCTGGTCGGCGCGGGGCACGAGGTGGAGACAGTCGTGCTGAGGGAGAGGGTCGTGAACCGCTGCATAGGCTGCTTCTCCTGCTGGCTGAGGACCCCCGGCCTGTGCATATTCGACGACGACCATCCGGCGATACTACGCTCCCTCCTGCTCTCCGACGCGGTCGTATTCGCCTCCCCGATGGTCGCGGGGTTCTACACGGCCCTTCTGAAGACGATGATCGACCGAGTGATCCCGCTGGTCCTGCCCTACATAGAGTTCTCGGCGGGGGAGTGCCGCCATCCGCTCCGCTACGGCAGGCGGATGCCGGCGATGGCCCTGCTGTACGACCCCGAGGAGGGGACGGGGCCGGAGGATGCAGCGATTGTGTCCCGGGCGCTGGAGCGCTTCGCAAGGAACGCCCACTCGCGGCTGCTGTTCGCCCGCCCGCTCAGCGACGACCCTCAGGAGATCCGACATGCTGTTGAACATCTTTAACTGCTCGCCAAGGGGCGGCAGGAGCAACACCAGGGCCCTGGCGAGGCCTTTCGTCGAGGGCTTCCTGGTCGGGGGCGGCGAGGTCCGCGAGTACTTCGCGGCGGACCCGGCGGAGTTCGACCCGGCGGTGGAGGCGTTCGGCACGCCGTCGGCCGCCATGATAGCCTTCCCTTTGTACGCGGACGCCATGCCGGCCGCCGCCAAGGCGTTCATCGAGGAGATCTGGAGGCTGCGGGGGAGCTGCGAGTCGACAAGGATGCTGTTCCTGGTGCACTCCGGCTTCCCGGAGGAGACCCACACGAGGGTTATGAAGGACTACCTGGAGAGGCTCGCGCTGCGCATGGGATCCCCCTGCGACGGGGTGATCCGCGTGGGGGGCGGGGAGGCGGCCAGGCACGCGAACAGCAGGAAGCCCGGCAAGACGTACATGCGCCTTCGGGAGCTGGGCAGTCTCTACGCCGAGAGGGGCGTCCTGGATGCTGCGACCCTGGCGAAGCTGGCCGGCCCGCGACGACTGCCGTGGCCTGCCAGGCTCCTGGCGCCGATGATAGTCAACAGGCTGGTCTGGGACAGGGAGCTCAGGCGCAGCGGGGCGTTCGACAGGCGCCGCGACAGGCCGCTGGAGGCCGGGGAGCGTCCGTGACGACGCGAGGGCGCTCCCCGCGCCTCAAGTACGGCTACCCCTTGAAGTCCTCCCTGACCGGGCAGAAGATGTCCAGCGCCACGCAGTCCTCGCGGGCGAACCCCCTGTGGGTCTCCCCGCCCGGGAAGACGACACCCTGCCCCGGGGACAGGGTGACTCTGTCGTCCCCTGCCTGCAGCTCCAGCTTTCCGGACAGCAGCAGGGTGATCTGCTCGTGCGGGTGGGAGTGCTCGACCAGCTCGGTGCCTGCCGCTATCTCCCAGTGGGCCAGGGTCGCCCGCTCCGAATGGACGAACTTGCCGATGAAGCCGGGCCTGCCGGTGAAGGGCTCTATCCCCTCGATCTCGAATGGTCTCATGCTGCGCACCTCTCCTTTGTGTTGGCCTCCGGGCGAGGGTCTATTGACACTTCCCCCGGCCGAAGGTATAAGATGACATACCTGCTGGATGATAGTACAGAAAGACGACCAAGGGAAGAGCAACTCTGTTCGCGCCGGGGCGCGCGGTGATCGGTATCGAACGCGATGAGTCCGCACAGTCTCCAGGCATGGAGGGTGCGGCTTTTTGCGTGTCCAGGCAGGGAAGGAGGAATGATCGTGAAAAAGGGTATTCTGCGGGCGTACGGCAAGTACCTTCCGCTGACCG
This sequence comes from uncultured Synergistaceae bacterium, assembly GCA_964458805.1. GTDB lineage: Bacteria > Synergistota > Synergistia > Synergistales > Aminobacteriaceae > JAAYLU01. The sequence continues at coordinate 4,422 of CAYWKH010000058.1, forward strand.
CCGACACACCCGCCCTGTCGCTGTGCGAGGGGGACACTCCTCTCGTGCCGGTGCGCAACCTCGGCCGGGAGCTGTCGGTGAACCTGTTCGCGAAGTACGAGGGGCTGAACCCCACCGGCTCCTTCAAGGACCGCGGGATGGTGCTGGCCGTCGCCAAGGCGCTAGAGGAGGGGGCCAGGGCGGTGATATGCGCCTCCACCGGCAACACGTCCGCGTCGGCGGCGGCCTACGCCGCCGCGGCGGAGATGCCGTGCTTCGTGCTTCTCCCCGCAGGCGCGGTGGCCCTCGGCAAGCTCGCGCAGGCCATGATCTACGGGGCCAGGGTGCTGGCGGTGAGGGGCAACTTCGACAGGGCGCTCGAGATGGCTCGCGAGGGGGCGGCCCGCGCCGGGTACGCGATAGTCAACTCGGTAAACCCCTACCGTCTGCTGGGGCAGAGGAGCGCGGCCTGGGAGATATGCGACGAGCTTGGAAAGGTCCCCGACTGGCTGGTGCTGCCCGTGGGAAACGCGGGTAATATCAGCGCCTACTGCGCCGGGTTCGAGTTCTACAGCGAGCTGGGGCTGCTGAAGTCGCTGCCCCGGTTTGTAGGGGTGCAAGCCGACGGGGCGGCGCCGCTCGTGAGGGGCGCGGAGGTGGACGATCCGCAGACCGTGGCCACCGCTATCCGCATCGGCAGGCCCGTCAGCGCCCGGACGGCGCGCAGGGCCGTGGAGATGACGGGCGGGCGCTTCATGTCGGTCTCTGACGACGAGATACTGGACGCCCAGAGGGAGCTCGCCTCTTCGGACGGGCTGTTCGCCGAGCCGGCGTCCTGCGCGCCTATGGCCGCCCTGCTCAGGCTCAAGAGGGAGGGCGAACTGCCCGAGGGGCTGACGGTCGTCATGGTCCTCACCGGGAACGGGCTCAAGGACCCGGACTCCGCCCGGTCGCGCGCCCGTCCCCCGGAGGAGATCGACGGCACGTTCGAGGCCCTGTCGGAGGCGCTCGGCCTGTGACTCTGATCAGGGTAAAGGTCCCGGCGTCCAGTGCGAACCTCGGGTCCGGCTTCGACACCGTGGGCCTGGCGCTGACTCTCTACAACTTCTTCGACGTGCTCGAGGTGCTTCCCGAGGGGCGGTACGAGGTCGACGTGATAGGGGAGGGCAGCGGCTCGGCCGCCCAGGACTGCCGAAACGGCGTGATAGAGAGCTACGAGCGGGCCTGCGGGGAGTGGGGGCTCGTCCCGCCGGGGCTGAGGGTTCGCACCATGAACGCGATACCGTTCAAGAGGGGGCTGGGCAGCTCCTCGACCGCCGTGGTGGGCGGCGTGGCCATAGCGAACGAGCTGCGGGAGAGGCCTCTGCCGAAGGAGGAGCTCCTGCCCCTGATGGTCTCGATGGAGGGACACCCCGACAACGTCGTCCCCTGCTGCCTCGGCGGGATGGTGGTTAGCTGCTGGGACGGGTCGGACCTGAAGTTCGTCCGCCTGCCCCCGATGTCGTCGGACATGCTGGCGGTGGTGGCCGTCCCGGCAGTGGAGCTGAGCACCGAGGAGGCCCGCCGCGCCCTGCCGAGCCAGGTGTCGATGAAGGACGCGGTCTACAACGTCAGTCGCTCGGCGCTGCTCGCCGCCTCCTGGGCCACCGGCGACTGGGGCAATCTCGGCTGGGCGATGGACGACAGGCTTCACCAGCCCTTCCGCGCCAGGCTCTTCCCCGGCGGCGAGGCCATACTGGAGGAGGTGCGCCGCATCCCGCAGTGCGCGGGGGTGGCCATCAGCGGCTCGGGGCCGAGCATGCTCGCGTTCGCGCGCTCCGAGGCTCACAGGGTCGCCGAGCTGATGTGCTCGGTCTTCTCGCGCTTCGGCGTCAGGTCGCGCTTCTTCGTGCTCGCGTCGGACGACTCGGGCGTCACCGTGAGCAGGAACGCCGGCTGCTCGCAGATATTCCGTCCTTTGCGGAAGAAGGGGAGTGATTTCTCCATGACGTTTGGGGTGGACAGCACCGGGCGCTGCGTGGTCGACCAGGTGGTATCCGACCGCGACGTGGCCAAGATCGCGGTGCTCGGGGTTCCGGACGTGCCCGGCGTGGCCGCGCGCCTCTTCTCGGACCTGGCCTCGGCCGGGGTCGGAGCGGGGATGATAGTTCAGAGCGTCATGCGCGGGCAGATGAACGACATAGCCTTCATCGTCAAGCGCAGCACTCTGGGGGAGGCCATGGCCATATGCAGGGCCTACGCGGTGGACATGGGGGCGCAGGGGGTGACCTTCGACACGGAGGTGGCCAAGGTGGCTCTTGCCGGGGATAACCTGGCGGGCTGCCCCGCGATCCCCTCGCAGATGTTCTCGGTGCTGGCGGGGTGCAGGATCAACATCGACATGATAGCGGCCGCCTCGACCGTGATAGCCTGCATAGTGGCCTCGGGCGACCTGGAGGAGGCGATCTCCGCCCTCTCCGGCGCGTTCCTGCGCTGATCCCGGGGGCACGGCATCATGAAGGCCGCATTCCCGAGCCGGAGTCCGATGGAGGTAGTCTTATGAGACTGTCGCGTATTGTCGCCGCTCTCTCGGCGGTGCTGCTGCTGCTCGGCCCCGCGCTGGCCCGGGAGGTGAAGATGACGGCGGACTCGATGCAGTACGACTCCGCGAGCGGGTACTTCACGGCCTCGGACAACGTGACCATAACCAGGGAGGGGCTGACCGCCACGGCCAGGAAGGCGGAGGGGAACATGAACGAGGGGCGGATCGACCTCATAGGCGACGTCCGCATCCTCGGGGAGTGGGAGGGGGAGAAGGTGGACGTCAGGGCCCAGGTCCTCGTCGCCTATTTGCAGGAGCCAACCGGCTTCACTCTCAAGGGCACGGTTACCGGCGCATGGGGCGGCAGGCTCGTGGAGGCGGAGGAGCTGAGCGCGCGCGGCGACGCCTTCGCCGTGGCGAAGCTCGCGCGATACTCCGATTCGGCGGGGGGGTACTCGTTCTCCTGCTCTTCGGCCGAGGGAAGACTGAAGGACGGGGTGATAACCGAGTTCACCGGGAAGGGCGCCTTCCGGCTGGTCTCCTCGCCCAGGAGGGGTGCGGTCACCGAGATTCGCGGGGACAGGGCGGTCTACTCGAAGGCCCGGGGGACCATCGTCGTGAACGGCAACGTCACCGCGGTGCAGGACGGACGATCGCTCGCGTCCGACTCGCTGGTCTACTTCACGCAACAGAACCGGATAGAGGCCACGGGGAAGCCGCAGCTCGTGTTCAAGATAGGCGAGGGGCCGGGCAAGAAATGAGCGGAGCCCTGTCCGCACGAGGCCTGAGCAAGTCCTACGGCGGCAGGACCGTGGTCTCCTCCGCCGACCTCGACGTGGGCATGGGGGAGGTCGTGGGGCTGCTCGGGTCGAACGGCGCCGGAAAGACCACCACGTTCTACATGATGGTCGGCCTCGTGAAGCCGGACTCGGGCGTGGTGACGGTAGACTCCCGCGAGCTGACCGACCTGCCGGTCTACAGGAGGGCGCGCCTCGGGGTGGGGTACCTGCCGCAGGAGGCGTCCGTCTTTCGCAGCCTGACGGTGCGCGAGAACATCGAGCTGGTGCTGCAGGAGAACCCCCCCCCGGGCGAAAAGCCGTCGGCCGTGGCGGACCGCCTGATAGAGGACTTCGGCCTGCAGCGGATAGCCGGGGTCCGCGGCTACTCGCTGAGCGGCGGGGAGAGGCGCAGGGTGGAGATCGCGCGCAGCCTGGCCATCCTGCCGGACTTTCTTCTGCTGGACGAGCCCTTCAGCGGGATAGACCCGATAGCCGTCTACGACATACAGCAGATCATCCTCGGCCTCAGGAGCAAGGGGTACGGGATCCTGCTGACCGACCACAACGTCCGCGACACCCTGGCGATAACCGACAGGGCCTACTTGATCCACCAGGGGAGGATAGTGGTCGAGGGCCCGCCTGAGGAGGTCGCGGAGAGCGAGGTGGCCAGGAAGTACTACCTGGGGGAGCAGTTCTCCTGGTAGGGGCGGTAGGCCTCGATCTCGTGCCACCGTCCCTCCCTGATGACCGAGGCCAGGCGCGACACGGCGTCCGCGACCTCTGGCGACAGAGATTCCCCGAGTCCGCGCCTGGCGGGCTGGATGCCGATCATGACGAGCTCCATGTCCGAAAGCAGCGGTGAGAGGACGAGATTCAGCGGAATTCCGTGGGCGCCGAGGGGGGCGTCGGCGAGGTCCCCGGGCGAGAGCCTCCTGGTCGAGCCGCCCGGCAGGTCCATGTCCGCCGCGTCGGCCACGATCAGAAGCGGGGGGTCGCCCGCGTCCTCGCGAAGGAGCCTCGCCAGCGGGGCGACGTGGTTCTCCGGCGTGACGCCGCAGTCCACCGCGACCAGCCCCGCGACCGGGGTCCCGGACAGCTCCCGGAAGAGCTCCGGCCCGGCGCCGTCGTCCTGGAGGATCGGGTTCCCTACGCACCATACCACAGTCTTTCGCATCAGCCCATACTCTCCTTTCGCGGGGGAGGATCTACGCAAGGGGGGCCGTCCATTGGCCAAGTCCACTCATACCATGGTGCGCCACGCGCTGGCGATGATGGCGGGCACGCTGGCCAGCAGGGTGCTGGGCCTGATCCGAGAGGTGGTCACCGCCGCCTGGTTCGGCGCGTCCGGCGCGCTGGACGCCTTCAACGTATCCTTCACCCTGGCTAACCTGGCGCGCCAGCTGCTCGCCGAGGGGGCGCTCTCCGCCTCCTTCGTGCCGGTCTTCTCGCGCACCCTCGCCTCGAAGGGCAGGGAGAGCGCGGCGCGGCTGGCCAGGCAGGCCTTCGCCGCGCTGCTGTCGGTCACGGTCCTCGCGGTGCTGGTCGGCGTGGCCCTGTCGCCGCTGCTGGTGAAGATTATGGCCCCCGGCTTCGATCCTGTCAAAGCCGCCCTCGCCGCGTCGATGACCAGGTGGATGTTCCCCTTCCTGTTCTTCATATCCCTCGCCGCGCTGGCCATGGGGGTGCTGAACAGCATGGGATCCTTCCTGACGCCGGCCCTCGCCCCGGCCCTGAGCAACCTGGTATACATCGCCCTTGTCGTGTTCACCCCTCGCCTGTACGGGGTGTGGGGGCTGGTGATCGCGGTGCTGGCAGGCGGCGCGTGCCAGTTCGCGCTCCAGTGGGCCTGGTCGGCGCGGATGGGGGTGACCCTGCTTCCCGCCCGCCCCGACCTGGCAGACCCGGACCTCAGGAGCATGCTCGCCCTGTTCCTGCCCTACGCCGCGGGGCTGTCGCTCAACCAGGTGAACCCCGTGATAAGCAGGATGCTGGCCTCCTTCCTTGAGGAGGGGGCGATATCGGTGCTGAACTACGCGAACAGGGTTATACAGCTCCCCCTCGGCATCTTCGTGATAGCCATCTCGCAGGCCGTGCTGCCGCAGCTGTCCAGGTGCCCCCTCGACGATTCGTCGGAGTTCCGCGAGATAATGCGCGACTCCCTGCGCTTCACCCTGTTCGTCGTCTTCCCGGCCACCCTCGGGCTGGTAATGGTCTCCGACGAGCTGGTGCACCTGCTGTTCGTGAGGGGCGCGTTCGGGGAGTGGGCCTGGAGGGGGACCGCCCTGTCCCTGACCATGTACTCGCTTGGGCTGCCGGGGATGGCCCTGTCCACCGTGGCGATGCGCGGGCTCTACGCAAGGAGCATGCCCCGGGAGGCGCTGACCGTGACACTGGTCAGCGTGGCCGGGACCGTGGTCTTCTCGCTGGCCCTCATGAGGCCCCTCTCATACGGCGGACTGGCCCTGGCCACCTCGCTGGCCTTCACGCTCTCGGGCTGGGCCGGGGTGAGGATACTCTCCTCGCGGATCGGACTGCCGTTTGGAATATTCTCCCCCTCCTGGTCGGGAAAGATGTTGCTCTCCCTGCTGGCGATGGCGGCGGTCGTCACGTTGTGGAGGCGCGCCTTCCCATACTCGGACGCCTTCCCTGGCGCTGCCCGCGCGGCCTGGATGGGGGGGGTCATGCTCTTCGCCGCATTCACCTACGCGGCCATGACCGCCATGCTGCGATTCCAGGAGTGGAGGTGGCTTAGGGCGGCGTTGAGCGCCCGCGGAGGGCGGGAAAAATGATGACGGAGGTAAAGAGTATGAGCACTTTCTGCACGATGGAAGATGGATCGTACGTCCGCACTGGCGGGCGGGGTTGCGCGGACGGGACGGATGCCCCGCGGGACGGACTGAAGGGGCGCGCCTCGCGGCGGCGGACGCGACTGCCCATCACGGCGCTCATCGCGGCGGCGTTTCTCGCGACCATGTCGGCCGCCTCCCCGCTGTTCGCCGGGCAGCTGGATTCGCTGCTGGAGAGCAGAAGCGCGACATTCTGGTACGAGGGGGAGGCCCTTGGAGACCTCATAATAGGGGCCAGGGCCCAGTTCACCTTCGTCTACGTCGACGGCCCCCTGTCGCAGGCGGTCTTGAAGGACCAGTCGGCGCCGAACTGGCTCAGGGACAACGTCTACTTCTTCGGCGGCAGGGAGACGAAGAAGAAGGCGGTGTTCATAGTCCGCCTGCACACGAGGAAGAACCTGGACCTCGACCTGTCGACGATAAGGATCGGCAGCCACTCTGCAACCTGGGATGACGTGCTGACCAACAGGCACTACGTCCCGGTCGGCGAGCTTCCCGCGGGCTTCTCCGGCGATTTTGCGGTGGCGGTGCCGATCGACGCCGTGAAGGGCGCGACGAGGAGGGTGTCGGTGGGCGACTACGGGGCAGACCTGGAGTTCCCCGTAAAATGACCTGCGGCGGGGATTTGCTGACCCTGGGGCTGGAGAGCAGCTGCGACGACACCGCGGTAGCCGTGCTTCGGGGAGCTCGCGACGTGAGGTCGGAGCTGCTCTCCAGCCAGACACTGGACCACGCGCCGTTCGGGGGCGTGGTCCCGGAGTTCGCCGCCCGCAGGCACCTGGAGGCCTTCCTACCCCTGACCGCCGAGGCACTTCGTCGCGCCGGCGTCAGGGAGCCGCGCGAGGAGATCGGCCTCGTAGCCGTGACGTCGGGGCCCGGCCTGATGGGCGCCCTGATGGTGGGCGTGATGGCCGCGAAGGCCCTCGCGCTGGCGTGGGACAAGCCGATCATAGGGGTCAACCACCTCGAGGGGCACATCTTCGCCAACGTCGTGTCGTATCCGGACCTCCTGCCCCCCTTCCTCTGCATGATAGTCTCGGGCGGTCACACGGAGATCGTCCTGGTCAGGGGTTTCGGCGACTATCTCCTCCTCGGCGGCACTCGCGACGACGCCGCTGGGGAGGCCTACGACAAGGTCGCCAAGGCGCTCGGCCTACCCTACCCGGGCGGCCCGGTCATCGACTCCCTCGCCGCGTCGGGCGACCCGGCGGCGTTCGACTTCCCGCTGCCGTTGAGGGGCAGCCAGGAGGTGGAGTTCAGCTTCAGCGGGCTGAAGACCGCGGCCGCGACCCTGATCGGAAGGCTGGCCAGGGACGGGGCGCGAATACCGCTGGAGGACTTCTGCGCATCTTTCCAGAGGGCTGTGACCGAGGCCCTTATGAACAAGCTGCGCCTGGCCTCGCGCCTGACGGGCGTGCGCTCCGTGTCCGTCTCCGGCGGAGTGGCGGCGAACAGCGCGCTGAGGGAGGCGTTGAGATGCGAGCCAGGCTGGAGAGTCGGCATCCCCCCGCGGGACCGTTGCACCGACAACGCGGTCATGATAGCGGCGGCAGGCTACGCGGCGTATCAAAGGGGCGAGAGGTCCAGCCTTTCGCTGGCCCCGGACCCATCCTGGGAGATCTGGAAAAAGTAGGTTTTCATGAAAACTTCAGTAAACAGGAGAATATCCATGAACAAACTACTTGTTGTGCTGAAATCCGGGTTATTTGCCTCTGAAGGCCCTTGAGAAACGACACTCCCGTCTTTATCATCTATTGCGGTCAATTTAGCACTCGACTCGACTGAGTGCTAGCATTACGCTAAACCAACTTTAGGAGGGGTACGCACATGAACCTGAAGCCGCTTGGGGACAGAATAGTAGTCAAGGTGCTGCACAACGAGGAGAAGACCAAGGGCGGGATAGTCCTCCCGGACACCGCCAAGGAGAAGCCCACCGAGGGCGAGGTAATGGCGGTCGGGACTGGCAAGGTGCTCGAGAACGGGCAGAAGCTCCCGCTCGAGGTGAAGGTCGGCGACCGCATCATCTTCAGCAAGTACGCCGGCACCGAGGTCAAGCTTGACGGCGAGGAGTACGTCATCTTCAGCGAGCGCGACGTCCTGGCCATCATAGACAAGTAGAGACAGCCCGACATAACGAGGAGGAAAATACAATGGCAAAAATTCTTATTTTCGGAGAGGAAGCCCGCCGCGCGATGCTCCGCGGTATCGATAAAGTCGCCGACACGGTCAGCGTCACCCTTGGCCCCAAGGGGCGCAACGTCGTCCTTGAGAAAAAGTTCGGCTCCCCCACGATCACCAACGACGGCGTGAACATCGCCAAGGAGATCGACCTGGAGGACGTGTACGAGAACACCGGCGCGCAGCTTCTGAAGGAAGTGGCCTCCAAGACCAACGACATCGCCGGCGACGGCACCACAACCGCGACCGTCTTCGCGCGCGCGATCATAGCCGAGGGCATGAAGAACGTGGCCGCCGGCGCCAACGGCATGCTGATGCGCTCCGGCATCGAGAGGGCGATCGATCTCGTCGTCGACGAGCTCAAGAAGAAGGCCATCTCCGTGAAGAACCGCGACAAGATCGCGCAGGTGGCGGCCATCTCCGCCAACGACAAGGCCGTCGGCCAGCTCATCGCCGAGGCCATGGACAAGGTCGGCGAGGACGGAGTCATCACCGTCGAGGACAGCCAGACCGTCGGCACGACCCTCGAGATGGTCGAGGGGCTCCAGTTCGACAAGGGCTACATCAGCCCCTACATGGTCACCGACCCCGAGAGGATGG
>CAYWKH010000059.1:0-13161 GCA_964458805.1 uncultured Synergistaceae bacterium
TGCTTGGCAGGGACATAATGAACACCCCCTTCTCCTTCGAGCTGCACATCAAGGAGGGGGCGGGGGCGTTCGTCTGCGGGGAGGAGACCGCGCTCATGGCATCCATAGAGGGCAGCCGCGGAATGCCGCGCCCGCGCCCCCCGTTCCCGGCCAACTACGGCCTGTGGGGGAAGCCCACCAACATAAACAACGTCGAGACCTGGGCCAACGTCCCCCGGATCATCAACAGGGGCGGCCAGTGGTACGCCTCGATGGGCACGGACAAGTCGAAGGGCACCAAGGTGTTCGCGCTGACGGGCAAGGTGAAGCACACCGGCCTGGTCGAGGTCCCGATGGGGATCACGCTGAGGGAGATAATCTTCGACATAGGCGGAGGCATCCTCGACGACAGAAAGTTCAAGGCGGTTCAGATCGGCGGGCCCAGCGGCGGCTGTCTTACCGAGGAGCACCTGGACACCCCGGTGAGCTACGAGTCGCTGACAGCGCTCGGGGCCATCATGGGCTCGGGCGGACTGGTGGTCATGGACGACGGCAACTGCATGGTCGACGTCGCGAAGTTCTTCCTGGAGTTCACCCAGAAGGAGTCCTGCGGCAAGTGCGTGCCCTGCAGGGAGGGGACCAAGCACATGCTGCTCATCCTCGAGAAGATAACCGCCGGCGAGGGGACGATGGAGGACCTTGAGAAGCTGGAGGAGCTGGCCCTCATGGTCAGGGACATGTCGCTGTGCGGCCTCGGCCAGACCGCGCCCAACCCGGTGCTCACCACCCTGCGCTACTTCCGGGACGAGTACGTGGCCCACATCGAGGAGAAGAGATGCCCCGCGGGCGCGTGCTCCGCACTCCTGAGGTACACCATAATGCAGGACCTGTGCAGGAAGTGCGGGATCTGCTCCAGGAACTGCCCCGTCCAGTGCATCCCGGGCGACCGCACCTCCGGCTACGTCATCGACCAGGAGAGGTGCATCCGTTGCGGCACGTGCTTCGAGAAGTGCCCCTTCGGCGCCATAGAGAAAAAGTAGTCGTGGAGGAGGAAGACCAATGAGTGAAATCACCCTCGTCATCGACGGAGTCGAGTGCAGGGCGGAGAAGGGGGACACCATCCTCCAGGCCGCCCGAAAGAACGGAATATACATCCCCACGCTGTGCTGGATGGAGGGGCTGACCCCGATAGGATCGTGCAGGATGTGCATGGTCGAGGCGGCCGGGAGCGCGAAGCTGCTGACGGCCTGCACGACCCCCGCCGAGAACAACATGAGCATATCCACCAACACCGAGAGGCTGAAGAACTACCGCAGGCAGAACCTGGAGCTGCTCTTCGCGGGGAGGAACCACTTCTGCATGTTCTGCTCCCAGACCGGGGACTGCGAGCTCCAGCGGCTCGCCATAGAGCACGGAATGGACAACGTGCGCTACCCGTTCCTGTACGAGACCTTCCACAACGACGCGACCGACCCGAACATGCAGATAGATCACAACAGGTGCATACTCTGCCTTCGCTGCATCAGGGTCTGCGCGGAGAAGGTCGGCGCTCACACCCTGGGGCTTGAGAAGCGCGGGTGGGGGACCAACATATCGTCGGACCTCGGTGCGGTGTTCGGCGAGAGCGACACCTGCGTAAGATGCGGAGCGTGCGCCCAGGTCTGCCCCACCGGAACAATCACCCTGCGCGACTTCGTATACCGCGGGCGCAGGCACGACTGCGACGACCAGGTGGAGAGCGTGTGCCCACTGTGCTCGATGGGGTGCAGGATAAAGGCTTATGTCCGCACGGGCAGCATAGTAAGGGTGGAGGGGATCCCCCCCGACGCCCCGGACGGCGGCCAGCTCTGCCACATGGGCAGATGGTGGCTTCCCAAGTCCACCGAGGGGAAGCGACTCGAGGCTCCGATGATCCGCGAGGGCTCCAGCTTCAGGGAGGCCACCTGGGAGGAGGCGCTTGACGAGATCGCCGCCAGGATGGGACCGGCTCTGAAGGCAGGGAGGGCCGGCGCCCTGGTCAGCGAGCTGTCCACCGACGAGGAGCTCACGGTAATCTCGTCGTTCTTCGACGACACCCTCAAGATGGACAAGGTCGACGGCTTCTTCGGCAACACCCTGCGAGCTCTCGTGAAGGGGTTGAAGCCCTTCGCCGCCCAGGGGGTCAGGCCGTTCACAGCGGCCTCGAACATACTCGGCAGCGACGCCGTGCTCCTGCTGGAGGCCGACCCGCAGAAGGACGCCCCCGTGATGGCGAGCTACGTCCGCGTCGCCACGATAGTCAACCGCGCAAAACTGATAAACGTCTCATCCGGAAAGAGCCCCTTCGAGGGGATAACGGACGTTCACATACCGACCGGCAAAAAGGAGCTCGCCGGGTTGCTGGGCTCCCTGAGGGGCGCCGTCAGGGGCGAGGCGGGCGACGTCCCGGCCGCTCTGAAGGAGGCGGCGGAGATCCTGCGCAACGCGAAGAAGCCGGTGGTGATCATAGGCTGCGGCGCGATGGAGAACAACCCCGCCGCTGTCGTCGAGGCGGTGAACCTGGCGATAGACGCCAGGGCCTTCTTCGACGACGGGATCGGCCTCGTGCCGGTGCTGCGCGCGAGCAACAGCCTCGGCGCTCTGAACACGGTCACGGGCGACAGCGACTGGCTCAGCGAGGGGAACCTCGACTTCCTGTACGTCCTGTCCACCGGCATGATCCCCGAGGACCAGAGGGCGCTGTCGGCTATGGCCGCCGCGCGCTTCGTGGTGGTGCACACGCCCTTCATAGTTCACCCGCTGGTGAACATGGCCGACGTTCTGCTCCCCGCCCCAGCGTGGTTCGAGCGCAGCGGGCACTACTGCACCCTCGAGGGTGAGAGGCGCAGGATGAACCTCGTCACCGCGCCCGCAGGCAACACCAGGGGGCTGTCGGTGATCCTGAAGGAGCTGGCCGGGAGGCTCGGCTACGAGATGCAGAGGTCCAGCGCGGCCCCCTGCGAGAATGTATACGAGGCCAAGGCGGCCCCGGAGACCGCAAAAACCGTCGTCATAGAGGAGGTGCTGTGATCGTGGCTAAGCCCAAAATCGCGTCGGTCTGGCTCGAGGCCTGCGCCGGCTGTCACATGTCCTTCCTGGACATAGACGAGCGCATCGTCGGGCTTCTGGACAGGGTGGAGCTGACCGCGACGCCCATCACCGATATAAAGGTGTTCCCCGAGGTCGAGGTGGGGGTCATAGAGGGGGCCCTGGGCAACGAGGAGGAGCTGCACCTGGCCAAGGAGCTGCGCGAGCGCTGCAAGATCCTGATCGCGTGGGGCGACTGCGCGGTCTTCGGAGGCATCAACTGCATGCGCAACTTCATGCCGGCGGAGAAAGTCCTCGAGGAGGGGTACGTGAACACCGCCAGCACGGTGAACCCCGACCGGGTGATACCGCGCAGGGACCTGCCGCCCCTGCTGCCGCAGGCCATACCAGTGGACCGCGCGGTGAAGGTGGACGTCTACGTGCCAGGCTGCCCCCCGGACGCCGACACTATAATGTACGTCTTCAGCGAGATACTGGAGGGGCGCATACCCTCCGTACCCACGGACATAATGCGCTACGATTAGCGGAGGACAGAGAAATGGAGAACAAAAAACACACGATAGTCGTCAATCCTATCACCCGGATCGAGGGTCACGGCAAGATCACCGTGGATCTGGCCGCGGACGGGACGGTCGACAGCGCCCGCTTCCACGTCACCCAGTACCGCGGGTTCGAGGTCTTCTCGAGGGGCAGGGATTTTCGCGAGATGCCGGTCATCACGCCGCGAATATGCGGCATCTGCCCGGTCAGCCACCACCTCGCCTCCGCCAAGGCCTGCGACGCGGTGCTCGGAGTCGTCATACCCGACACGGCCGCGAAGCTGCGCGAGGTCATGCACATGGGGCAGTTCATCCAGTCGCACGCCCTCTCGTTCTTCCACCTGTCGAGCCCCGACCTGCTGTTCGGCTTCGACGCCGACCCGGCGGTGCGCAACGTGGCCGGGCTGGCCGCGGAGCACCCCGACCTCGCGGTCGCCGGCATCGGGATGAGAAAGTACGGCCAGGAGATAATCAAGACACTCGGCGGCAAGAAGGTCCACCCGTGGCACAGCATCCCAGGCGGCGTCAACCGCAGCCTGAGGGTGGAGGAGAAGGACGCGATGCTTGCGGAGCTCCCGACGCACAAGGAGAACCTCGGGAAGGCCATTGCGCTGGTCAAGGACTACCTGGCCAGGAACGCCGAGCTCGCACGCGAGTTCGCCACCCTCGAGACCTCCTACATGGGGCTCGTCAAGAACGGGAAGCTCGAGCTCTACGACGGGCGAATACGCCTGAAGAGCCCGAGGGGCAGGACAACCGACGAGTTCGACGACACGGACTACTGCACCTACATAGGCGAGCACGTCGAGGAGTGGAGCTACCTCAAGTTTCCCTTCTACCGCTCCATGGGATTCCCTCACGGCTCCTACCGAGTAGGCCCGCTCGGCAGGGTCAACGCCTGCGACGACATATCGACGCCCGAGGCCGCCGCGGAGCTCGCCAGGTTCAGGGGGACCACCGAGGACGGCATAGTCCACTACACCCTGTACTACCACTACGCCAGGCTGATAGAGATCATGTACGCGATGGAGCGCCTGGAACAGCTGCTGGTCGACCCGGACGTCCTGAAGAGCGACCTGCACATCACCGGCTCTGTCGTGAACCAGACGGGCATAGGCGTGGTCGAGGCCCCGCGCGGGACCCTCATACACCACTACGAGGTCGACGACAAGGGCGCGATAGAGAGGGTGAACCTCATAGTCGCCACCGGGCACAACAACCACGCGATGAACGCCGGGGTGGAGCAGGTGGCGCGCCGCTACATCACCGGCCACGATGTCAAGGAGGGGGTATTGAACCGGATGGAGCACGTGATTCGGTGCTACGACCCCTGCCTCTCCTGCTCCACTCACGCGGTGGGCAGGATGCCGCTGATGCTCGAGATACGCGACGCGAGCGGGGAGACCGTCAGGACGGTTGTCAAGGAGTGAGGGTACTGGTCTGCGGATACGGCAACCCGTACCGCACGGACGACGGGGCGGGGCACGTCCTCGCCCCGTTGCTCGCCAGTCGCCTCGAATCGCGCGGACACGAGGTTGACCTCAGGCTCGAGCACCAGCTGCTGCCGGAGCTGGCCGCCGACTTCGACGGCTTCGACCTGCTGGTGTTCGCGGACGCCAGGGTCCCAGGATCGTGCCCCGGCGAAGGCTTCGTCATAGAGGAGGTCCGCCCCGACCCGGAGCTCGAGGGATTGAACATCCACTCCGCGGGGCCTGAGTGGGTCCTGGCGCTGGCCACCCGGATAGGAGCGATCCCCCCGAGGGCGATCCTGGTCAGCGTCGAGGGGGAGTCGTTCGACTTCGGCGAGGAGCCCACCCCCGCCTGCTCCGCGAGGATCGGGCGAGCCGTGAGCGGATTCGAGGAGTGGCTTGCAAAACGCTAAAATATATTTGAGTAAACCCGCCGGACGTAGTAGAATGTAACGGGAAAGAAGGCGCCGAAAACCGTCCGGCGTCAAAATTTCAGGAGGTGGTTGGGTTTGAAACGGAACTGGATGATCGCAATAGTTGTGCTTGTCGTCGTAGCCGGTTATTTCTTCATGCAGCAGACGCCACAGCAGCCCCCGAAGCAGGAAGAGGTGAAGGAGGTCAAGGTCGAGGAAGCCCCGAAGACCGAAGAGGCCCCGAAGACCGAGGAGGCGAAGCCCGAGGAGCCAAAGGCGGCCGAGGACACCATCAAGATAGGCCACATAGCGGCCCTCACGGGCGACTGGGCGGCTTACGGACAGACCGAGGAGAAGGCCTCGAAACTCGCAGCCGATGAGATCAACGCCAATGGAGGCTTGCTCGGCAAGAAGGTCGAGATAGTGGTCTACGACTTCCGCACCCGCGCCGAGGACGCGGTCAACGCAGTCCGCCGCATGATCGAGGAGGACAAGGTAGTGGCCCTCATCGGCGCGAACGGGAGCGGCATCAACATCGCCACCGCGCCCATAGTGAACCGCCTTGGCGTCTCCCAGATAGGCACGGTCACATCCAACCCGCTGGTCACGGTCGACGAGAAGGGCGAGGTCCGTCCCTACTCGTTCCGCATCTGCTTCACCGACCCCTACCAGGGCAAGCTCATCTCCTACTTCGCGGCCAAGGAGCTCGGCAAGATGAAGGGGGCGGTCCTGTACGACGTGGGCAGCGACTACTCCCAGGGGCTTCGCGAGTTCTTCATCGAGGGGTACAAGGGTTACGGCGGCGAGGTGGTGGCCGACCTCGGGTTCCGCGCCGGCACCGACGTCGACTTCCGCGCGCAGCTCACCGAGATCCGTGAAAAGGGCGCTGACGTGCTGGTCCTCCCGAACATGGGCAAGGAGATGGCCCTGATAATGAAGCAGGCCCGCGAGCTCGGCATGACGGACATCGTCTTCGTGGGCGGGGACGGCTACGGCGAGTTCATGTGGGAGATAGCCGGAGAGGCTATGGAGGGCTCGTACTGGATCAACCACGTGGCCCCCGAGGATCCGGCGATGCAGCCGTTCTTCGCCGCCTACAAGGAGAAGTACAACGACGAGTGCAAGGAGTTCGTCAACGGAGTGCTCGGCTATGACGCGATCTACTGGATCGCGGACGCGATCCAGCGCGCCGGGCAGGCTGACCCTAAGCTGGTCCGCGACGCCCTCGCGAGCACGAAGGATCTCAAGCTGCACCACGCTACGATAACGATCGACCCGAAGGACAACAACCCGGTCGACAAGGATGGCATAGTGCTTATCGCCAAGGACGGCAAGGGCCAGTTCTTCAAGAAGGTCAAGCCGTAAGGCGGGGCAGCCCGCAAAGACACACGACGCAGCGCTGAGACGAGGGTGGGCGCAAGCCGTCCGCCCTCGTCGGTACGTGAAAGGAGTGATCCATATTTGGCAACGCTGATACAGCAGATAATCAACGGCCTCTCCCTGGGCTCCGTATATGCCCTCATTGCCGTTGGTTACTCACTGGTGTACTCCGTCCTTCTCTTCTCCAACTTCGCGCACGGGGGTTTTCTGGTCATAGGCGGCTATATCTGCTACGCCTCGCTTCGCGCACTTGACCTGGGTATATGGGTTGCCGGGCTCCTGTCGCTGTTCGGGGCCGGGGTGGCCGCGATCCTAACCGAGCGCCTGGCCTATCGACCCATACGGGAGCGCACCAACGTAACACTCTACTTGCTGATAGCCTCGATGGGGATGAGCATCGTCATCGAGAACATCTTCGTGATAGTGGCGGGTGGCCGCTTCCGCGCCCTTCCGGCAGTGATACCGACGAGCCCGGTAAGCTTCTTCGGACTCGCCACCACGAGCGCGTTCGACCTTCTCTCCCTCGTCTCCGCGGTGATCTTCCTGTGGGGGTTGCAGCTCTTCCTGTCGAAGACCAGGTGGGGACTTGCGATCCGCGCCGCGGCCTACGACCTTCGCGTGGCGGGGCTCATGGGGGTCAACGTCAACCGCCTCATATCAATAGTATTCTTCGTGGCGGGGGCGCTCGCCGCCGTGGGAGGAATATTCCTCTCCGTCCGCTACACCCTGTACCCGCAGCTGGGGTCGATAACGATCAAGGCATTCGTCGCCGCCGTCATAGGAGGCCTTGGCTCCCTGCCGGGCGCCGTGGTAGGCAGCCTGATTCTCGGCCTGGCCGAGATGCTGACCGCGGGCTTCATATCCAGCCAGATGCGCGACCTCGTCGTCTTCTCCCTGCTCGTGGGCACCCTGCTCGTCAAACCGGCCGGCCTCTTCGGCAAGAGCGTCGGCGAGAAAGTGTAGGTGAGCGGGGCCAATGTCAGGTTACGCAGAGGGTATTGTCGTCTTGTTGTGTATTAACGCCATAGCGGCCATGGGAGTCTCCCTTCTCACCGGCTTCACAGGAATATTCTCGCTCGGCCACGCGGCCTACATGGCGCTCGGAGCCTATACCACAGCCATACTTACCGTGCAGCACGGGGTGCACTTCTTCCCCGCCATCATACTGGGGGCGTGCGTCGCGGTGGCGGTCGCCTTCTTCATAGGCATCCCCACGCTCAAGCTGATGGGGGACTACTACGCAATAGCATCGATAGGGCTGGGCGAGGCCATCAGGCTGATCCTGGAGAACTGGCAGTCCGTCACCCGCGGCGCCAGGGGCTACCCCGGCATCGACAACTACACGACGCTGCCGGTAGCCCTGGCCTTTGTCGTGATAATGGGCATCTTCATGTTCAACCTGATCAACAGCCGCTTCGGAAGGGCCTGCAAAGCGTGCAGGGACGACCACGTGGCGGCGTCGCTGCTTGGCTTCAACACCGCTCGCATAAGGGTGGTCAGCCTCATGATATCCGCCTTCTACTGCGGGGTGGCGGGGGCCCTGCTGGGCGGCTTCCTGTCGTTTATCCAGCCCGTGATGTTCGACATGATGAAGTCCACCGAGCTGACCGCCGTCGTGGTCTTCGGCGGGCTGGGCTCCATGAGCGGCTGCCTGCTGGGCACCGCGGTCATCACGCTGGTGACCGAGCTCTTCAGGCCGATCTCCCAGTTCAGGATGCTGATCTACGGCGCGGTGCTGGTGATAATAATGGTCCTTCGCCCGGAGGGCATAATGGGCAACCGGGAGCTCCTCTCCTGGATAAAGGATCCGTTCGGGAGGCGGTCGAAATGAGCGCGTTCTTCGAGCTCTCCGGCGTGACGAAGAACTTCGGAGGAGTCCGCGCGGTCGACAACATGTCCTTCGTGATAGAGAAGGGCGAGCTGGCCGGGCTCATGGGGCCGAACGGCGCGGGAAAGACCACCATATTCAACCTGGTGACAGGGGTGTACGGCGTGGACTGCGGGACGATCACCTACAAAGGCGTGGATCTAGCCAGGTACAAGACCTACGACATAGTCCACAAGGGCATATCCCGGACGTTCCAGAATCTTCGCCTGTTCCAGCGCTCCTCGGTTGTAGAGAACGTTATGACAGCCGCCCAGCACGGAATCCCCTACACCTTCGCGGAGGGAGTGACCCACCTGGGCCGCTGGAACCGCAAGGAGAAGGAGATAAAGGTCAAGAGCATGGAGCTCCTGGAGAGGGTCGGCCTCGCCGACCGGGCCAACCAGGCCGCCGGGACGCTACCCTACGGACACCAGAGACGCCTTGAGATAGCGCGCGCCCTGGCGCTGGACCCCGAGCTGCTTCTGCTCGACGAGCCCGCCGCCGGGATGAACGCAGAGGAGGTAATCTCACTCAACGCGCTGATCCGCGACCTGCACCGCGACTTCGACCTTACGATACTGGTCATAGAGCACCACATGGACCTGATAATGGAGATATGCCCCCACATTGTGTGCATGAACTTCGGCGCGAAGATAGCCGAGGGGACGCCGGACGAGATACAGGGCCACCCCGAAGTGCTGAAGGCGTACCTCGGAGAGGAGGAAGAGTAATGAGCGAGCCGGTTGCGAATGTAAAAGAGGTCCTCCTCGAGGTAGAGGACTTTCACGTGAGCTACGGCGCGATCAGGGCCCTCTCCGGCGTCTCCCTGAAGGTCTGCAAAGGCGAGATAGTCTGCGTCATAGGGTCCAACGGCGCGGGAAAGTCCACCCTTATGAACTCGGTGATGGGCATGGTGCGGCGCGAGAAGGGAAGGGTCCTGCTGGACGGGATCGAGCTCGACCGCGTCCCCTACAAGGTCGTACAGCAGGGAGTCTCCCTGAGCCCCGAGGGACGCAGGGTGTTCGCCCCCCTCACCGTCCTGGAGAACCTCAAGATGGGGGCCTTCCCCAGGGGGAAGACCGACGACCTCGACGAAGACCTCGAGTGGGTGTTCAACCTCTTCCCGCGCCTCAAGGAGCGAATCTCCCAGTACGCAGGCACCCTCTCCGGGGGAGAGCAGCAGATGCTGGCGATAGGCAGGGCCCTGATGTCCCGTCCCAAGGTCCTGCTGCTGGACGAGCCGTCGCTCGGGCTCGCGCCGATCATCATCAAGGACATATTCAAGGAGCTTCGCCGCATCAACGAGGAGGGAGTCACGATCCTGCTGGTGGAGCAGAACGCCCGGCAGGCCCTGCTTCTCTCCGACAGGGGGTATGTCATCCAGACGGGCAAGATCGTCATGGAGGGCCCCTCTCGCGAGCTGATGGAGAACAAGGACATAAACGCCCACGCCTGACCGATCGAAGGCGAACAGCATGTCATACGAAAAAGGAGCGCCCGGCCCCTCGCGAGCCGGGCGTTTTTTATTTGCTGGTATTATACTTGACAAAAATAGTAGGAGATAGTATCTTGGGCACAGATTGAGCAAGGGATGTGGTAGCCATAAAGCTCTCGACAAAGACCCGCTACGGTCTCCGCGCCCTGCTTTACATGGCCGACAGGTTCGACGGCGAGCGGACGATACCGATCGGCGAGATTGCGAGGGAGCAGGGAGTCTCGGAGAAGTATCTCGAACAGCTGTTTCTAATACTCAGGCGCAGCGGCCTGGTCAGGAGCGTGCGCGGCGCCCAGGGGGGGTACCTGCTGGGCAAGCCCCCGGACGACATGACGATCGCCGAGGTGGTCGACGCCCTCGAGGGGGATATCGCGTTCGCGGACTGCCTGTCCGAGGGCGGCTGCAGGAACCGCGACACCTGCCCCACGCACGAGCTCTGGAGCCGCCTGAAGGAGAGCATCGACGACATACTCGAGGACACCACCCTGGCCGATCTCCTGGGCGAGCGTCCCGAGGCAGATTCGACGGGAGACGCGCCGCGCGGCTGCCCCGCCAGATAGAAGGAGGAAGACGTCATGTCAGGACAGGTATACCTCGATTACGCAGCCACCACCTTTACCGCCCCCGAGGTCGTATCGGCGATGGCCCCGTATTTCACGCAGTCCTTCGGGAACCCCTCGTCCATCTACTCGTTCTCGGAGGAGAACAGGAGGGCGATCGCCGAATCCCGACAGAAGGTGGCCGACGTAATAGGCGCCTCCAGGGACGAGATCTACTTCACCAGCGGAGGCACCGAGGCCGACAACTGGGCCCTGAAGGGGGTCGCGTGGAGGAACCGCGCCAGGGGCAACCACGTGATCACGACCAGGATAGAGCACCACGCAGTCCTGTACGCGGCCAAGTTCCTGCAGGAGAACGGCTACGAGGTTACATTCCTCGACGTGGACCCCGAAGGCAGGGTCAGGCCGGAGGACGTCGCGAGAGCCCTGACCGACCGCACTATCCTCGTATCCGTGATGTTCGCCAACAACGAGATCGGCACTATGCAGCCGGTGGCTAGGATAGGCGCGCTGTGCAGGGAGAGGGGCGTGCCCTTCCACACGGACGCGGTCCAGGCGGTAGCCCACGTGCCGATCGACGTCAAGGCAATGAACATCGACCTGCTGTCCATGTCCGCCCACAAGTTCTACGGCCCGAAGGGAGTGGGCGCCCTCTACGTTCGCAAAGGGATCAGGATAGAGAACCTGATCCACGGAGGGGGGCAGGAGCGCGGAAGGCGCGCCACCACCGAGAATGTGGCCGGAATAGTCGGCCTTGGCGCGGCGATAGAGCTGACCTCCTCCCGCATGAGGGAGAGCTCCGCCCGCATCGCCGCCCTGAGGGACATGCTGATAGACGGCGTGATGAAGAGCATACCCTACGCCAAGCTCAACGGCGCCCCGTCGGGGGAGCGCCTTCCCAACAACGCCAACTTCAGCTTCATAGGCATCGAGGGGGAGACCCTGCTGCTGGACCTGGACCGCGAGGGAGTGTACGCCTCCACCGGCAGCGCCTGCTCCTCCGGCTCGCTCGACCCGTCGCACGTGCTCATGGCGATAGGGCTCACCCACGAGCAGGCCCACGGCTCGCTGCGCATGACCCTGGGCGAGGAGACCACCGAGGACCACGTGCGCCACGTGCTGGAGATCCTTCCCCGGATTGTGAAGCGCCGCCGCGAGATGTCCCCTCTGTGGGAGGACTTCCTTAAGGGCATCGAAGGAGGGAGATAGAGATGTACAGTGAAAAAGTGCTCGACCACTTTCAGAACCCGCGCAACGTGGGGGAGATAGAGAACCCGGACGGGGTCGGACAGGCCGGGAACCCGAAGTGCGGAGACATAATGAAGATCTACCTGCGGGTGGAGGACGACATCATAACCGACATCAAGTTCAAGACCTTCGGCTGCGCCTCCGCCATTGCGTCGTCCAGCATGGCCACCGAGCTCGTAAAGGGGCGCAGCATCGACGATGCGTGGGATCTCACGAACAGCGCGGTCGCGGAGGCCCTCGACGGGCTGCCCCCGATCAAGATGCACTGCTCCGTGCTGGCGGAGGAGGCCATTCACGCCGCCATCAACGACTACCGCAGGAGAAAGGGACTCCCCGTGATCGAGGGGAAGGAGTACGATCACGATCACGGACACGCGACCGAGGTCGATTGATCGCCGCGCGGACAATCGAAACTTCAGGCGGGGGAGCGGGGGCTGCTTACGCCCTCCGACTCCCCCGCCCCGTAATGTTCAAGACTACCGGACCCCCTCGAACGGCCCGCGCCAGCGCACCTCGCCCTGCGAGAACGACGGCTCCGGGGCGCAGAACCTTCTGGTCGCCGAAAAACCCTCGAACGGTCCCCTCCAGCTCATCGTGTACATCTCGTCCACATGCCTGTCCACCGTTGAAAAGACCTCCCTCGACCCCGACGCCTGCCTGCTGTTTCTCGCCATTTCAAACACTCCTCCCAGTATAAAATATGATGGCCCAAAACTCCGATTTGTCCCAATAAAAAAACCGGGGGCCCCTTCAGAAGCGGCCCCCGGTTCCGGTCTTTGGGAATGCGGCTTTATAAGCCGACCCCACCGGAAGGGGGACCGCCGATAATTACGAGTACGAGGAGCAGAATGGAAACCGCGCGATAATCTGCTGTGCGTGCTTGCATGTCGGAGCTCTCCTTTCCGGTGAAATGCGGATCTGAACCTTGGGAGGCATGATACAACGCCGACAGGGGGTCAGTCAAGGCATGTGATTCCAGTCTTTTTAATACAATTCTCGCCGTCCACGCTGCCCGCCACGCCGGCGGCGGGCAGCGTTCGTCGGGGTTTGCCGGTCAGTTCAGCTTGTCCGAGCAGTTCTTTTAATATTCTTTAATATAAGGAGGTTGAGTAAGTAATCATCGATATGCTCATTAGGTTCCTCTC
>CAYWKH010000060.1:0-12986 GCA_964458805.1 uncultured Synergistaceae bacterium
TCCCTCCTCCCTTCGGTCGTCGGGATGGCCATAGGCAGGCGACCGAACGGGCGCTTTTTCCGTTCGAGTCGATCGCTTAGGCTGCATGCGCCTGGCCGCGCGGCGACCTCTCACTTCCTCCCCTTGTACTCCTCCGCGCGTTGGATGAAGCGCTCGGGCAGGGATGGGTTCGAGCCGAAGTGGACGGTCAGGAAGCTCGCGAAGGCGTTCTTCCTGGCCAGTCCGTCGCGGACGGTCCTCTCCCCCTTCTCCAGGCGCAGGGAGAACAGGTCGTCGTTGCCGCCGCTGTCGTAGGAGAAGTAGTGGAACATGCGGCCTCGAAGCTCCGTCCCATTCACGCCAGGGAGGGCGGCGCGCTCGAGCCTCCCGTCCCAGTAGCCCAGGGCCTGGCGGCGCTCCTCCGACCGCGCGGTGCCGGGGAACACGCCGGCCATCTCGTGGACGGCCCCGGAGCCGTCGACAAGCCGCTCCACCAGGTAGACCAGCCCGGCGCCATCGGCAAGCACCGGCATCCCCGCGTCCGCCGCCGCCCTCAGATCCGCCCGCAGCGCGGCGTTGTCCTCCAGCCCTTGGGCGTACTCGTCGGGCATGCCGCCTCCGATGTAGACCCCTCCAACTCCGGGAGGGAGGGATCTGTCGCTCAGGGGGCTGAAGGGGACCAGCTCCGCCCCCAGATGCTCCAGTATGTCCAGGTTGTCGCGGTCGTAGAAGCTGAAGGCGTCGTCCTTTGCGATGGCGATCCCGGCCCGGACTCCCCGCGCGGGGCCGGCGAAGACGGTGGCGCGGAAGGGCGGCAGCGAGGGCGACTCGCGCGCGACCTTGAGCAGAGCCTCTACGTCCACGTGCTTCGCGATGAGGTTCGCCGACCCCGTTATCAATCCGTCGCCGCCACGCGACTCGTCGGGCAGGGCGAGCCCCATGCGGCGCTCCGGCACGACTATTCCGGCGTCCTGAGGAAGCCAGCCCAGCACATCGATGCCGACGTCCTCCTCTATGGCGTGTTTCAACAGACGGTAGTGCCCCTCAGAGCCGAGTCCGTTCAGTATCACGCCGCACAGACGCACATCTGGGTCGAAATCCGCGAAGCCGAGCACGACCGCCGCCGCGCTCCGTCCCATGCCACGCCCGTTCACCATCAGCACCACCGGCGCGTCCAGCTCCCTGGCCAGGTCCGCGGTGCTTCCGCGTTCATCCGGCGGGGCCGCGCCGTCGTACAGCCCCATCACCCCCTCGATCACGGAGAGATCCGCCCCGGTCGCGGCCCGCGCGAACAGCTCGCGAACTCCGTCGCCGGAGAGCATCATGGTGTCCAGGTTGCGGCAGGGACGCCGCGCAGCCAGCGTGTGATAGGCCGGGTCGATGAAGTCCTGCCCGGCCTTGAACGGCTGCACGGCCATCCCCCTCGAGCGCAGCAGGTCCAGCAGCCCGGCGGTGAAGACGGTCTTCCCCGAGCCGCTGCACGTCCCGGCTATCACGAGGCGCGGGAAGCTCACTTCTCTATCCCCCTTCGGGCCTGCACGCCGGCGGAGAAGTAGTGCCGAACCTCCCTCATCTCGGTCACCAGGTCGGCGCGCCCGGTCACGGCCTCGGTCGCGCCCCTGCCCGTGAGCACGAGCTCCACCCCGGACGGGCGAGCGTCGATCAGGGCGAGCACGTCCTCCACGGAGAGCACGCCGATCATCGCCGCCACGTTTATCTCGTCCGCCACCACGAGGTCGTAATCCCCCGAGGCCAGCGCCGACCGCAGAAACTCGAGCCCCTCCGCGGCCTTCCGCCTGTCCTCGTCGGTGACCGGCGAGCCGATTCTCCTGTCCCCTCCGAAGGTGCGAACCGTCACCAGATCCCCAAGGGACTTCAGCGCCCTGTGCTCGCTGTAGTCCGGATTTTTCAGAAACTGCACCAGCAGCGCCCTCATACCGGCCCCCGCGGCCCGCAGGATCAGGCCGAGCGCGGCCGTGGTCTTGCCCTTTCCGCTGCCCGTGTACACCTGGACGTATCCCGTCTTCTCCATCCGCATCCCCTCCCCTTGCTCGCACCATTATACGGCCTGCGGAGGGCTTTCGCACTTTTCTGACGAACCGAGTACGACGCTCTGCTTCTGTGATACAATGCGATCATCGAACGGAGGGGGCGAGCGCGTCCACGGCGCAGCGAAGAGCCGCGAGCGTCTCTGGCGCATCCAGGGGACGCGCGCGTCCCGAGCGCCGCACCCCCGGCCAGTCCAGGCATAACGAGGAGGGATTTGTATGAGACGGAAGTCGTCGCCAAAGTTCGTGGGGCGGGCGATACGCGCGGTCATGCTCGCGAGCATGCTCGTGCTCTTCGCCGCGTTCCCGCAGGAGTGCGCCGCCGCGCCGAAGAAGATCGCGCTCTCCGAGGTGGAGCTGAAGGACTTCTCCAGCGTCCCGGCGAAGGTTAAGCTGACCGCCAAGCCCGCGTTCAGCGACTCCGCCTTCCCGCTTGAGAAGGCGATCAACCTCAGGCAGGTCGAGGAGATGGTGGGCAAGCTGACGAAGGCGCAGAGGGAGGCGCTGCAGAAGAACCGCTTCATCCTGCTGTCGAAGAGAGCCTCGTGGCCATTCCCCTCCTACGGCATGAACGACGAGATGCTCAGCAACTTCGAAGGTATCGGCGGAGTGGCCGACCCGTCGATGCGCGAGCCGTGGAACACGCGCCTGGTCGGCCCGGACGTCTTCCTTCACGCCCTGCACACCTTCTTCTCGAAGAGACTGGAGGCAATGGAGGGGGGCGAGCTGCTGGGAGGGGTCCAGTCGTTGCTGGCCGATCTTTACGCCAGTGTCTCCACCCTGCGCAAGGAGGCGTCCAAGCCGAACCAGGCGCTCTGGGAGCGGCTGCAGGCGCAGATTCTAGTCCCGCTGATACTCGCGGAGAACTGCTACGAGAGCTACCAGGGCGAGTGGCTCCCCCCGGAGGAGGAGCCCGAGGTGGACACGCTAGAGAACGCGCTCGCCCTCCTGAAGAAGCACGCCGCCGGACTGACGAAGACAGGCGCCCGGAACGTCGCGGAGGAGCTACGCCGGATCTACGCGGCGGACTCCGCGAACGCCGGTCTGCTGGGGCTGGTCCCCGCCTACCCGTCCGCCTCGGTCGACTACACCCAGTTCACCCCCAGGGGGCACTACGAGCGCTCATCCCGCAGCAGGGCCTACTTCCGCGCGATGATCTGGCTCGGACAGATCGGCTGGAGGCTGGCCGACGATTCCGGGGCCACCGACGCCCTGAACTTCGCGCTGGCCATTTCGAGGGCCGGAGACGCCCTCAATGCGTGGTCGAGGGTGATGGAGGTCTCCTGCTTCTTCGTCGGCTACCCTGACGCGGCGAGCTACGCCGAGTGGAGCGGGCTTCTGCTCTCCAGCGCGGGTGTCAAGTCCTTCACAGCGGACACCTGCGGCGACGCCGCGGTGATAGAGCGGGTCAAGAAGGCCGCCGTGAAGCTTGCGCCGTCGATTCCGCACTTCGCCGACCTCTTCTCCCCGTCCGCCACGGAGGTGCTCTGCGTCTTCCCGCAGCGCTTCACCATCCCCTGGCTGATCACCGACAGCCTGACCTACAAGAGGGGCGTCGCCGAGGACCTCCCGGTGCTGTTCTCCAGCCTCTGGGTCGCCGCCCTGGCCGGGAACCGCCACGCCCTGGACCTGCTGCCGAGGCAGGTCCCCCTCAGCCTGCAGGCCCTCCCGGCCGCCGCCGAGGACGGCGCTCCGTCTACCAAGGGGGACGAGCCCGCGCCCAAGGAGTACCTCAAGAAGGTGACGGAGGCGCTGCCCAGGGCCATAGAGGCGCTTCGCGGCAGGCTGGCGAAGGCGCCCGAGTCCGCCTGGTTCAGCTCGATGGGCACCGCGTGGATGCATCTGCTGGGGACGCTTGCGTCCAACTTCGGCAAGGGGTACCCGCTGTACATGCAGGGATCCCTGTTCGCCGCCAAGCAGCTGGAGACCCAGCTCGGTTCGTACTCCGAGCTGCGCCACGACACGATCCTGTACGAGAAGCCGAACTACGCCGAGCTCGGGGACGGGTGGGAGGAGGAGCCTCCCAAGCCTCTTCCGATGGGCCTTGTCGAGCCCAACCTGCCCTTCTGGGGCGAGCTGCTGAGGGTGGTGGACTACATAGCGGATGGGTTCGAGGAGAACGACCTGTTCCCGAGCGACCTTGAGGAGTTCGGCGCTCTGACCACGTTCCGCGACACAGTGAGCCGCTGCGGCAAGCTGGCGGCCAAGCAGCTCCAGGGCAACCCTCTCACGGAGGAGGAGTACGAGTTCATACGGCTGTTCTCCCTGGACTACATGGCCGCGGCGGCGGACGGCTACGGCGGGGTGCCTCCGATCGACGTCTACCGTTCGGCGCTCGTGGTCGACATCCAGACCGGCAACCTAAGCCCGGACGCGATAGGCTCGCCTGTCATTCTCTACCAGGCAGTCGCGGAGCCCTCGATCATGCTGGCGCTGGTTGGCAACGAGAAGACCCCCAGGGTGCTGATCGGCATGGCCTTCGACCACAGGGAGTTCTTCGCCCCGCACGGCCGCAGGCTGACCGACAGCGCATGGAAGAAGAGGGTGTACGACAAGTACGGCGAGAACGGCGAGCTTCGCAAGGGCAAGGCCGCGCCCCTGCCGGAGAAGAACTTCTGGTACGACGGCCTGCGCCCCTGAGAAGTCGCGGGCGCACGGCGGCCCTTTGAAAAGCGGCTGACGCATAGGCCTCCTCCCCTTCGCCGGGGGGAGGCCGTTTTCTCGCCCGCGGGCTGCCACAAACGCTCCGAATTCATGTAGAATTGCTGTGCTGGACTATCCGACAGTGAGGTCGATTGAATGAACAACTCTCGTCTTTCCCCATGGAAGAGCGCGCTGCTCGCTCTGGGGCTGCTGTTCGTCTACTTTTACGGCCTGGGCGCCCACGGGCTGCTGGAGCCGGACGAGGGCAGGTATTCGGAGATCCCCCGCGAGATGATGGAGAGCGGGGACTTCGTGACGCCCCGCCTGAACTACGTGAAGTACTTCGAGAAGCCCGTCCTGCACTACTGGCTGACCGCGGCGTCGATGAAGATCCTCGGCGAGAGCGAGTTCGCGGGGCGCTTCTGGCCTGCGACCCTGGCCCTGTCGGGCGCGGCAGCGGTCT
Source organism: uncultured Synergistaceae bacterium (assembly GCA_964458805.1). GTDB lineage: Bacteria > Synergistota > Synergistia > Synergistales > Aminobacteriaceae > JAAYLU01. Next base: position 5,134 of record CAYWKH010000060.1, read on the forward strand.
GGGTAGCGGCGCGACGGCTCCACGGACCGCGCGGGGCCCTCTACTCATCCGCCGTGCTCGGGGCCGGCCTGCTCTACTTCGCAGTCGGGCGCATCAACATCATCGACATGACCCTGTCGTTCTTCATGTCCCTGTCCTTCATCGGGCTGTGGTTCGCGGTGCGCGACGGGGAGCGCGGACGCCTCGCGCCGGTGCTGGTCTTTCACGCCGGGATGGCGCTTGCGGTGCTGTCGAAGGGGCTGGTCGGGGTCGTCCTGCCAGCCGCCGTCCTGGGCGCCTACGCCCTGCTCGTCCGCGACGCGTCCCCGATCCGGCGCGCGCTGGACTGGCGCGGGATCGCCCTCTTTCTCGCGCTGACCGTCCCGTGGTTCTTCGAGGTCTGCCGCAGGAACCCCGACTTCTTCCACTTCTTCTTCGTGCAGGAGCACTTCCTGCGCTACGCCACCAGGATGCACGGCAGGTACGAGCCGCACTGGTTCTTCATTCCCATCCTGCTGGTCGGCCTGATCCCGTGGACCGGCCTGCTGCCGGGGGCCCTGGCCTCGGCCCTCCCCCGCCCCCTGCGGAACGCGGGGCGCGAGAAGAGGGACGAGCTCTTCCTCCTGCTGTGGTTCGGGGTGATCTTCGTCTTCTTCTCGCTATCGAGCTCCAAGCTGGTCCCGTACATCGTCCCGGCGCTCCCGCCGGTCGCGATCCTCATGGGCGGCTACCTGGCCCGCTGCGTGGAGAAGGAGGACATTAAGCGGACGGGGCGCTTCCTGCTGTGGAACTCCATCCTGCTGGTCCCCTTCATTGCGGCCCTGGTCCTCTACCCCTTCCTCAACGACAGGGAGCCGGCCGGGCTGCTGCTGCCCTACACCCTGCCGGTGGCGGCCGTGCTGGTGATGACGGTCTACCTGGGGTGGCGGCTCTTCCTTCGCAGGAGGTTCGGCGCGCTGGCCGCCGCGATGTGCCTGATGTCGCTGCTGACCATGTTCTCGTTCGGCAGGGCTTTCCTGCTGTACGACAGGCTGCTGAGCGCCCGGGACCTGGCGGCCCGCGTAGACGCGATCAGGAGGCCGGGTGACGTGGTGGCCCAGTTCGCCGACTACGACCAGGGGCTGCCCTTTTACCTGAAGCAGAGGGTGGTGCTGGTGGACTGGCTTGGGGAGCTGGAGTTCGGGGCGGCGCAGGAGAGCGACCCGTCGTGGTTCTTGGACGGCGCGGGGCTGGCCGGGCTGTGGAGCGGGGAGCGGCGCGTCATTCTGGTGATGGACGCCGACCGCAGGGAGCGGGCGGAGGAGCGCATGGGGCTGGCGCTGCCCGACCCCTTCGCCGAGACGCGGGACCGGCTTGTGTTCGTCAACAGGCGCTGAGGCCGGGCGGGGCGAAATTCAGGAGGAATATATGTCCGAAAAGTGCGTAATATCAGTGGTGGTGCCGGTCTACAACGAGGAGGAGTCCCTCCCCCACCTGTGCCCGAGGCTGCTGGCGGCAATGGACGCCATGGAGCGCCCGTACGAGATCATCTTCGTCAACGACGGCAGCAGGGACTCGTCGCTGAGGCTTCTGCTGGCGTGCCGCGAGGCCAACCCCGGAAGGGTGCGCGTGATCGACTTCAACGGCAACTTCGGCCAGCACATGGCGATAATGGCGGGCTTCGATCACGCCCGTGGCGATATAATAGTCACTCTGGACGCGGACCTGCAAAACCCGCCGGAGGAGATTCCTCGCCTCGTGTCGGAGATAGACAGAGGTCACGACGTGGTCGGCACCGTGAGGCAGAACCGCCGCGACCCGTGGTTTCGCAGGACGGCGTCGCGCATGGTCAACGCGATAACCAACAGAATAACGGGCCTGAGGCTGAACGACTACGGCTGCATGCTGCGGGCCTACAGGCGCGACGTGGTGGACATCATAAACCGCAGCTTCGAGAGCACGGTCTTCATCCCCGCGCTTGCGCAGAAGTTCGCTATCGACCCGGTGGAGATCCCGGTGGCCCACTCGGAGAGGGAGCACGGCACGTCGAAGTACAGTATCTTTCGGCTGATACGCCTGAACTTCGACCTGATGACCGGCTTCTCCCTCTTCCCCCTGCAGGCCGTGACGATGATCGGGCTCGCGGTCTCGGCGCTCAGCTTCGCCTTCGCGGTCTTCCTGATGCTGCGCAGGCTGATAGTCGGCCCCGAGGCGGAGGGGGTCTTCACTCTGCTGAACATAAACTTCTTCCTGATGGGGATCACGATGTCCTGCGTGGGCATCACGGGGGAGTACATAGGCCGCATCTACCAGGAGGTCAGGAAGCGCCCCCGCTACGTGATCCGCAGGGAGTGGGGCGATGACTGACCTGTCGACGGTCGTCCTCGCCTACAGCGAGGTCGGGCACGCCTGCCTGGCGGAGGTCCTGAGACAGGGGGCCGAGGTCCGAGCGGTATTCACGCACGAGGACGACCCTGGGGAGAGCCGCTGGTTTCCCTCCGTGGCGGAGCTGGCGCGCGGGGCGGGGATCCCGGTGCGCACGCCGGAGACGCTCGGCGACGCCGAGTACGACCTGGTGCGGGCTCTTGCCCCCGACGCGATCTTCTCCTTCTACTACCGCAGCATGATACCGGAGCGATTCCTCTACCTGCCGCCCGGGGGGGCGTACAACATGCACGGCTCTCTGCTGCCGCGCTACCGGGGGAGGGCCTGCGTAAACTGGGCGATACTGAACGGCGAGACGGAGACGGGCGCGACCCTGCACCACATGGTGCGCCGCGCCGACGCCGGGGACATCGTGGACCAGCGGGCGGTGCCGATCCTGCCGGACGACACCGCGCTCGACGTCACTCGCAAGGTCGCGGGGGCGGCGCGGGCCATTCTCGAGCGCTCGCTGCCGCTGATAGCGAGCGGCACGGCCCCGCGAACGCCGCAGGACGAGTCGAAGGCGACTCGCTTCGGCCGCAGGAGGCCGGAGGACGGCCTGATAGACTGGAACGACGGCGCGGCGAGGGTGCACAACCTGGTAAGGGCGGTCACGCGCCCCTTCCCCGGCGCGTTCACCTTTCACCGGGGGGAGAGGCTGTTCGTCTGGAGGACGTCGGTCGAGACGCCTGTCGAGCCGGCGGCGGACGCGCCCCCCGGAACAGTGCTGTCGCTCGACCCGCCGCGCGTGGCCACGGGGCTGGGAATCCTGGTCGTGCACGACTGGGAGCTCGCAGGCGGACGGGCGAAAGGCGGAGACATTCGGCCGGGGGACAGGTTTCAGGCGTCGGACCGGCCGACGGACTGAGAATCTACGGCGAAGGCGCGGACGGCGGCAGCTCGCGCTCGTCGCAAGGAGGACACGAGATGAAAATTCTGATCCTGGGGGCCAACGGCTTCATCGGCTCCCATCTTGTACAGGGCATACTCGACGAGACCGACTGGAGCGTGAACGCCTTCGACCTCTCGGGCTCGAACCTCGAGGCGCACGCAGGCGAGCAGAGGTTCTCATTCACGCGGGGGGACATCTTCACCGACGACGACTGGCTGAGGCGCGCCGTCGCAGACTCGGACGTCGTGCTGCCGCTGGCGGGCATAGCCAAGCCCTCCTACTACCTGAGCAAGCCGCTGTGGACCTTCGAGCTCGACTTCGAGCAGAACCTGAAGATCGTCCGCATGTGCGTGGAGGCTGACAAAAGAGTGATCTTCCCCTCGACCTCCGAGGTCTACGGCATGAGCACCGACACCGTGCTGAAGGAGGACGAGAGCCCGCTGATCGTCGGTCCGATAGGCAAGATGCGCTGGATATACAGCTGCGGCAAGCAGTTGATGGACCGGGTAATAACCGCCTACGGGCAGGAGCGCGGGCTGCGCTACACCCTGTTCCGGCCGTTCAACTGGATAGGGCCGCGGCTTGACACCTTCAAGGACGCCGAGGAGCGCACCGCGCGGTCGATAACTCAGATGGCCCACGACGTGCTCACCGGGCGCGGGATCACCCTGGTGAACGGCGGCGAGCAGCAGAGGAGCTTCACCTATATCTCGGACGGGATAGCCGCCCTGCTGGCCATCCTGCGCGACGAGAGGGCGAGCGACGGCAGGATATTCAACATCGGCAACCCAGCCAACAACGCCTCGATCAAGGAGCTTGCAGGCATCATAATCGAGGTGATGAAGGAGATCCCGACCTTCCGCGAAGCCGCGGAGGGTGCGACGGTGACCGTCATGCCCGCCGAGAAGTACTACGGGCCCTGGGGTGGAGGCCGCTGGTCCCGCTGCGCGAGGCCGTGGCCAGGACCATCGCAAGCTACCCGCAGCCGCGGAGGTGATCCGATTGCAGGATACCGTGCTGGTGATCAAGACCGACGTAGACACCCTGAAGGGCTACCGCGAGGGCGTCCCGCGTCTGCTGGAGGTGTTCCGGACCAGGAAGATCCGCGCCTCCCTCTTCTTCTCGTTCGGCCCGGACAACTCCGGGAAGGCAATACGGCGGGTGTTCAAAAAGGGCTTCATCCAGAAGATGCGCAGGACGAAGGCCCCCTCGACCTACGGCCTGGCGACCATGCTGTACGGCACCCTGCTGCCCGCGCCGAAGATAGTCCAGAGCGAGCCGGGCGTCTTCATCAGGGCGGTGAGCGAGGGTCACGACTGCGGCATCCACTGCTGGGACCACGTCGACTGGCACGACAACCTCCGCAGGATGAACGAGGACGAGATAAGGGCCGCGTTCGGCAGGGCGATGGAGCTGTTCGACCTCTACGCGAGGCGGCCGGCACGGAGCTGCGCCGCACCAGGCTGGCAGGCCACCCCCGCGAGCCTGGCGGTTCAGGACGAGCTCGGCTTCGAATACTGCAGCGACGCCAGGGGCCCGGGAGGCCCCTTCCGCCCGCGCATGGGGGGGCGCGAGTTCAGGACCCCGCAGATACCCACCACCCTGCCGACGCTGGACGAGCTGATGGGCACGCTCCCGGCCGACAGGATCAACGACCGCTACATGGAGCTTATTCAGCCCGGCCTGAACGTCCACACAGTGCACGCGGAGATGGAGGGGCGGTCGCAGCTGCCCCTGTTCGACGACCTGCTCGAGCGCTGCGCTTTGCGCGGGGTGACCTTCAGGACGCTTGACGACGTCGCGCTGGAGGCCGCCGTCGGCGGGGCGGAGATCCCAGTCTGCGACATGGCGCCGGGCGAGATCCCAGGCCGCTGGGGGACAGTCGCCGTCAAGACCTGCGAGAGTCGCCCCTGACGGCGACTGATCCCGCAATCATCCCGGGATCCCTCCGAACCTGTCATCTCGACGTCGCCACACCCCGTCATCCCGATGTCGCCACACCCCGTCATCCCGACGACCGAAGGGAGGAGGGATCTTACTCCAAGCCGGCTCCTTGCCGTAGCCGATACACCACCACGAAGTAGCTGGTCCCGCCGCTCTTCCCGGCCTCCTCCGCGTCGTAGTCGAACGACGACGCGTGCGCCGCTGTGAACGGCTCGGCCCCGAGCCCCCTCTGCAAGGTCATCTGGACGTAGAGCGCCCCGCGCGAGTCTATGTGCGACGGCTGACGGAGCGACAGCGCCCGCTCCGGGTCGCCCGACGCGATGACCGCCGCGCTCTCCGCGTCGCACGCGGCGGTACGGTCCCTGTCCAGGTAGTGCGAGAAGTCCGTGCTCTGGACGACCAGCGCGCCCTCGCCCGCCAGGGGTGAAAGCGCATCGGCCAGCTTGCGCCAGTCCTCCGGGCCCGACCTCGTCCCGATCGCGACCGGCAGCACCGGCACTCCGGGAAAATACCGCGCGACGAAGGGGAGCAGCGCCTGGACCCCGTGCTCGTGGGAGAACAGGTTCGACTCGCTCGTCAGGGGCAGCTTTTTCAGCCGCTCGGCCCCGTCCCTGTCCAGCGGCACCGGCCCGAGGGCCGTCAGGAAGTCACGCCCCGGCACGGAGAAGATCGTCCTGCCGCGGTGGTAGTGGTCGGGTGTCAGGATTATTATCCTGTCAAAGTCTCGATCTTGGATCATGGCGAAGCCGGCGGCGATCAGATCCGCCGCCAGCAGGTGGTGAGGCGTGATCAGCCCCGTGACGCGCCCCTGTGCGGGCGTCGCGGACGCGGACTCGATCGCCCTCTCGAACAGCAGCCCGGGGTAGAGCGGCGGGAAGGGTCGTCCCTCGAGCCGCGAGGCGGATGCCGGCAGGAGCAGCAGGATGCAGAGGACGACCCTGGGGACGGTCATCGCGCCTCCGGCGACCGGATGCCGCCGGGCAGTCGGCGACCGCAGGCCAGCCCGGCCAGCACGATGATCCCGGACAGCGCGAGGCCCGGGAAGAGCGGATCCAGCCCCTTCCACAGGAGCGCCCCAGCGGCGGCCCCTGCGAGACCTCCCGCCCCGGCCGCCAGTGCCCAGGCGTGCGACAGCCCTCCCGGCCTGAAGACGGCGGCGAACAGCAGCCACAGTATCCCGGCCGCCCTCATCCCCATCCCGAGGTACGACCACTGGAGGATCAGCGCCCCGTGCGACGCGCAGGCCACCGCGCTGCCGGAGAAGACCACCGCCAGGACAGCCAGACGCCCGGCCGAGAGGACCCTGGCGTCGTCGAACCCGGCCGCGAACTTCGTCTTCAGCAGGACGTCCTGCACGAGGTTGGTGGACACCCCGATCGCCCCGCCCACGGCCGTCCCGAGGACCGTTATCATTATCCCCGACCAGAGCAGCCCGCCGATCAGCGGGTGGAAGTACGTGCCTATGAAGAAGGGGAGCGCCTGCGACGGCTCGATCTCCACGCCCGCCGCCCTCAGGGAGAGGCCTATCCACACCCCCAGCGCGCCCATCGGAGCGGTGAGCAGGGCGGAGACCAGGCACCCCCTCCTGGCTGTCTCTTCCGACGATGCTGAGTAGATCGCCTGGATGTAGATCTGGCCGCAGATTATGCCGGTAAGCAGCGACGCGAACGACCCTAGGTCCGTCCCGGCCCCCCTGGGGAAGATGTGGAAGAAGGGGAACGATGGCAGTGAGGATGCGATCACCGCGGGGGTCCAACCGTCAAGGACCGCAGCGCCGACGCACATCAGCATGACCGAGTACAGGAACACCATCTTGGCCGCGCCGAGCCTGCTCAGGCTGCTTATCCCGCCGCCGAAGACAAAGGCCATGACCAGGGCGCCGACGGCCAGGGAGGCTGCCGCATTGGATATGGGGAATATGGAGCGCATCAGCGCCACGCCCGAGAGGTACTGCGCCACCAGCGACAGGAACGATCCGGAGGCCGTCGAGATCGCCACCAGCAGCGCCGTCCGGCCGCCGAAATGTCCCTCGAGGAACTGCGGCAGGGTCACGAGCCTGGCCGACCTAAGGGGCGCGGCGAACCACACCCCCAGCACCAGGCAGGCTGCGGCGCAGCCGAGCGAGAACCAGGCGGCCGAGACCCCCCACTGGTAGGCCATCTGGGCGGTCCCGACCGTGGAGGCGCCGCCTATCAGCGACCCCAGTATGATACCCGTCACCCCGCCCGTCCCCGCCCTCCGTCCCGCCACCGAGAACTCGGTGGCGGACGACGCGCCGCCCGACAAAAAGAGCCCCGAGAGAAAAAAGACGACGAGCGCGGCGGCGGCGGAGAGCATGAACATTCGGGAAACACCTTCCTGACTTGTATTTGACATCCGGTCGGCACTCGGACAATTATACACGTTGTCTGTTTCGGAGCGACAGGAAGCGGGTCAGCGACATAACGTACATAGCCACGGAAGAGGGCTGGCTCTATCTGGCCGCGATAACGGGTCTTCACTCTCGCAGAATATTCTGCTGGTCCTCCGGAGAGCGCTTGATCAGGCGCTTGCCAAGAAGAAACCGGGCCGCTTTCGTGTTTAGGTGTATATCTTCAGCTGCTCCTCAAGGGAGCCATCATCGTCGTAGACCATA
>CAYWKH010000061.1:0-12452 GCA_964458805.1 uncultured Synergistaceae bacterium
GGCCGCCTGCGCGGCCTGGCCCCGGAGGCCGTCGTGCTGGTCGCCTCCGCGATCTACTTCGTAGCTCTGTGGCTGAACGACGTCACCACCGACATCCGCCCCCACGCCTACTACGTCCGGGACGCGGTCGCCGGCAGGGTGCCCATGCCCGCCAACTTCCTGTACTACCTCGCGGTCTACGCCCTTGCGCTCGGCAGGACGTGGTCGTGGCGATGGCTGTGCTTCTCCACGTCCCTGCTGATGGGGGCGGCGGTGGCGGCCAAGTTCGCGGTCACGCGCCGCATACTGGCCGAGTCGCTGGCCGAGGCGAGCGGCGCGCGCCAGGGATGGCTCTCGCCGGAGCGTCTCTCCCTCGTATTCGCGGTAGCCCTGCTGCTGGCGGAGAGCGTTCCGATGCGCCTGTTCCGGGCGGGGGGGTACTTCTACCTCGGGCAGATACCCCCGAACGTCTGGCACAACTCGACGACCATCTTCCTGATGCCCTTCGCGCTGATGCTCTTCCACCGGTCCTGGCGGCAGCTTCAGGACCCGTCGGACAGGGCGGGGCTGAGGGCCATACTGCTGCTGGTCGTGCTCAACGTCCTGGTCAAGCCCAGCTTCGTGTTCGCGTTCGTCGCGGTCTACCCGCTCTTCATGCTGAGGGCCGCGGCGAGGGAGGGGGGCGCGAGGCGCTTCGCGGAGAACATGGTTCCCGTCGCGGCAGCGGGGCTGCTGATCATAGGGATGTACGCCCTCATCTACGCCCTCTCCTTCGGCACCACCTACCCCGGCCACGTCGGGCAGTCCGGCGTGGCGCTCCGTCCCCTGCTGGTCTGGCGCCAGTTCTCGCCCGACATACCCCTGTCGCTGGCGATCTCCCTGATCTTCCCCGCAGCCCTGGTGATCCTCCACCCGAGCGAGGCCCGCCAGGGGCGGCTGCGCTACGCCTGGGCGCTGTACGCCGCCTCGCTGCTGATCTTCGCGCTGCTGGCCGAGACCGGCCCCAGGCTGACCCACGGCAACTTCTTCTGGCAGGCGGTGGTATGCTCGTACATACTGTTCATGGAGAGCTGCGCCCGCTACGGCGCGCGCCTGATGGAAGAGGGCCCGAGGACCTGGAGGAACGCGACGCTCTCCGTCTGCCTCTGGGCCCACGTCCTGAGCGGCCTGGTGTACATCCCGTCGTTGCTGGTCAGAGGGACGTTTTTGTAGGGGCGTATTGGTCGTACCGAGCGGCGCCTGCCCTCGTCGTCCCGAGGAGCAAAGCGACGAGGGACCTCGGGGTGGATGCGGCTCTATGCAAGATCCCTCCTCCCTTGCGGTCGTCGGGATGACAAAAGGAACAGTCGTCGGGATGACAATAGGGGCAGTCGTCGGGATAAGCGATCGACAGTGCGAAGCCTCCGGCACGCAACTGCCGGAAGGCTCGCTGCGCTTCGCCTGTCGCCTGCTTACGTCGTCCCGAGCGCAACCGTGTCGTCCCGAGGAGCTTGCGACGAGGGACCTCGCTTTGGATGCGGCACGCAACAAGGTCCCTCCGGAGCTCCGTTCCGTTCGGGACGACAGAATGCCGCTATGCCGACGTCCGGTCATCCCGAGGCGGCCTCATCGCCGAGGGATCTCGCTCCCTCTCCCCTCTCGTTCTAATCACTCCCTCTCGCCCGACTCTTCGCTCTCTCCGCTCGCGGGCCGTGCGTCCGCGGGCTGCCTGTAGATAAATGATTCGATGAACTCCAGGTACTCCGGCTTGCCTATCTTCCTCGCCCAGTTCAGCAAAAAGTACAAATCCTGCGGGTGAGGCTGGTGCACGAAGTAGTCCGTCAGCACGTTCAGCCCGTCTGCGATCATCCGCGGGTTGTCGGTGGCCTCGCCCACCTCCACCGAGAAGTAGCCGACCTCCCTCTCCACGGTGTCGCGCACCATGAGGCTCCCGTGCGCGACGCGGTAGAGCTCGGTGGTCGCCGTGACGGAGCCCCCCTCCCTCCCGCCGGCGCGGTAGAGCAGCATGTTGCCACGAACCCCGTCGGCAAGGAACAGAAGCCCCATTACCGAGACAGCGCAGATCGCCGCACCCAGCAGTCTGTACCCGATCCTCCGCGCACGGGCGAAGGCGAGGTCCCTCCTTCTTTCAGTCGTTCGGGACGACGGCACCCCGGCCATAATCTCCCTGTTCGTCACAGCGAACGCCAGCGCCAGCCATATCACGTTCTCCACCCTGTGGAACGGCCGCGTCCACAGCGCGTTGAACAGAAAGCAGGCTGCCACCGCGCTTCCCCAGATCGCTTCGGGCGAGATCGGTTTCCTGTTGTAAAAAGCCCTCCACGCCGACAGACCCCACCATATCCAAAGCGAGAACATCAGCGCCGCCCCGACGATCCCCGCCTCCGCCATCCACTGCAGAAACTCGTTGTGGGCCCAGTGAGTGTAGTGAATCCTGAAGTGCGGCCGTGTTTTTAGCATCTCGTTCACAGCGTCGATGTAGTGCCACTTGAACTGCCCGAGACCCGCGCCGCGCCATGGTTCACCCTTGAACATCGTCCAGCTCGTAGCCCAGATGCTGTCGCGATTGGCTATCGAGAGCGGGTTGGTCACCATGTCCTCCGCCTTGCTCAGTATGGCCGCAGACTGCTTCGATCCCATGCCGAGGATAACCCCGAACGCCAGCATGAATAGCAGGGCCGTGCACGCGATCCTAGGCAGATGCCTTCGGCCTCCAGTTCGCAGGAGCATAGCCGCCATCACGGCCAGCCCGACCAGCAGCGACAGCATCCCCGAGCGGCTGGTGGAGAAGACCAGCCCCCAGAATACGGTGAACAGCAGCGCCGCGAGCGCGACGTTCAGGACGGGCCTCTCCCTCGCCGGGGGTGCCTCGAGGAGCAGGGTCGCGCCTCCAAGCCCCGCCAGGGCCATCCAGAATGCGAACATGTTCTGCTGACCGGTGTTGCCTATGTAGTTAGCCCCGGATGGGTAGACAAACGGCAGCGACGCCTCGAGTCCTCTGATCTGCAGCTCCGCGAACAGCACATTGACAGCCGCGTTGACCAGCGCCCCCCACAGGAGCGCGCGGACCAGACCTCTGTCCGCCAGGTTGATCGCGAGCACGTAGGTCAGCCACAGGGAGGCGAGAGCAAACCACTCGCGGCAGAGGGTCGGCCACGACCGCACGACGGCCCAGGACGGCTGCGCCGTCATATAGACCAGCAGGGCCAGCCACACGACCGAGAAGGCGTCAAGACGGAAGGCAGTCCTCTCCGCGCCGAAACGCAGCAGGCGAAAGCCCGCGAGTCCCCCCAGCAGGGCCACCGGGCCGAAGGTGAAGACCCATTTCATCAGGTGAAGAGCGTCGAAAAAATACCCGCCCGAGAATACCAGGTTCGGTATGGCGAAGGCCGTAAAAAACAGGAGCGCCGCAATGCGCGGCGGTGCCGGGTGAAACAGTTGAAGCTGATCCGGAGCGGGTGCGGCGGACTCTCGTGATTTCCTTTTAGAAGACATATTGCGTCGGATCCCCCTGCGGTCGTGATGTGCCGGGCGGCGGAGCCGCGTGGCGCTCCTTCACCGGCCACATGGTATTATATGGCCCGGAGGCGCAATGCACAATCGCGCCGCGGCATCCGAGTCTGCGATGAAGTTTTTATATTTTCCCTTCGCGCCCCGAAAAGTGCTTGACACGCGGCGCGCTACGGTGTAGGCTTTCACCCAAGCATCGTCAGAATTACCTACGCCGAACTAAGCGTAACCACGTACAGGGAATCCCGACGACGCTTTCGGCGCGGCTTTAGGTTTATTCGGAGGGATTGCGTAAACTACGTAGTTCTGCTACAATCGGCCTCGACCGATGTGCAACAAGAGTCCATTGAGGGTTCGGTTTTGGGAGTGAAAATTCATTTGCGGGGGTGATAGCCGAAGAAAAGGCCCGGCCAGGCCGGAACAGCAGCATAGCAGTACAGCAGCACAAATTTTCGTGGAGGTGGTAACTTTGAGGAAGTTTGCGGTGGCACTTCTGGTCGTCTTCGTGGCGACCCTGTTTGCGGCAGGGACTGCGCTGGCCTACGTAAGGCACGAGCCGGACTTCGGCAGGACGACGACTCTTACAGCGGATGGAGCGGCTAACGGGGCTGATGGAGCCGTAGTGTGGGTCTTGAGCAAGGACGTAAGGAACTTCGGCGGTGTTCCGAACACAATATACGACCAAAGGCTTATCCACTACGGATTGAATCCCGCCGTGGATATCACCAGCAATGACTATCGATTCCTGCAGTTGGTTTCCGACGATCTTTTCTACTACAACGACGTTCCCGACAGCGTGGTGGCGTGCCTGTACGGCGGGAACGGCGACGGAACGAGGGTGCCGCAGGATGCTGCCGGTTACACCGTTGGACAGAACCACGCCTACAACATAGTGGATATGCTGGGTGTCAACCCTGTATTGAACGACAGGGCGACTTCGGCCGTTGTCTGCGTCTACCTGCTCAGCATGGACGTCACAGCTGCGACCAACAACAGCGTGTCGGTCCCGGTCGCGCTTAACGTCACCAACGAGTGGATGAGCGTTCCTGGTGCAGTAGACGATACCAGGATTCTGGGGAACGCAAAGAATGTAGTGAATGACGAGTACTGGAACAGGCGTTTCGCCGGCCTTCGTCCCAGGGACATTCGCCTCGTGAAGATGAGCATAGGCGACGGCCCGAACGAGCAGATCGAGTACGAGCGCGTGCACTCGGCCGGCGCCCTTCGCCAGCAGCGTTTCGTGGTCTCCCGCTACAACGAGGTGACGAAGGAGGACGCGGTTCTCGGGCTGGATGCAGTGCTTAACGGCAAGGCCACCCTTGACCGCTTGGTCTACAGGGACAGGGACGGAATCGCCGGGATCGACTTCACCACGAAGGCCCCGGATCCCACGTCGGTTGGCCGGATGATAGGATCTCCCGCGGTAATATTCGCCGAGAACCCGATCATCACGACTGCCGGCGTGTCGGGTGTGCCTGTCACAACCGAGCCGGTGTACGGCTACGCGCCCGAGACCAGGGACGGACTCGGACTCGACTTCGAGTACCAGGCCATCATAGCTCCGATGGATGCAACCCAGAATGCGCTTGCCAACAACCTTTACCCCGACTACACCAGGCGGATCATGGGCGGGCTTGACGGCACGATGGCCCTTGGGGCGGACACCTACCTGTGGCCCACTCAGGCCGCGATCGAGCAGTACGGCTTCGTGTACGCCAACGCGATCCGCTTCCCGGCCACCATGGCCAGGCCGGCTGTTGGCAACTCCGCTCTCGTCGCCTGGACGCTGCGTCCGGGTGCCGGCTTCGGCGGATCTGCCGGTCTCGACATGCTCGTGGCTAACGCGAACACGGTCGGCGACCTTCGCCTGATCAACGCCACCGGCGGCAACTTCCCCGGCCAGGAGGCCGACGCCCCGCTCGAGTACGAGCAGGTGTTCTCCGCGGCAGCTCTTGCTGACGGGGCCTTCGCGGTGGTCAACGGCGCCAATGCTGTGCTTCCCGCCGACCATGTGTTCCAGGCCGGCGGAGTCTACAAGATCGTAGCGGTCGCTCGCGACGGCGGCGACTTCGACGTCGACCAGGGCACCCAGGGCAACAACGTGGGCAAGAACAACCGTTGCGTGCACTACTTCACCTTCGCGACGGTCGGCGCTGCGCCGGAGCCCAGCGTTGTACCGGAGCCCAGCGTCGAGCCGGAGCCTTCCGAGGAGCCCACACCGACACCCAGCGGCAGCAGCGGCGGTGGATGCTCGGTAGGGTTCGCGCCTGCGGCGGTTCTGCTTCTTGCGCCCCTGTTCGTGCTTCTGAAGAAGTAGGGACACTTAGGAGAAGCAAGTGACCCGGGCACAGCCCGGTCGAGATGAAGAAACAAGAGGAGGCGGGGCTGAAAGGCCCCGCCTCTGCCATTGTCGTCCCGAGCGGTGCCGTGTCGTCCCGAGGAGCTTGCGACGAGGGACCCTGGTAGGGTGCTGTTTCCAACTAGGGTCCCTCCTCGCTTCGCTCGTTCGGGACGACAATAGTGGCCGTCGTTCGGGACGACTGCGCACTGTCGTCCCGAGGAGCTTGCGACGAGGGACCTTGGTAGGGTGCTATTCCCAACCAGGGTCCCTCCTCGCTTCGCTCCGTTCGGGATGACAATAGTGGCGCGCCCTTCGGGACGACTGCGAACTGTCGTCCCGAGCGTAGCGAGGGACCCTGGTGGGGTGCTATTTCTAATCAGGGTCCCTCCGTCGCTTCGCTCCGTTCGGGACGACGGCGAACTGTCGTTCCAAACGGCGCACTGTCATCTGCCCTCGATACGGCTCAATAGCCTCTCCCTCATCCTCGCGAGCCTCTTGCTCACGGCCTGCTGGGTTATGCCCAGCCTCTCCGCGACCTCGACCTGGCTGTACCCGTCTGCCAGCATCCGGGCCATCGCTATCTCGTCGGGGGCTAGCAGCCGCTCCAGGTCAATCTCCCCGTCCGGGTCGACCTGCGGAGCGGGCGGCTCGAGTGACGTCCCCTCCAAGTCGTCGAGCGCGGCCACGAAGTTTTCCGCGCAGCGCCAGCATCTGCGGGCGTATGCCCTCACCCTGCCGGGCAGGCGGCTCTTCAGGAACATGGGCAGGGAATCGGGCTTCAATTCGAGACACAGCGGTATCAGCTCGACGAGGGCCAGGTACCCCTCCTGCGCCAGGTCCTCGAACTCCGCGCCGCGCCCGGCGTACCGCCGCGCCGTCGCCAGCACCAGGGGGCGGAAGCGCGCGACCTCCTCCTCCAGCCTCGTCTGTCCGGGGGCGGCCAGCTCAGCTCACCCCCAGGTGCATGAAGTTCCTCTTGCCGTAGAGGATCACGGAGTCGAACCCGGCCTTGCGAGCCATCGCGGCCACGGTCTCCTGCTCGGCCTCGGGCACGACTATGTCCGCGGCCTGGCCGCGCATGTGAAGGCTGTTCGGCACGCCCTTCACCCACCGGTTGTGGTCCGCGCAGCGGTAGCCGCTGGTGATTATGACGGGTCTGCCCCACAGCGCGCGCAGCTCCTCGAGCTGGTAGACCAGCCTGGGCGCGACCTGCACGCAGCGGCAGCACGGGCACTCGAACTCCCTCAGTTTGAAGTGTTCGGTCAGGTGGACATCGTTGACCGTCCCGCTCGCGCCGCTCATCTCGCTCCCGCCTCCCCGCGGGATATGGCGCCGTGCAGCTCCCTGATCGCGAGCGTCAGGTCCTCCAGACGGCGCTCCATCCGCACGAGCAGATAGGCGGCGACCGCGACGGAGAAGCCGCTCTGCATCATGGTAGCAACAAGATCATCCATTTTCTTACCCCCTGTGTTATGTGCGGGCTAAAGGCGGGGGGCCGTTGAAGGCCTCCCCGCCAGCTCGGCTGGCCCGCTGTCGCGCCGTCCGGCCCGGAGCGTTTTCGTGCGGCCCCGACCGAGATCGTAACGCGGCCCCCGAACGTCGGGGCGTTTTCGTAACGCCCGGGCCGGGCTGTTGTCTTGCCACCCGGCCCGGGTCGTTATTGTGCTACTCGGGCCGGGAAGTTGTAACACCGACCGGGCCAGTACGTTCTAGGCGACCGGGCGTTTGTAGTCGACTAGAGCAGCACCGTAACGGTGCGGTCTACGATGTCCGCTCCCGCTATCCCCAGGATCGCCTCGGCGAAGAACTCCTGGTCGATCATCTCGTTCATGGCGTTCTCGACCTCGAGGGCCGTCAGGCCAGCCTTCGCGTAATTGAGGCTGATGGTCAGGTCCTTCCCCTCGTCTGTGGCGAACTTCATTCTCAGCGTCTTCATCCTCGATCACCTATTCCTTCCTAGTCCTCAAGCTGGTTGGTCTGCGACTTCTCGACGAACGCGACGGGGTGCTCAAAGAGCGGGTTGACAAGCTGGCTCACCGCGTCGAGAGCGTCGGCCGTGAGATCGGGATCGGCGCCGCGGATGGAGACCGCTCTGATCACGGCGCGTCCGGTGGTCGGGCTGACCCCGGCGTTGAGCTTGTAGGTCACGGACGACCTTACAGGTATGTACTGTGCCAAAGTGATTACCTCCTGCTGTTGGTTTCGCCGTCGCGACTGGCTATCGTATAGAGTGTTTGCTAGGCGTATTATATACAACGAGTATTCGTATTTCAAGGTGGCAAATGGTCGATCAGGCTTGCTAACATCATCCCGAGCGGCACCGTCGGAAGGCGGCCAGAAGCATGCCGCCTAAGCGATCGACACGGCTCGCTTTGCTGCGCCGGTCGCCTGCTTATGTCATCCCGAGCGCAGCGAGGAATCCTATGTAGTGCCGGCTCGCACCAGGGTCCCTCTCTGCTATAATGTACTCATCGCGCCGCATCGGCGTTTTCCGGAGGTCCTCCCCATGCAACGAATTCTGAAACGGCACGCCTGCATGATAAAATTCGCCATCGACGGCGGTCTGGCCTTCCTCGGGGCTTGGGCGGCGTTCGCCCTGCGTCTCGGCCTGCCGCTGCCATTCTTCTTCGCGGAGTCGCTTCCGGCCTACGCGGCGATCTCGGGCGGGCTGAAAATCATCCTCAATTCCTACTTCTCGCTCTACCGCCAGTCGTGGCGAAACGTCAGTATGAGCGACCTCACCCGGATCGCCCGCTGCTCGCTGGTCTTCACGGCGCTTGCGTCGGCTGTCTCGTTCTTCATGGGCTCGCCCTACTTTCCCCTGCCGCGCAGCATCCCGCTCATAGACGGCATCGTGACCATGCTCCTGTGGGGCGGGGCGCGCGCGCTGTCGCGACTATTCCAGGAGGGGGCCGGGGCGCGGGCGGAGGCGAAGCGCGTGCTTGTGGTCGGAGCGGGGGACGCGGGCGTCCTGATCGCGCGGGAGATGCAGCGCCACGCGGAGGCTGGTCTCGAGCCGATCGGCTTTCTCGACGACGACCTTGACAAGCGGGGAGTGACATTTCTCGGCCTGCCGGTGCTGGGGCCGCTGCACGCGCTGCAGGCGGTGGCGCGCGAGCGGTCGATAGACGAGGTGCTGATAGCCATCCCGTCCGCGCGCGGCGAGGTGATCCGCTCGGTGTTCGACATGGCGCGGCGGGCGGGGGTCCCGGCGCGGATCGTCCCGGCGATGCTGGAGGTGCTGTCGGGCAGGGTCAGCATCTCGCACATCCGCGAGGTGCGGGTGGAGGACCTGCTGAACCGCGAGGCCGTGTGGCTCGAGCTGGACGAGATCGCAGGCTACGTGACGGGGCGCGTCGTGCTGGTGACGGGCGCGGGCGGGTCGATAGGGTCGGAGATCGTGCGGCAGCTGCTGCCCTTCTCGCCGGGGCGGCTGGTCCTGCTCGGTCGGGGGGAGAACAGCCTGTTCCAGGTGGAGCAGGAGTTGATCGCCTCGGGCGCGAATGTCCCGTTCGACGTGGTGGTGGCGGACGTGCGCAACGCGGAGCGAATCCGGCGCGCCTTCGACCGTCTGCGGCCGCAGGTGGTGTTCCACGCGGCTGCGCACAAGCACGTCCCCCTGATGGAGAGCAACCCGGAGGAGGCGGTGCTGAACAACGTCTTCGGCACGGCGAACCTCGTGGACGCGGCGCTCGAGTTCGGCGCGGAGGTGTTCGTCAACATCTCGACGGACAAGGCGGTGAACCCCACCTCCGTGATGGGCGCGTCGAAGCGCGTGGCGGAGATGTACGTGCGGGCGGCGGCGGCGCGGGCGGGGGAGGGGCGGGCGTTCGTATCCGTGCGCTTCGGCAACGTGCTGGGCAGCCGGGGGAGCGTGATCCCGACCTTCAAGGAGCAGATACGCCGCGGCGGCCCGGTGACGGTGACCGACCCCGGCATGACGCGATACTTCATGACGATCCCGGAGGCGGCGCAGCTGGTGCTTCAGGCGGGCGGGATGATGCGCAACGGCGCGGTGTTCGTGCTGGACATGGGCGAGCCGGTGCGGATATCGGACCTGGCGGCGGACCTGATACGCCTGTCCGGCCTGGAGCCGGGGAAGGACGTGGAGATAGTCTACTCCGGCAGGCGGCCGGGCGAGAAGCTGTACGAGGAGCTGCTGACCGCCGAGGAGGGCACCGACGCGTCGCGCTTCAGCAAGATCTTCGTGGCGCGGAATAACGACCTGCCCCCGGGATTCGAGGGCCTGCTCGACGAGCTGCGGAAGGCCGCCGAGGCCGAGGACGAGTGCGAGATCCGCGCCACCCTGCGGAGAATAATCCCCCACGTGATGTTCGACGCAGAGGGGTAGGACCCCTGGAGGCAAGGGATAAGCAGGCGACCGAGCATTTTTGTCATCCCGAGCGCAGCGAGGGATCCTGCGTCGTACAATCTCGCCCGCGAGAGATGCAGGCGACCGGGCTTTTTGTCGTCCCGAGCACAGCGAGGGACCTAGGTAGGGAGCTAGCACGGAGTAAGATCCCTCCTCGCTTCGCTCGTTCGGGATGACAAAGAGTGCACTCGTTCGGGATGACATAAGCAGGCGACCGAACGGGCGGTTATTGTCGTCCTGAGGAGCGTAGCGACGAAGGACCTTGGTAGGGAGCTGGCATGGAGTAAGATCCCTCCTCGCTTCGCTCGTTCGGGATGACAATGCCTTCGCCGGTCGCCTGCTTATGTCATCCCGAGCGCAGCGAGGGATCCTGCGCCGTACAATCTCGCCCGCGAGAGATGCAGGCGACCGGGCTTTTTGTCATCCCGAGCGCAGCGAGGGATCCTGCGCCGCACCGCCTCGAACCCGGGCCCCCGGTTAAAGAGCCGCCGCGGAGTCCAGATCCCTACCCCGAGGAGTTGATAAAGTGGAGCGGGTTTACTATGTCTATATGCTTACAAATGTAAGTAACCGAGTGCTTTACACAGGCGTGACAAATAACCTGAAGAGGCGTTTATACGAACACAAACACGAGCTTTGCGAGGGCTTTACGAAGAAATATCGGACAAAACGACTTGTATATTATGAGGAGTTTAACCAAGTCTACGATGCCATCTCAAGGGAAAAGGAGATAAAAGGCTGGCGTCGCGAGAAAAAGAACGCGCTGGTCGCAAAGGGAAACCCGAACTGGGAAGACTTGAGCGAAGGATGGTTCGACGATTCCACCCCTCCGGAGAAGTGAGTCAAGCCCGCCTTCGGAGGGAACCTCACACTGCGCCTCTCGCCTTGCCAAACCCTCGCTTCGCGCCTATAATTCAGACATGGTCAATCAAGACAGAGGATACAAAAAGCTGTTCTCGAACAAGGAGATGGTGCGCGACCTGCTCGTCCAGTTCGTAGACCCCGAGATCGTGCGGGGGCTGAATCTGGACCTTGATGCAATGGTCCGCGAGCACTCGGATTTCGTGACGGACGACCTGCGCGAGAGGATAGACGACGTGGTGTGGAGGGTCGAATTGAAGGAAAGGGCCCTCTACCTCTGCATACTGATCGAATTTCAGTCCGCCGAGGACAAATGGATGGCCGTGCGGCTGCTCACCTATGTAGGGCTGTTATACGACGACCTCCTGAAACGCAGGCTGGTCGACGACGAAGGACTGCCGCCAGTGCTGCCAGTGGTTGTTCACACAGGAATTCGCCGATGGAACGCGCCCTGCTCGCTGAAGGAGCTTTCGGCCCCGGTCTCTAGCGCGCTCTCCCGGTACGCCCCGTCTCTCGACTACCTTCTTCTGGACGCAGCCGCCTGCACGGACGAGGAGCTCTCCGGGACCGACAACCTGGCGGCGCTGCTGTTCCGGATGGAGAAAAGCCGCGCCCCGGAAGAGCTTGTTGACCAGATCCGCAGTCTGGACGGCGCCCTGCGCGGAGATGGGAGCGCGCATCTTCGACGGGCCTTCGCGGTCTTCCTGACTAGGGTGCTGCTGCCTCGGAAGACCGGCCTGACCGACGTGAAAGAAACACTGGACCTTGTGGAGGTGGAGAGAATGGTGGTTGAGAGACAGCCCGAGTGGGCCGAGCACTGGCTCAAGGAAGGCGAGGAGCGGGGTATAAAGCTCGGAGAGCAGCGGGGGATAAGGCTCGGCGAGCAGAGGGGCAGGCGCCTGGGCGCGGACGCCAACAAACGCGCCAACGCGCTAAGGATGCTGGACAAGGGCTTCAGCATCCCGGACGTTGCCGAGTGTGTCGACCTCCCCGAGGAGGAGGTCCGCCGCATGGCGGATTCAGCCCGGAACTAACCTCGCACCTACCGAAGGGAAGGCGACCGGGTTTTCTTTGTCGTCCCGAGGAGCTTGCGACGAGGGACCTTGGTGGGGAGCTGGCGCGGAGTAAGATCCCTCCTCCCTTTCGGTCGTCGGGATGACGGAAAGTGAGCTCGTTCGGGATGGCATAAGCAGGCGACCGAGCTTTTTTGTCATCCCGAGCGCAGCGAGGGATCCTGCGTCGTACAACCTCGCCCACGAGAGATGCAGGCGACCGCGATGTCGATCGCTTATCCCGAGGAGCGAAGCGACGAAGGGTGCAGGCGACCGAACTACTCGCGCAAAAAGGATGTGCTTCCATGTACTCTTTCTCCAAGCGGGCGTTCGACCT
>CAYWKH010000062.1:0-12318 GCA_964458805.1 uncultured Synergistaceae bacterium
CCGTCGTGACTGTGGAGGGTCCGCTCTCGAAGCTTGCGGCCGTCACGAAGGTGGACACGGAGACGATAGACCTCACCGGCATCTCCAAGGAACAGAACATGGTGGTGCCGCTCCGGAGCCCGGAGGACCCGCTGGTCGACCTGGTCGGGGTCACGTCGGTCAGGGTGGACGTGCTACTGTCCCCGTTCACCGTAACGCGCCTCCTGTCCAGGCTGAAGGTCCAGATAGAGGGGCGAAGCGTATACCCGGGCTGGAAGGCCGAGCCGGATTTCGTAAATGTCCTCGTGGAGGGAGCGCCCTCCGAGGTTGGCTCGCTCGACGAGAAGGACGTGGTAATACGCCCGTTTGTGAATGTTACCAATATAGTCTCGAGACGCCTCACGGTTCCGGTGCAGATACAGAATAAGTCGGGCGGAAAACTCAAAGTGCTGAAGGTGGATCCTGCCAGCGTCTCTGTAATAGCCGAAGTTAATTAATGAAATCAGCGGGGATGGTGAGCTGTTTGGAAACTGAAGAGAAGACTATTCGTTGTCTTTTTGGAACCGACGGGGTACGGGATGTGGCCAACAGGGGGGCGATGACCCCGGAGATGGCGCTTCGCCTGGGCAGGTCATTCGTACTATTCCTTACGGAGCGGGGGTTCCCAAGGCCAAGGATCGCGGTTGGAAGGGACACCAGGCGCTCCGGTCGCATGCTGGAGGCGGCCCTGTCCGCCGGGATGGCCTCGGCCGGCGCCGAAGTGTCGCTCCTCGGCGTTATGACGACGCCGGGAGTCAGCTTCGCCGTCCGTAGAATGGGGCTTACCGGCGGCGCCGTCATAAGCGCCTCTCATAATCCCGCTGAATACAACGGCATCAAGTTCCTCGACTTCGAGGGGAAAAAGCTGCCCGATGAACTGGAGGGCTCGATAGAGGAGTACATGGGGGACAACCTCACCGACGACTGGCGCCCGACAGGCGCGTCTATCGGCGACATCCGCGACGCCTCCTGCATGATCGGGGAGTACGTCGACCGGATCGTCTCCCTATGGGGGGACGAGTCGCCCTTCCCCCCCGACGGAGTGGTGGACTGCGCGCACGGAGCGGCCGTCGAGGCCGCCTCCAGGGTCTTCAGGAAACTTGGCAAGGACTGGCGTCTAATAGGAGACCAACCTGACGGCCTAAACATCAACGAAGGCGTGGGAGTCATGAACATCTCGCATCTGGCCGAATCCGTCAAGAAACACGGGGTGCCGATAGGGATAGCCTACGACGGGGACGCCGACCGGGCTCTTCTGGTCGACGGCAGGGGGAGAGTGCTCAACGGCGATATCATGCTGTGGGTGCTGGCCCGATGGCTCTCCCGCCACGACATGCTTGGCTCGGGCGTGGTCGCGACTGTCATGAGCAACATGGCGCTTGAGGAGCACCTTGGCAGGGAGGGAGTGAAGGTGTTCAGGTGCCAGGTCGGGGACCGCTACGTCACGGACGCTATGTCCAGGGAGGGCGCCCGTCTGGGCGGGGAGCAGTCGGGACACATCATACTCTCCGACTATGTCAGCACAGGAGACGGCCTTTGCACCGGGCTGTTCTTTCTCAGGGCGTGCGTCGATATTGAAGAGGAGATCGACACGCTTGCCGACCGTTTCTCCCCCTACCCGCAGCTCTTGCGCAACGTTGATTTCTCTCGGGACGCAGACCTTTGCGGGAATTTCATCAGGGAGATCTCGCTCGAGGCGGAGACAATGCTCCAGGGCGCGGGCCGTGTACTGATACGCCCGTCGGGCACGGAGCCGTTGATGCGCGTTCTCGTTGAGGCCCGTGACAGGGGGCTCATGGAGCTGGTATCCGAAAAACTCGTAAGCGCCATCAAGTCTCGATGCGGATCCCGAGGAACGTGACCGGGGAGGCGACTTGCAGATGACCGCTTCGATAACGAAATGCCTGTTCCCCGTGGCAGGCCTCGGCACCCGTTTCCTGCCCGCCACCAAGGAGATCGCCAAGGAGATGCTGCCTCTAGTAGACCGCCCAATAATCGAGTACGGGGTTGACGAGGCCGTCGGCTCCGGCTGCAGGGAGATGGTGATGATAACCGGCCGTTCGAAGAAGGCCATCGAGGACCACTTCGACCGGTCGTTCGAGCTCGAGGAGCTGCTCAAATCCAGAAACAAGGAGAGCCTGTACAACGAGGTGGTCTCCCGATCCACGAGGGCCGACTTCATCTACCTTCGGCAGCATCGCCCGCTCGGCCTGGGACACGCCGTCCTCTGCGGGGAGCCGGTGTGCCGCAATGAATATTTCGGGGTGATCCTGCCGGACGACGTGATGGTCGCCGAAACGCCCGTGTTGTCCCAGCTTATCGAGGTGCACAAGGCCAGGGGAGGGTGCGTGCTGGCGCTCGAGGAGGTGCCGGAGGCGGACACCGCCCGGTACGGGATCGTCGTCGCCGACAGCGCGGGGGGTGGAGTCTTCGCGATCAGGGACATGGTGGAGAAGCCCGGACCTGAGAGGGCCCCCGGTCGCCTCGCAATAATGGGGCGCTACATCCTCTCGCCCGGGATCTTCCCCGTCCTCGCGGCCCAGGGTGCCGGTGCGGGCGGCGAGATCCAGCTGACGGACGGCATAAGGGCGATCATCGGCGCGGAGCCCGTATGGGGGTTGCTGTACAGGGGCAGACGCTTCGACTGCGGCACCCAGGTCGGTTGGCTTAACGCCAACATCAGCCTGGCCATGGAGCACCCGGCTCTCAGGGAGGTAGTGCTGGAGGCCGTCAGACGCTGCGGGGAGCGCAATCCTATTTAAAACCGGCCTGTGGCTCCGCGGTGAAGGGGGAGTATATCCTGAGGTGGGTAATGTCCCTGTAGGCGAAGTCGTCTCTTCCCGAGGCCTCGGGAAGCCTCTCCCACTTGCCGCCGCCCCTTCGGCACAGGACCAGCGGCCTCCTCCCGTAGGTGGACCACATGTTCCACAGCCTGTCGGTCAGCTGGCTTCCCGGCACCAGGTTCGAGGAGAACAGCGGTGCCGTCCCCGGCAGAGGAGAAGCGTCCGGAGCCGCCACTATCAGCCACTGGGTCAACTGCCACGCCGAGGCCATCTCCTTCGATGTCTTGGCGTGCAAAAGCGGCATAACCTGGAATCCCCCGACCACTCCCCTGCGAGCGGTGCTGACGTCTATAACCCCCGAGTGATTTGCCCTTATTCTGCCGACCTGTTGGAACTCGGTCCCGCCGAACCGCCCCACGCCCCTGACCGGGCGTATCACCCTGGCGAGCAGCCTCGGTCCTCGTTCGTAGTACCCGATGATTCTGCCTCCCGGGCGGTTTTCTATATCGATTATATAGGGAGCGTCATATTCCGCGACTTCGAAGACCAGTGTGTCCCCCTCGCGAGGGACGCCCCTCTCCTGCAGGGGAACCCTCCTGCCGCCGCCGGTGATCACCAGCACCGGGGTACCTACCGGAGGCGCCCATCCGCCGAAGAAGCCGGTGCCGGCCGGGGAGTCCAGCGAGATGAAGGACTGCTCGCCCGCGGCGGGGGCGACCGTGTGTTCGGGCAGGATGCTTATTGTCCGTCCTCGCCCGTCCTCAACGGACAGGGTCAGGTGCACCGCGTTGACAGCAGAGGCCGCCACGCTCCCGGGCGGCGCCCACTTGGACGCGGTGTATCCAGGCCAGCGAGAGGTCGAAGGAAGGGCGCACACCCTCCCAAGTCCAACCGCGCTTCCATCCGGGAGCAGGGCCCTGGCCTCGCCTCCGAGCCTCACGGGAATCTCGACGCAAAAGACCGGCGCGGCACCCTCGCCCATACCGGGGAGCAGAAGGGCGAGAGAAAGGAGGCCAAAGATTAGGAAGCGCCTGAATAACACCATTATCGACATGAAGACACCCCCTGAAGACCAATCAGCTAAAGATACGGATAGAACCAGATCGACCAGATGTTACCGACCCAGTGGAAGAGGATGGCCGGCAGCACCGAGGCGTGCCTGTGCCTCAAGAAACCCATGAACAGGCCGGGAAAGAAGGCCAGCATCGCCGCCGGACTGCGAAAGATGTGCGCCAGGCCGAACAGGGCCGACGCGAGAAGAATGCTTCCCCAGGCGGACACCCTCCTGGACAGTATCGACTGCACCCAGCCGCGGAAGAACGTCTCCTCCGCCACGGCCGCTGCGAGTCCCGACAGCACCCCCGCTACCACCTGTCCCCCGGCGCGTGCGGGAAGAGACCGGTGGAAGAAGGCACACGACATGAACGTCAGGGGGACCAGTGTTCCGATCGAGATAATAGCGACATCCCTCGCGGCCGCACCAGACAGCCTCCAATACAGACCGTACCGAGCAGGGGACTCCCCTCTCAGCGCGCACCAGGCGTAAGGGAAATACAGGAAGAAGGCGAACAGCACCATGGCAACCATTTGACGCACATCATACCATAAAAGACAGAATTTCGGGCAAAGGACGCCGCACGGGAAGTTCCCGCTTGACAGAGAATCAATGGATGCTAGTATTATGGCGTTGTCGAGGATGGGGTGTAGCCAAGCGGCAAGGCAGCGGACTTTGGATCCGTCATCGCTGGTTCGAATCCAGCCACCCCAGCCATGCGGAGATGAAGAACGGGGGGTTTGGCGGATCCCCCCTTTTTTATGGTCAGCAGATACTCCAGCAAAGGTGATGATGAACTTGCCTGTTTCACGGTGCAGCGTGGGAGCGCTTGTCTTGGCTGCGGGGAAGGGGACCAGGATGAAAAGCGATCTGCCGAAAGCCCTGATCCCGTTGCTCGACCAGCCCGTGCTGTACTATATTTTAGAGACGCTGAAAGTGTGCGCCCATGCCGCCAGGATACCGTCCCTGCCTACGGCGGTGATTATTGGTCACAGGGGGGAGAGCCTCAGGGAGTATCTCGACTCCGAATGGCCCGGCGTCACGCCGGTGTGGCAGAACGAACAGCTCGGGACCGGCCACGCTGTGCAGATAGCCAGGGAGTGGTGGGCGGGGCTTGATCACATGGTCGTTCTGCCCGGAGATGCGCCGCTTATTACCGCTCAGACTATCGCCGCGGCTCTGACGGAACACATGGCGTCCGGATCCGACTGCACATTCATCAGTTTTCAAGCCTCCAACCCGTCCGGGTACGGAAGAGTGGTGCGCGACGGCAGGAGGATAGCAGTCGTAGAGGAGAAAGACGCCTCCGACGAGCAAAAAAAGTCGGCCGAGGTGAACAGCGGCGCCTATATCTTCAATGTACCCTCGCTGTTGCCGCATATCCACAGGCTTGACAACGAGAATGCCCAGGGTGAGTACTACCTGCCCGACATCATTTCCATGATCGCCGGGGCAGGGGGGAGGGTGATCGCGTCCCTCTCCCTGGACGAAAACGAATTCTCCGGAATCAACACCCCCCTTCAACTGGCACAGGCCGCAAACGTGATGGCGAGGCGCATAAGGCTCAAGCATCTGGACGCCGGGGTGCGCATGCTGGACCCGGACTCCGTCTGGATAGGCCCGCTCGTGTCCATCGGCGAGGATGTCCAGCTCGACCCTTCGATCCAACTGTGGGGGCGCACGACAATCGCCCGCGGCGCCCATGTCGGAAGCTTCTCGATACTGACGAACGCCGTGCTGGAGGAGCGAGCCTCGGTCGTGAGTCACGCGGTCGTCTCCGACAGCGTTATCGGGAAGAGGGCCAAGGTGGGGCCGTTCATCGTCATCAGAGAGTCGGCCTGTTTCGACGAAGATTCGCACGGAGGCAAGTTCGTCGAAGTGAAGAAGAGCCGCGTCGGAAAGGGGAGCAAGGTTCCCCACCTGTCCTACATCGGTGACGCTGCTATAGGGGCGGGGACGAACATCGGAGCGGGCACGATAACCTGCAACTACGACGGCAAGAGGAAGAACCCCACGGTGATAGGGGACAACTGCTTCATCGGCAGCGACACGATGCTCGTGGCCCCGGTGGAGATCGGGGACGAAGGGTATACCGCCGCCGGTTCGGTCATCACTCAGGATGTCCCGGGCGGGTCGCTTGCGGTGGCCCGGGCAAGACAAAAGATCATACATGGTTGGGCGAACAAAAAAAAGGAAAAGAGCGATAGCTGAAGGAGGCATCCGTCGAAATGAGACCTTTCGGACATGAACTTAAAGTCTTTTCCGGAACGGCCCATCCCGCCTTTGCACGAAGGATATGCAGTGAACTGGGTATAGAGCAGTCCAAGACCAAGCACTACCGTTTCTCCGATGGAGAGATCGGCCTGTCCATAGAGGAGAGCGTGAGAGGCGCGGATGCCTTTGTGATCCAGCCCACCTGCAATCCTGTGAACGAGAACCTCGTCGAGCTGCTGATTATGCTGGACGCGCTCAAGAGGGCATCGGCCTTCAGAATCAACGTGGTTATACCCTACTTTGGCTACGCCCGCCAGGACAGGAAGACCAAGCCGAGGGATCCCATATCGGCCAAGCTTGTGGCCAATCTGCTCACGGAGGCCGGGGCCGACAGGGTCGTCTCGGCGGATCTTCACGCCGGCCAGCTTCAGGGGTTCTTCGACATCCCGGTGGACAACCTGACCGGCATCGCCCTCCTTGCCGGATATTTCAGGGAGGTCCTGGCCTGCGATACGAAGAGCTCCCCCCCGACCATAGTCGCTCCCGACGTCGGAGGAGTGGTGCGGGCGAGGAAGTTCGCCGGCATACTCAAGACGGACCTGGCGGTGGTCGACAAGCGCCGCTCCCACGAGGTCGCCAACCTGTGCGAGGTGATGGACGTAATAGGAGACGTGCAGGGAAAGACGGCAATAATGGTCGACGACATCATCGACACCGCTGGCACGATATGCAATGCGGCCGCTCTGCTCAAGGAGAGGGGCGCCGTCAAGATTTTCGCCTGTGCGACGCACGGGGTCCTGTCCGGCCCTGCGCTGGAGCGACTGGAGCACTCTGCTATCGACTCGGTCATACTGACCGATACAATCCCATTGCCTGAGAGCAAAAAATCGGCTAAAATTATCCAATTGTCGATTGCGCCGCTTTTCGCCGAGGTCATCCTCAGGATTCACAACGACCGTTCGGTAAGCAGTCTTTTCGACTAATCGGTAGTTTCGAAGAGTTTGGCGGTTCCCTGGCGGGGATCGATATTCAAGGAGGATGTGTTGGGTATGTCGGAAAACATCAGCATAACAATGGAAGAACGCAGTGAATCCAGGAAAGGCGCGTGCAGAAAGCTGCGCCCGGCGGGCTTCACGCCATGCGTCTTCTACGGGCCGGAGTACGTGCAGTCCATCCCTGGAAAGGTAAAGACAGCGGAGATAGCCAAGGTCGTCAATTCCGGGCGATGGGAGACAGCCGCCATCGATATCGCTCTCCCGGACGGAAAGAAGGAGATGTGTCTCATCCGCGAGGTGCAGAGAGACATCCTGAACGACGACATACTGCATATAGATTTTATGCAGCTCGTGAAGGGCCGCAGGATAAGCGTCAACGTTCCAGTCCATGTCACGGGCCGCGAGGCGTGCGCAGGGGCGAAGCAGGGCGGAGTGATCGACCACATACTGCGTGAAATTCCTCTCGAGGTCCTCCCCGGGCAGATACCTGGCTCCATCGAGATAGATATATCCACGCTGGGGCTCGGCTCGCATGTCTTCGTGAGAGACCTCCCGATACCCAAGGGCGCGACCCTGCTCGTCGACGAGGGGGAGATAGCCGTCTCCGTCATAATCCCGCGCGGTGTCATAGAGGCCGAGGCCGCCGAGGAGGAGAAGGAGGTCGAAGTCCTGGCCAAGGGCAAGGCGAAGGCCGAGAAAGAGGAATAATTCTATTTGAAGATAGTGGCAGGCCTGGGCAACCCGGGTCCGGAGTATGTATTCTCGCGCCACAACGCCGGGTGGCTCGCGATCGATCACCTGCTGAATCGCTTCGCCTGCGGAGCCCCGAGGATGCAGTTCTCCTCCATGGCATGGTCGTTTCATCACGAGGGGGAGAAGGTGCTCCTGCTCAAGCCCCTGACCTACATGAACCTCTGCGGACGAGCCGTAGGGGAGGCGGCCGAATACCTGGCGGTGTCCTGGGAGGACGTGCTGGTAGTTTATGACGACGTCGCCCTTCCTTTTGGAAAGCTCAGGATGCGGGCCAAGGGGAGCGCCGGGGGCCACAAGGGGCTGGTCTCGGTGCTCACCAGGGCCGGCACCCTGGAAGTACCGAGGCTCAGGATAGGGGTGGGTACCGCTCCAGTCGGTCGAGGCATGGTATCGTGGGTGCTCGGCGCTTTCAGCGGCGAGGAGCGCGCGGAACTCCCTTCGCTCCTCGACAGGACCGTAGACGCAATTGCCAACTGGCTTGACCTCGGGACGGAGCGAGCTATGAACAGGGTAAATACGTCCAGTTGAACCGATGCGGCGGAGGTATATCGAAGATTCCCTCTCAAACCCGCCCCGATGATTTTGGAGTCTGGCAAATGATCAGCGAAAAATTCAGCCTGGTATGGGAAGCCGGGAGCGACCTGTGGACGCAGGGCGCTCCCCTGCACATGTCCGTGGACGGCGCGGCGCGTTGCTGGATATGCCGTGCGCCGCCAGTACCAGTGGTGGCGCTCTTCCCGGACTCGAGGCAAGCCGCAACCTTTTTGGAAGACTGGCGATCACTGTTCCCGGGGGAGCATGCGGAGTACCTCCAGGAGATACCGTTGACACCCCAGGGCGTTGCAAACAGCGCATTGGCGGTTCAACGCGGGGAGACACTCGTGCGCTGGAGGCAGGAGAAGGGCCTCCTGGCGGCCACCGGAGGCGCCCTCCTCGGCACCGTCTCGAGGAGCGGCGGGGAGGTTGCCCTGACAGCAGGCAGAGATTACGACAGGGACGCGCTGCTTGACTGGTTGGTCCATTCCGGGTACACCCGCTCCGACCTCGTCTGGGCACCCGGACAGTTCGTGATCCGAGGCTTCATCCTCGACATCTACGACCCTTCCTACGCGCACCCCGTCAGGCTGGAGTTCTTCGACGACACGCTCGAGAGCATACGGGGCTTCTCGTCTCGCAGCCAGAAGAGCGTCGGCGTGCTGGAGGAGATCTGCATACACTCTCTCACCACAGTCCGCGAGGCCACCGCCCTCGATTTCATATGCCCCCCGGCTGAAGAAGGCGAAGATAAAGGCATCGAAGGCGCAGTCCACTTCCTCCTGTTCGAGCCGTCGAAAATCGAGGCGTCCGCGCTCTCCTACGAACAGCTCTGGAACGAGATCGCCGCGGAAAGACGCGGCTCTCCGTCGCCCTCCTGGGAGAGCGCCTCCATTCGCATGGGGTCCTTCCCAGTGCTCAGGATCACTGAGAACGTCTCCTCCGCGCGTGGGAAGATCGCGGTCGAGGAGGCGCCCCTGTTCAAGGGCAACCTGGAGCGGTTCCGCTGGATGTGCGACGCATGGAAGCGCGACGGCTACCACGTCCGCCTGTTCACCGACAATCCGCGGCTTGCCTCCCTTCTCGGGGAGGACGCGTCCATCCTCGAAGGCGGCCTGTCCAGGGGTTTTGTGGACCCCGCGACTCGAACCGTAAACCTGTCTGACCTCGAACTATCGGGCATCGCCCGTAGATCCGATACGCAGTCCTCGCGTTTTGTTCCCCCTCGCGAGTGGTCGGACCAGCTCTCGGAGGGAAGATTGCTGGTGCACGAGGACTACGGGCTGTGCGTGTTCAGAGGGTCGATGGAAGTGACCGTATCCGGCGAGCCCATGGACAGCCTCGTCCTGGAGTTCGCCGAGGGGCGGCGTCTCTATCTCCCCGCACTTCAGCTGCACAAGATCACTCCGCTGGCGGAGCATGCGGACGACGAAGTTCAGCTCGACTCGCTCAGAGGGGCAAGGTGGAGGAGGAGCGTCGCAAAGACTCGCGAACGCGTGGAGGGCGAGGTAAAGACCCTCGTCGAGCTCTACGCGAGGCGCGAGTTGGCCGACGGCTTCGCCTTTCCGCCGGGGGACGATCTTTTCGAGCAGTTCGAGGGCGCCTTCCCCCACGTGGAGACCAGGGACCAGCTAACCGCGATACACGAGGTACTGCAGGACATGGAGCGCCCCGCCCCCATGGACAGGCTGCTGGTCGGAGACACCGGTTACGGCAAGACCGAAGTTGCCCTCCGCGCCGCCTTCAGGGCCGTGCAGGGGGGCAAGCAGGTGGCCTTTCTCGTGCCGACCACGATCCTGGCCCAGCAGCACTACATCTCGTTCAGGGTGCGCCTGACCGGCTTCCCGGTCACGGTCGCCTTTCTCTCCCGCTTCCTGTCGAAACGCGAGCAGGGCGACGTGCTGGCGCGGGTCGCCTCCGGCGAGGTGGACATACTGGTCGGCACGATCCGCATGCTCAAGGAAGACGTGGCCTTCAAGGACCTCGGCCTGCTGATAATCGACGAGGAGCACCGGTTTGGCGTTATGTCGAAGGAGAAGATGAAGCAGGCCAGGGAGAACATCGACGTGCTGATGCTCTCCGCCACCCCCATACCAAGAACCCTGTCGATGTCCCTGAGAGGTCTGCGGAGCATATCCGTCCTCAACGAGGCCCCGCAGGACAGGGTCCCCGTCATGACGACCTCCGCCCCGTGGAGCGAGATGATCGTCAGGAAGGCCGTCGCAAGGGAGCTGGAGCGAGGCGGCCAGGTCTACTACGTGGCCAATAGAATCGCCGGAATGGACAGGAAGCTGGCCCTGCTCCGCAGGATGTTTCCCGACGTGACGATCGAGATGGCCCACGGCAGGGTGAAGGACCGCGAGCTCGAGGAGACGATGATGAGCTTCTTCGACGGGAGGACCAGGATACTGCTCTCCACCACCATCATTGAGAGCGGGCTGGACATACCGGGCGCGAACACGATCATAGTCGAGGACAGCCAGGACCTCGGCCTGGCGCAGATGTATCAGCTGCGGGGGAGGGTTGGAAGGCGCGAGGAGGCCGCCTTCGCGTACTTTCTCTACCCCGAGGACCGTCCCCTCACCCGGGAGACGCTCGAGAGGCTCGATGCCATCTCCTCGCTGGAGGACGAGGGCGCCGGGTACGACCTCGCCCTCGAGGACCTGAGGATTCGGGGCAGCGGAGAGCTCGTCGGCACCTCACAGCACGGCAAGGGTCGCGGCAGGGCCGACTCCCTGCTGTACTACTCCCTGCTG
Organism: uncultured Synergistaceae bacterium; assembly: GCA_964458805.1. Taxonomy (GTDB): domain Bacteria; phylum Synergistota; class Synergistia; order Synergistales; family Aminobacteriaceae; genus JAAYLU01. Next base: position 11,108 of record CAYWKH010000062.1, read on the forward strand.
GAGAAGGAGATCGAGAAACTGCGCGGCAGCAGGCAGTTGAACGCAGAGGTCGGCACAGACCTCCCCTGCTTCGTCCCGTCCTCCTACATCCCGCAGGAGAGCGTCCGCATAGCCCTGTATCGCAGGCTGTTGCGACTGGGGAGCCTGGCGGAGCTTCACGAGATCGAGAAGGAGGTGCAGGACAGGTTCGGGCGCCCGCCCGACAGCCTGAAAAACCTACTCTCCATTTCATTCCTGCGCGCACGGGGCGGGTTTTATGGTATCTTGTCGCTGGAGAGCACGCGATTCGAGACGGTGCTGACAGGCGGTGGCCCGCTGTTCGAACAGATGGCGGGCACCAGGAGGTGGCGCGCCGAGCCCGGCAGGCTGAGAGGCCCCGGGGGCAGGGACGCCTTGGAAGAACTTTTATCGGGACTCCGGCATGTAAAGCAGGTGTTGTAGAATATGAAAGAGAGTGGTGGACGAGGCGGATCCTTCGAGAACCTCCTCGCGATAATGGAGCGTCTGAGGGGCGAGGAGGGCTGCCCCTGGGACAGAGAGCAGACCCTCAAGAGCATAAGGACCTACATAGTCGAGGAGGCCTACGAGCTGGTCGACGCCATCTCGCGCGGCGAGACGCAGGACATGGTGGAGGAGGCGGGAGACCTGCTGCTCCAGGTCGTATTCCTATCGCGGATAGCCGAGGAGGAGGGCTCCTTTTCGATCACCGATGTGCTTGCGGGCCTGACGGACAAGCTGGTAAGGCGGCATCCCCATGTCTTCTCCGACTGGAAGGCCGCCACCAGCGGACACGTGCTCCACAAGTGGGAGGAGATCAAGAGCGCGGAGAAGGAGCGCAAGAACAGGGACAAGTCCCTCCTGGCCGGTGTTCCCGAGGGCCTGCCGCCTCTAGCGAAGGCCGCCCGCATCCAGTCGAAGGCCGCCCACGTCGGGTTCGACTGGGAGAGGGGCGACCTCGGTCCTCTCTTCGAAAAGCTGGAGGAGGAGACGGAGGAGCTGAAGGCGGCGGTAGTCGCCGGCGACCCGGATATGACCGAGGACGAGCTGGGCGATCTCTTCTTCTCGGCGGTCAACCTCGCCAGGCACCTGGATGTGGACCCCGACTCCGCCCTGTCCCGGGCAAACCGGAAGTTCACAAGACGTTTCCGGGTGGTCGAGAGGCTGGTTGCCGACAGCGGACGCCCCTGGCGCGGCTTCTCCATAGACGCGCT
>CAYWKH010000063.1:0-12282 GCA_964458805.1 uncultured Synergistaceae bacterium
CCTCCGGGGCGTTCGCACTGTTCTTCGTGTCCGAGACGGATTGAGGCGCGAGGAGACGCGCCTCCTCAGCGCAAGGGGCATGTCGGCATTCCGGTATTGTTATAGAAGTCGGGGGGAAAAAACAGGCTCCCCGCGAAACTCGGGGAGCCTTGCTATTACTGGAGCCGGTGTGCGGACTTGAACCGCAGACCTGCGCATTACGAGTGCGCTGCTCTGCCAACTGAGCTACACCGGCGGTTAAATATGGCGGTCCCAACGGGATTCGAACCCGTGTCGCAGCCTTGAAAGGGCTGTGTCCTAGACCACTGGACGATGGGACCGCATAACTCCAAGTGGTGAGCCGTGTGGGGGTCGAACCCACGACACCCGGATTAAAAGTCCGGTGCTCTGCCTCTGAGCTAACGGCTCGTTGCTTTCATCATGCGCAAGTGCTTATTTTACACAAAATACCAGTCCAGTCAAGGCGATGCAGATATTAACATTATAGAGCAATTCATAACATTTGAGCGCCGTTGAACAAACAGTCCGATGCCCATACAGACGCCTCCCTCGCGGCTCAATGTCAATCCGGGGGGGATGTTTCATGGGGGTCGTGCCGTTTCTCAAGCCCTCGGCCAGGCAGGCCCCACCGTGCGGACGTACTTTTTTCTCCTCTCGCGCGACCGGGCGAGCAACTCCTCGCCATCGGCCATCTGCCCCTTCACCATAGCCGGTGAGGTCCCCCCGTAGGTGGTCCTTCTCTCGACGGCCCGCTCCAGCGACAGGTCGGGGAAGAGGTCTTCCGAGGCGGCGGGGAGCAGCTCGTCCCACTCCTCCCTGGACAGGTCGAGCAGCCCCTTGCCTCGCGCTATGCACTCCCTCACGAGCCTGCCGGTCATGGCGTGCGCCTCGCGAAATGGCACTCCCCGCGACACGAGGTGCTCGGCCACGTCCGTCGCCAGCACGAGTCCGTCCTCCATCCCCCTGCGGGCCCTCGCCCGGTCTATCCGGACGGAGGCGAGAAGGGGCGGCAGCACGGCGAGCATGCCGGAGACCGTGTCCAGGGTCGCCAACAGGCCGCGCTTGTCCTCCTGCAGGTCGCGGTCGTAGGTTGAGGGGAGTCCCTTAAGGGTGACCAGCAGGTCGAGCAGGCGGCCTATCACCTGGCCGGCCTTGCCGCGGACGAGCTCCGGCACGTCGGGGTTCTTCTTCTGGGGCATCATGCTGGAGCCGGTGCAGAAGGCGTCCGGGAGGATCAGCCAGCCGAACTCGGCGGACGAGTAGACGACGAAGTCCTCGGCCAGTCTGCTGCAGTGTATGGCGAACAGGGCGGCGAAGGAGTGGTAGTCTACCATGTAGTCCCTCTGGGACACTGTGTCCAGGCTGTTGCGCGTGGGGGCGGGGAATCCGAGGGAGGACGATGTCAGGAACCGGTCGAGAGGCAGGGTGGACCCGGCCAGCGCCCCGGCGCCGAGCGGGCACTCGTTGAGCGAGTCAAGCGCGAAGTACAGGCGGTCCAGGTCGCGGGAGAAGGCGGTGAAGTGGGCCATCCAGTAGTGTCCGGCGGAGATGGGCTGCGCCTGCTGAAGGTGGGTGTAGCCGGGGATTACTATGTCGAGGTGCCTCCCGGCGAGGGCCAGCAGCTCGGACATCAGGCGCTCCAGGCCCTCGACGGTGTCGAGCAGCCGGTCTCTCAGGAACAGGCGCACAGTGGTCGCGACCTGGTCGTTGCGGCTCCTGCCGGTGTGCAGCTTAGCGCCGACGGGGCCTGCGATGTCGGTCAGGCGGCTCTCTATGTTCATGTGGACATCCTCGAGCTCCGGGTCGGGTTTGAAGGCGCCGCTCGCAATCTCGTCGCGTATGACCATGAGCGACTCCTCTATCGTCTTCACCTCCGATGGCTCCAGCAGGCCGACCTGGCCGAGCATCCTCGCGTGGGCCAGGCTGCCCGCTATGTCCCACGGCGCGAGCACCCAGTCGAGGTCGAGCGACTGGGTGAAGTCGCGGACGACCGCATCGGTGGACTCTGAAAAACGGCCCTTCCACATAGTCATATCTCCTTTCGAACGGCGTCTAGGCCGGGTTTCGCAGGCTCGCAGCCCCACTCCGACGGGGAGTGGCACTCTAGTGGGCGGACGGCCCGCTCTAGCAGGCTGCCCGCGGGATGCCCTCCCAGGGCCAGCCAGTACGCGACCTGCAGGTGCATGCACTTGACCCCGCCTCCGCACGACAAGCGTATCCCACCGACGCCTCCGCGGGCCAGCGAGCTCCACATCGCGGGCCTGTGGCGCCTGAGAAAGCGTCTGCGCGCAGGCGGCAGGGACATTATTCGAATGCGGGCGGCGAGAAGGTTGTAGTCGACCCACGATCCGCGGTCCCCGGCGGCGGCTATCCCCAGCGCCTGGACGACGCCGGACGACTCGAGCATACCGCAGAGGCGGTTCAGCCAGGGGCATGTCAGCCAGAATGTGGTGGGGAAGGGGCGGTCTCCCCTCAACGGTGCGCAGGTCACCACCGCCGGGAAGCCGTGCGAGCAGCGGACCGCGACGCCCGAGACGATCGATGGGTCGAACCTGCGGCCCGACGTCTGCCCCGCGAGGGTCCCGGCATCGCGCGCCGTCAGCCTCCGCCCATGAAGAAGGGGGCGTGCACGCCCCCGCGCGGACAGCCTGTAGCCGGTCTTCACTTAGTCGGCTTGCCTCGCTTCTTCGAGGCCTTTGGATTGTTTCGCTTGCTGTTGAGATCCGCTATCTTCGCCTCGCTGGCCTTGAGATAGCTGGAGAGCTTCTTTTCGAAGGAGTCCCGGGGGTCGTCGGGTGCGGAGGCCATTCCGACCGGGGTCCTTGGCCCGTAGGATCCTCCCTGGGACGGGACTGCGCGAGGGGCGTCGCCCTTCTTGAGGGACAGGTCTATGCGCCCTTTTTCATCGATCTTTATCACGCGGGCCTGGAGTTCCTGGCCCATGGCCAGGACATCCTCGACTTTCTTGACGAAGCCGTGGGACAGCTCGGAGATATGTATCATCGCCCTCTGTCCGTTTTTAATCCGCACAAAGGCGCCGTACGGCATTATCTGCTCCACGACGCACAGGACCATCTCGCCCGGCGCAAGGGGAGTGATTCCGGTCAATTTTTCTTCCGCCATACAGTTGTCAACCCTCCACGATTGTTTGGTGAATCGCTCTCGCTCTGTCGCTCTTATAGACCAGTTGCTCTTCTTATGCCCAGGACCACCCCCGCAAGCCGAGTTCGCGCGCTGCTAAACGTCCGTCCATCTCCACTTGAGCCCGCTTCCCGAGGAGAAGTTCCTGACGAGAAGCAGTCCGCGGACCCTCCACGCCTTTAGAGGATTATACCAGACCAGCAGCGTCCCGCTGTCCCTGTTGAAGATACTTTTATTCAACCCGTTTTCCATAACGGGGTAGTAGAGGGCCAGCACGGAATCCCCCTGCTCCGCGCCCCGGGGCCTGCCGCGATACCATTGAAGCCGGTTGCGGATCTCAAGCGGCAGCCCCGACACCCTGCCCAGGGCTCGGACGCTCCGTACGGACGACCACTTCACTCCGTGAGCGGGGCCGGCCTCGTACCTGGTCACGGGGCATTGCCTGAGAGTCACTCCCGAACTTATCACCATGGGCAGGCTCATGACCAGCTCCCCGACCCCGGCGAAGGCCCCGTTCGGCAGGCTGAAACCCTTGACCCGGGCGTCCATGCCGACGCCGAACAGGGTGGAACCCAGGGCCCGCTGCGGCGGTCTCAGGGGGCGGGTATCCACCTCGCGCGCAAGCCCTCGTGCCGACACGCTCCGCCTGTCTGCCCCGAGGGACCGGACCCTGGCCTTGCCGAGGAATATCCTCGCCAGGAAGGTCCTGATATCCTCACTGATCACCCTGTTCCTCTCCCAGGGCGGAGAGCGCCTTTACGATCCGCGAGAAGGGCTCCAGCAGGTCCATGGTGGCGGCCGCCTCCACCAGGATGGCCGAGGCGGCCCTGGCCTCTTCCTCCTTCGTCCTGGTCAAAGGGAGGGACATCCTCAGGGGAGCGCTGACGGAGTCCGCCTGCACCAGGTAGGACCCGGGGTCGTTCTGCCTCTCCAGGTCCCCAGCGGCATCGAGCGGGGATCTGCTCGTGGGCGCCAGCAGCACCGCCCTGGCCTTCGCGATGCGCGCCAGGGACTCCAGGAGGTCGGCGTCCCTGCATATCCACATCACCGGCTGCACCTCGACGGCGTTTACGATATTCTCGAGGATCAGCTCCTCCCTGAGGTACACGTCGAGCGCGCCGCCATACAGTATCTTCTCGATGCGGGACGGCTTGATCGGGTCGGTGTAGCGGAAGTCCGCCGGGATCCCCCTGAAGTCGGCTACCAGGGCCGCCCCCCTGAAGACCCCCTCCGAGCCGTCGACCAGCACGTACCCAAGGTGTTTTGCTCCAAAATGCGACGACACTCCCATGCTCCTCTCTGTTCAGGCGTAGAGGTCGAACTTGCCGTTGCCGGACGGGCTGACCGGGGCCTTTTCCTGCTTGGGCGCCGCCGCCTCCTGGCGACCGCGCCTCTTCCCCCCGCGTCCCTTGCCCTCCTGCTCCTCCCTGCGCTTTTTTCTTCCTATGCGCTCCTCCTCGGCGGAAGGCTCCGCCTGCTGCACGGAGGTGTCCCTGTGATCGGCCGCGGCCAAACCCTCCCCCTGTCGGCCGGCCTGGGCCGCCGCCGCCGAGGGGTCGCGCGTCTGCTGCGCCGTGTGCTCCAGGTTCCAGTGCGCAAGCTGCATATTGACGGGATTGACCACGAGAATCCCTCCTTCCGGGCAATTCGGCCTGTCAGTGGTCGAACGGCCTGATGACTACCTCGCCCTCGTGGTAGATGAACGAGCAGAACGTCTGTTTTTCCCTGACCACGTAGGTCACGCCGCGTACTGTCACGGTGACGCCCGGGTGGCAGGTCCCCTTCACTCGGACGCACCCCCTGGCCTTGCTGCTCTCCATCTGGGCGTCTATCTCCTTGAGTTCCTCGGCGGCCGCAGCCAGCTGGCTCTGAGTTTGGAACTTGGCCTTGGTCAGGCTTATCATCAGGGCCCTTTTGTTCTCGTCCAGCTGCTCGGACTCCTCGGCCTTCTTCAGGAAGGCCAGGTTCGCCTCGATCTTCGCCGCCTTCTCCTCGTTCTCGGTCAGCGAAGCGAGCACCGTCTTCTTTCTCTCGGCGACCTCGGGCAGGACTCCCACAGCCACCTCGGTCCTGGTGCCCATCTCGCTGCCGAGGGTCAGGCAGGCCACCTCAAGCCCCGCCTGGATCTTGCCTCCGGCTATCTGAGCCTTGGTCCCCCCCAGCACGGTTATCTTCCCGTTCGCGCCCAGGTCGCTGTGGAGCACTGCGTTGTTCACGTTGATGTCCTTGCCGCTGCGCAACTTGGCCTGGTCCACGAAGCCGGCGTTTATGTCGCCGTCGGCCTGCAGGAAGGCCTTGTTCATCCCGCGCACTCCCCCGGTTATCATGATGTCGCCCTTGCTCGCGAGGTGGGCGCCCTCGACCACTCCCCTGATCTCTATGTTGCCGGATGTGTTTATCTCGAACCCCTCGCGGACGGCGCCGTTCACCACCACCGCCCCGATGAAGTTGATGTTGCCTATGCTGAAGTCGACATCCCCGTCGACCTGGAAGACCGGGATGACGTTGAGTTTGCTCCCCTTCATCACCAGGTTTCCGTCTATCATCGCGTGCAGGGAGAGGCCGTCCTCGCTGACGTAGGTCCCGGCACCGGCCGGAAGCTGCCGGTCCTTTCCGGGCTTGCCCTTCAGGGGTTCCCCTCTCACGGTGACACCCGGATTACCCTCCGTTGGGGGGTGTTTCACCGCCAGGAGCTGGTCCTTGAGTATGATGGTGACGTTGCTCAGGTTCCTGAGGTCGACCTTTCCTCCGTCACCCTCATCCTTGGGCCTGCCGCTGCCGAACTCGACCTTGTACTCCACCTCGGCGTCCGCGCCGTCGGTCGGGGCCACGCCGTAGGCGACGGGAATCCATATCCTGCCGCTCCTCTCCGAGATGAGCGACGCTACGATCGAGGAATCCACCCCCCTGACCACTCCCTTGTCGCGGAGAAACAGGAGCGCCTGCTCCTCGGTCGGCCAGGGCAGGTCGGCGAAGGGCGGCTCGACCCAGAGCTCGGCGGTCAGCCCGTCAGGGCTGACCCTCACCTCCATCTCCGCGTGCTTTTCGACGGACGGGTCCCTGTCGGCGATCCTCCGGGGCTCAAGAGACCGCTCCTTGGCGTAGACCTCCACGGCCGCGGAGTCGTACTTCTGGACTCCGTGAGATTTTAGAAAACCGACCACCGAAGACAATGAATAGTCCGCGTCCTCCCGGGCCCTCAAGTAGAGCCCGTCCTCATGGATCTCCAGCAAGTATTTCTCGATCGCCATGCGCTTTCCCTCCCCGAAGAATGGATGACGGGCCGGGGCGGTTTCCAGGTCCGCCGCCTGCTACCGTGATGCCAGCATCACCCTGAGAGAGGCCAGGGCCTTGCCGTGTATCTGGGACACCCTCGACTCCGTCACGCCCAGGATCTTTCCTATCTCCTTGAGCGTCAACCCTTCGTAGTAGTAGAGCGACACGACCTGCATCTCCCGCTCGGGCAGCCCCTTGAGCGCATCCGCCACGCGCGTCGCCTCGTCCTCCTCCTCCAGCAGCTCGCCGGCGCCCGCCCCCTCGTCGGGGATGATGCCGTCCCTGCTGACTTCGCCGTCCTCCAGGGCCAGCACCTCGTCGAGCGATACTATGTAGCTTCGGCTCGAGAGCTCCAGGGCCTCGCGGTACTCCCTCTCGTCGGCCCCCATGGCCTCCATGACGGCGTTGTCGGTGAGCGCCCCCTTATCCTGCAGCACCCTGTCCATCGCCCTGCCGAGCTTCTGGAGCTTCTCCCTGCCAGACCGGGAGATCCAGTCGTACTTCCTGAGCTCGTCCAGGATGGCGCCGCGTATTCGCGGCACGGCGAAGGTCTGGAACGAGAAGCCCTTGGACACGTCGAACCGGTCGATCGCGTCCAGCAACCCGAACACGCCGAAGCTCAGAAGGTCGTCGTAGTCGAGCCCCGACGGAGGCGACACCGCCATGCGCGCCGCCACGTACTTCACCAGCGGCAGGTAGCGCCTGACGATCTTCTCCTTGCTGCCACCGTCTCCGGCGGCCAGGTACTCCGCCCAAAGGGCCGCATCCGAGTCCTTGAGGGCCAACTGGACCCCTCCTACCCGCGTAAAAAGTAATACAACAGCACGAAAACGCCGAATGCAACGACAAGCCCCGGCACGATCTTCTTCAGGTCCCCCGCGAGCCTGCCCCCGGCGCCGGCGAGCGCGAACTGCGGGGCGGTCTTGAGACGAAGATCCGCGCTGACCTTGGCCACTCCCTCTATGCCCTTGCTGACAGCCAGCCTTATCAGGGACTGTCCGCTGGGAAGCCTCTCTACCGACACCACGGGGAAGACCGGGCTCTCGCCGGCCTTGTTCAAGATCTTGCTGATGACGTTCGACAGCCCCCCGGTCATCTCTATCTCCACCGTGAGCAGATCGCCGGGAAGAATCTCCGATACCGGCTTGCCTTTGACGGGGTCCACCAGGGGCTTGCAGTTTATCTGCACCTTGCCCACAGCGGATGCGAGCGACAGCTCCGGGGCGGAAGCCGCGGCGGCGGGCTCCTCCCTCTCTCCCAGGCCGCCCAGTTCGAGCCTTGCCTTGTTGAACGTCTCGGTGGACAGCTCGAAGACTATCTCGTTGTGGTAGACGAGCGTGAACGCCTTCTCAAGGGAGGTCATGACCTCCTCCCTCGCCTTGGGGGAGGAGTAGAGAATGTTGACCGCGGTTGGCGAAAACACGTCCCTGAGGAGCTTGCTGACCTTGGGGAAGAGCGAGCGGTCGGGGTTGTTGCCTATCTTCTGTATGCCGTTTCGGACGGCCTCCCAGTCGGCGTTGATCGTGAAGGTGGCCGGCAGCTCCCTGCCGCTGACCCACAGGGTGGTATCAACGATGTTCCCCGACCTTCCCTCGGCGATGATGCAGGCTGCGCCGCCGACCTCCCCCTTCTTCCTGGTCTCGAAGCGCAGTTTTATGGCCAGGTAGGACGGGGAGAGGGTCTGAACCAGGCTCATTATGTGGGCGGGGTCGCCCGCGCTGGACGAGAGCAGGACCCCGAGGGCCTCCCTTGTGCAGCCGAACAGCGAGCACAGCTCCTCGACCGTGTCGGGGGGCAGGCTGTCGACCACGGAAGTTCTTTCCGCTATACCGCCCTCCGCGGGCGAAACGAGCTTCTCCTCTGTCGTGCTTCCGTCGAGGGTTTCGAGTTCAGGATCCATTTTCTCATCTCCCTTCTTCGGCTGGGTTATATCTCGATCTTCCCCTTCCCGAGTATCTTCACCGTGAGCATCCAGTCCACGGTCGAGAACTCCACGGTGCGCCCTTTGTTTCCGCCCACGTCGGAGTTCACAACCTGTATTCCGGCTCTTTTGAGCAGGTCCGCTGTCTCCTTGGCGTTGCGGGCGCCCACCGCGAGAAAGTCGGTTTCCGCGCCGGGGAGCGCGAACATCTGGGATCCCCCGGCGAACTTGGCCTTCAGCCGCGACCGGACGGCCCCTCTGGCACACACCATCTCCACGAGGGTGGGCACAGCGGTGTCCGCGTACTTTCCCGGCTTCTCAAGGGCTTTGGCGCTCGCCCCCCTGCTGTCGGGCAACATGATGTGCGCCATGCCGGCGACCTTGGCCGTCTGGTCGTAGAGCACGAGTCCTATGCAGGAGCCAAGCCCCAGCGTGATGAGCATCTCGGGGGATGTCACCACGATAATATCGGCCATACCCACGTGATGGGCCTTAACCATGGATCAGAGCACCTGCAGCTTTCCGAAGAGTATTTCGAGCGAACCCGGGTCCGGCAGAAGGACGATCTTGCCGGAGACGCTCCTTTCCAAATCTCCAACCGCGAGGGTCGTGTCCACGATCAGTGCGTACTCGCCGGACTGGCCGAAGATCGAGGCCACCACCTGCAGCACCGAGCCCATCATATCATGAGCGACACCCGGCACGGAGATGCTGTGCGCCCCCCCTATCAGAACATTGACGGCATTCAGGAACGAACTGAGTATTATGTTCCCCACCTCGGTGAGCACGCTGTCCCGCATCTCGTCCGGCACGCCCTCCGGCCCCATCCCCATCTGCTGCATAAGCATCAGATCCACCAGGGCCTGGGCGTCCTCCTCGGCCTGGAAGAATATGAGGCTGCACGAAAAATCTCCGTCCGACCTGACGAACACGGCCGCGACCTCGGTCAGGGGGTCCCCGTAGTACTCCGACAGTTCGTATATCGAGACCAGCTCCGCCTTTGGCACCGCCATGTCGACCGTGCGAGAGAGCATGACGGAGAGGGCGGTCGCTGCGTTTCCCGCGCCGATGTTGCCGACCTCGCGCATGGCATCAAGCTGCAAGTTGCTGAAATCTCTCAAGTCCATGAGTATAGCCGCACCCCTCCCGTTGGATTATTTTCCGTACAGACCGGCCACGTCGAGGATCAGGGCCACGTTGCCGTCCCCCAGGATCGTGGCGCCGGCTATCCCTTTGATCTTCGACAGGAAGCGTCCGAGAGACTTGATGACTATATCCTGCTGGCCGATCAGCTCGCTGACGATAAACCCGACCCTGGTCCTCCCCGTCCTCACCACCACCACCGGGTACTCGTCCCGGCCGGCCTCCTCGGAGCTCGGCGTCCGGAGCACGTCGGCAAGGTCGCACAGGGTGAGGACCTCGCCGCGCAACAGGGTCGCCGGGGTGCCGTGAACGGTCTTCACGTTCCCCCGGTTCACCAGGATCGTCTCCTCTACATTCTCGAGCGGCAATGCGTAGGTTTCGTCCCCTACCTTTATCAGCAAGGCCAGCACGATAGCCAGGGTCAGCGGCAGTCTCAGGAACACCCGCGTCCCGACACCAAGCTCGGTGGAGACGTCGAACTGCCCTCCCAGCGACTCGACCTTGCTCTTGACGGCGTCCATGCCGACGCCCCTGCCGGAGACGTCCGTCACCTTCTCGGCCATGCTGAAACCCGGCAGGAAGATGAGGTTGACGACCTCCTCGTCGCTCATCGCGGCGGAGTCCTCCTCGGTGATTATTCCGTTGGCCAGGGCCTTGGACCGTACCTTGCCGGCGTCTATACCCTTGCCGTCGTCCGTGACCTCTATGATGACGCCGCTTCCCTCCTGGTAGGCGGAGATCTTTATCGTGCCCTTGGCCGGCTTTCCCGCCTTCTTCCTGTCCTCCAGCCTCTCGATGCCGTGGTCTATCGAGTTCCTGATTATGTGGACCATCGGCTCGCCTATCTCGTCGATGACCGTCCGGTCGAGCTCGGTCTCCTGCCCCTCCATCACAAGCGCAATCTCCTTGCCCAGCGACTTGGACAGGTCCCGCACAAGGCGCGGGAAGCGCTCGAAGATGAAGGAGACCGGGACCATGCGCAGCTTGGTCACCAGCTCCTGGATGTCGCCGGAGATGCGGCCGAGCTGTGACAGCGGCTCGTCGAACTGGCGAAGCTGCGCGTCCTGGACGAGCCTCTCGAACCTGGCACGGCCTATGACCAGCTCGCCGACGAGGTTCATCAGCTTGTCCAAGTGCCCGATGTCGACCCGCACGGTCTGCCCCTGCTTCTTTGCGTTGTCCTGCCTCTTATGCTGGACGGCGGACGCAGCGAACGGGGAGTGAACCGGCGCCTCCGGGCGGGCGGGGGCGTCTTTTACTGCGGCGGTCGACGGCTTCTCCTCGCGCGCCTCGGGCTCCGCCCGGGGCGATTCCTCCTCCGCGACCGGAGCATCGGGCGAGAGTTCGCGCACCTCCACCGAGGCGACCTCGCTGATCCTGGCCACGGCCTCCTTGAGCTCCTCCGCCTTGTGATGGGTGGAGACGTACACCATGAAGTCGTGGTCGAACTCCTCGTTCTCCAGGGCCTCAACCGGCGGGACAGCCTTTACTATATCGCCCATCTCGTCGAGCCTGTTGACCACCATGTAGGCGCGGGCCGCCTTCAGCAGGCAGTCCGAGGCCAGCGTGACCGACGCCTCGAACACGCCCAGCCCAAGCGCGGCCGCCTCCTCGACCCACTCCTTCTCCTGGTCGGACAGGTCCTTGTCCAGGGATGTCTCCTCCGGGGCCTCCACCTCCTGGCAGCGGGCGGAAGCAGACCGTATCGTGGCGACCAGCTCCGCGGTCTCCACCGACGAGTCGTTCCCGGCGGTCCGGATCGCGTCGACCATCGCCTGCAGGGTGTCGAGCGACCGGAAGAGCAGGTCGATGCTCGCCGGGCTCAGCTCGCAGACCCCTTTCCGGACAGCGTCGAGCATGTCCTCCATGGCGTGAGTCAATGAGGCCATTCGGTCGAAGCCCATGGTGGCCGACATCCCCTTCAGCGTGTGCGCCGACCTGAATATCTCGGCGATCGCCTCCGAGTCTCCGGGATCCTTCTCGATGGCGAGGGTGAGGTCGTCCAGGTGCTTCAGGTTGTCCCCCGCCTCGTCAAGGAAAGCTCCCAGGTACTGGCTCATATCCATACTCGTCATGGCAGATCATCTCCAGGCTTGTAAATTCTTTTCATCTTTATTCCTTCACGCTCCTGATCATCGCCTCGGGGATGGAGTAGAGGGGAAGAAGCTCGTCCACCACCCCGATCTCCACCGCCGCCTTGGGCATTCCGTAGACGACGCAGGTCTCCTGCGACTCGGCTATGATCCGCGCTCCCCTGTTCTTCAGCGCCTGGGCGCCCTCCGCGCCGTCGCGCCCCATCCCCGTCAGGATGACTCCGACCACGCCTCCGCCCACCTCCTCCGCCACGCTCTTGAAGAGGATGTTGGCTGAGGGCTTCACCGAAAGCTGCGGGGGCGCGTCGGACAGGGCGCATACCAGCTTGCCCTGCGGGCGCCTGCGCGTGACCATATGATACCCCCCGGGGGCCACCACCGCCAGACCCTGGCGCAATTCGATCCCCTCCTCGCCCTCCACCACGTCGAGCTCGGACATCGAGTCCAGGCGCTTGGCGAACGACAGGGTGAAATCCTTGGGCATGTGCTGGACTATGACTATCGGCACCGGGAAGTCGCCCGGCAGGGCGGACAGCACCTGCTGCAGCGCCCTGGGGCCTCCCGTCGAGGACGCTATCGCCACGAGCTCGGGTCGCCCCTTCCTGAAGCGCGACGAGAATGACTCGACCGGCCTCTTTTGCTCCGGCTGCGCACCCGTGACTCCTCTAGACGGGCGCGGCGCGGGAATTCGGGCGGTGCTGGCCGCCA
>CAYWKH010000064.1:0-12214 GCA_964458805.1 uncultured Synergistaceae bacterium
CTCCCTGTTTTTCGCCCACGCAGATGTACATGGCCAGCAGGACGCTCGCCGGGGCGTTGATGGTCATGGAGGTCGATACCTTGTCCAGCGGTATCTGGTCGAACAGGATCTCCATGTCCTTAAGGCTGTCGATGGCGACCCCGACCTTGCCGCACTCGCCCTGTGCCATCGGGTCGTCGGAGTCGAAACCTATCTGGGTCGGCAGGTCGAATGCCACTGACAGCCCGGTCGTCCCGGACGCCAGCAGGTAGCGGTACCTCTCGTTGGACTCCTCCGCGGAGGCGAAGCCGGCATACTGGCGCATGGTCCAGAATCTGCCGCGGTACATTGTGGACTGGACGCCCCTCGTGAACGGGTACTCTCCAGGGAATCCGATCTCCTTCATGTAGTCGGAATCACCGTATACCTCCGGCCCGTACAGGCGCTCAAGCGGGATCCCGCCACCCGTAGCAAAGGCCTCTTTCCGCTCCTTGTGCTTCTGAAGGGACTTTGTCACCCCGGATTCGTAACGGGCTTTTGCTTCCATGTACTCCTTGTTCATTCCTATCTCTCCCTCTTTGAAAATAGCCTCTATGCGGTCATCATATTCACAGCAGGTCTGGCCACATGGGAATCCAGTCGCGCATGGAGATGGCTCCGATATCAAGGTAGACTGACAGAGTCGATCTGCTGGGGAACCCGGAGGAGGACTCGTCCGTGGGCAGTACCACCCGTATCTTGCCCGAGGAGTACTCCGGGAAGGGACCCCATACACCGTTCGGCACGAATGTCACCTCGCCGCCCGTCAAGGCGGATCCCCTGATCAGCTCGACGGATGGCGCTTCGTCGGCGTACACGAAGATCCGAATACGGTTTTGCAGGCAGAACGACGCAAATTGGATGATGTCGGCCTGGGAAAACACCGTGCTTGCTGCGACCACGACGTTTGCGACATCCCCTCTCCTTGAGTGCCACTGTTGCGAAAGGGCGACCAGCAGGTCCTTCCCCGAAGTGGCTGGAATGCCCTCTCCGTTATTAATCCGGGTCGCCTGTGGAGGCTTGAAGAAGAGGGTGAACCCCTGGTCCGACGGAGTCCGGGCCGAGTAGTCCCCGCCCAGGAGGCGGTTATTCCAGATCGAAGAAGTCACGGCCCTGTTCATCCCCATGTAGGTTATGAAGGGACCGCTGACACAGGCGTCCATCAGGAAACTCTCCCGGTCCGGCTCCCTTGAGATTGAGGGGCTTGAGATGGAGAGCGAGGCGATCGCGTCCCCAAGGGGTACCGGGAACATCTCCCAAATATGAGTCCCCGAGATATCGATGCAGTACACCCGGTCCTTCAAGGAGAACAGGGACCAGGCCTGCTCGCTCTCCGAAAGAACAGTCTCTACATCCGTCGCCATCCTCTTGGTGAAGGAGATTCTGGCTCTCAGCACCCCCCCATGCTCCCGCAGGATGAAAAGGTCTCCGAGCGAAGACCATGCCAGGTCCCTCGGGGCAGTGACATCGATTGAAAAACGCAGGCTTTCGTCCTGCAGAGACTGGATGAAGACCCTGTCGTTGCCCCGGTCCGCGACCGCCAGCCATGCACCGTAGACTGCGATCGCCACGGGCTCGAAGAGGCGCTCCCCCTCCGGGAATGCAATCTCCCCTTTGTATCCCAGACCAGGCGTTGAATATAGGGTCAGGTTACGCGATGTTACGCTCGAAACGACCATCAATCCGGCCGAGACCAGCGCACCATCCGAGGGCATGACAGGTATCCTCCCGAGTTCGATCGGGGCACGCTCCCCTTCGCGCACCTCGAGGACCGTTCCCTCCTCGGTCAAGATGTACAAGCCCTTGGAACCGGTCGGAATTGCCACCACCGGCGCATTGGCCTCAGTCGACTGGAGTGCCTCCTCGCCTGGAAATCTGAACAAAACCCTGTCGCCAAAGGTGTCGGCAATGAACACTCCGTCTCCGAAGGAAGAGGTCTTCCCAAGACCCTTGATTCCCAAGGTATTGAGAGTGCCGAGCGAGAAGACCTTCTTTACGTCTTTTTTTGAGGATGATAATCGGGATTGGACCGGTTCCCCCGCAATAAACTCCTTCATATGAAGGCCCTCCGTCCAGAAGCGCTCGAGAATCCTTGGAGCGGCGCTGTCTCGCGGGCGTACCTCGAGATAGTACCTTATGGACCTGGCCGCCTCGTCGATACGTCCCATACGACGCAAGACCAGCCCCCGCATCAGGTAGTAGTCCACGAAGTAGGTGTTCAAAGAGAGCGCCCTGTCCAGGTTCTCGAGGGCCTGAGCGTAATCTCGGATCAGGAATTGCGAATATGCGGCGGCGAAAAGGCGCTCCGCGCCCTCCCTGTCGGCGGACGGGAGGGTCTCTGCGCTCGCCAGGGGCGGGCAAGCCAGAATCAAAAGCAGCGGCAATAAAGCGCCGATCCAGGTAGTTGAGGGCCGTTGGATTCCCATTGCACTCCCCTTTCGTTCCGCGCAGTTTCCGGTCAATTGGGAAACCGGACTT
The DNA here is from genome assembly GCA_964458805.1 of uncultured Synergistaceae bacterium. Classification (GTDB taxonomy): domain Bacteria; phylum Synergistota; class Synergistia; order Synergistales; family Aminobacteriaceae; genus JAAYLU01. Next base: position 2,497 of record CAYWKH010000064.1, read on the forward strand.
CACAGGTATCCGGATATGATGTCCTTCCCCGCGAAGGAGTAGAAGGCCAGGATAATCGAACCCGCGAAGAGGAAACCCAAAAGAAACCTCAGGTATAAGACCCAAATTGCGCCCCCCGGCAGAAGGCCGCTCTGGATGCGCACGACAATTCTGGCCACGAAGAGCGACAGAATGAACAGAGCGAGGGCTAACAGGGCTTGAATATTGACGACAGGCATAAAATTCACCAGCAATAAAAATTTTTTTTGCGTACTGTGTAAGGATACTCCATAAAAAATCATTGTGCCACTTCGAAAAAAGAGTTTCTCAACTTGTTGAGGAAGAAAAAAAAGAGAATAACAGTCGTAAAAAAACCGGCTTGATGACGCCGGCTGGGGTTCATAAGGAATTGTGCTGTCAAGCCTGTCTGGGTTTGCTACATCATCAACATGGGGTTCAGCAGGATGCCGGCAGGGTGCCTTCCATTGTCCTGCCATCCTTGAGATGGATCTGTTTGAGGACGGACACCGCAACTTCAAGTGCCCTCTTGCCGTCCGAGATCCCGACCAGCGGCTGCCTGCCTTCGCGCACGCACATCACGAAGTGTTGCAGTTCCAGTTTCAGGGGTTCACTTTTGGGGAACACCGGGTGTTCGATGACCTCCACCAGGCTGTTGCTGCCCTGGCGGACGCACCTGTTTATCGAGACGTCCTGCGTCTCGTAGTCTATAGTGACATAGCGCTCCGGCTCCATTATCTCCAGCTGACGAAGCCGTCTTTCCGAAACGCGGCTCACCAGAATCTGCGCCATGGACCCGTTTGCGAAGCTGAGCTGGGCCGAGGCGATGTCCTCGTGATCGGACCTGATGCACCTGCCGGTTGCCGACAAACCGACTATCTCGGAGCGTACCAGGGAGAGGATGATGTCGATGTCGTGGATCATCAGGTCAAGCACCACTCCAACGTCGCTTATCCTGGGGGTGTAGGGCCCCAGCCGGCGGGACTGCAGGAACAAGGGCTCGTGGATGATCTTCGAGATGTACTGCACCGCGCTGTTAAAACGCTCGATGTGCCCCACCTGGAGGACCAGGTCGGACTCGGCCGCGAACCTCAGCAGCTCCTCCGCCTCCTCGACAGTGGTCGTCACGGGCTTCTCTATCAGCACGTTGATCCCGTTCTTGAGGGCTTTCCTGGCAACCTCGAAGTGCATGCAGGTGGGGACTACCACGCTAACCGCCTCCGGTGCCGCTCGGTCGATAAACTCGTCAAAAGATGTGAACCAGGGAACGCCGAGGCTCTCCCCTATGGCGGCGGCCCTGCTTTCGTTCAAATCCACCACTCCGACCAGGTTCGCTCCCAACAGCTCGGTATAAACTCGCGCATGGTGCTGTCCAAGGTGCCCGACCCCGACCACGCCGACTCTCTTCAGTTCCATGGCTCATCAACTCCTTTGGCGACGTTGAATCCCCTCACCCTTATATGATTCTCACAGAATAGGAGTGTTCATTGGCACCGGAGATAATATCTCACTTTAAAAATCCTCGCCGTCGCGCCGAGCCGGGTTGCGCGCAAAATGCTCGCGGAGCAGGGCTCAAACCAAGGGGATCTCAATCCGGGCCAGGAGGAAGAGCCTGCATTTCTCGTCCCCCCTCCTGTACGAGTAACACAGGTCGGGCCTCTCGAAGGTGCAGATCGGCACGCGGCAGATGCTCTCGCGACGAATGCCCGAACTAAGCAGCTGATCGCGCAGCTGTGCGCCCAGGTCGAAGCGGGCGATCTCCTCCTTGATGTCGAGGTTTACCTCGTTGAAGGCTGCGAGTCCCCTGATGGTCCACGGGTCGTCTAGCCGCCTGGAGTAGTGTTCTCGACCGATTCCCGGTCCGATCCAGCAGCAGGTATGCTCCGGATCGGCTCCAATTTCGGCTGCGACATGTTCACAGGTCACCCCGGCGATGTTCTGCACCACCCCCCTGTACCCCGCGTGCACGAGCGCTATCCAGGGGCGGGGCTCTTGCGAGGCCATTATCACGGGAAAACAGTCGGCAAACCTCAGCGACCCTTCCACTCCTGGCCTGGTCAGGAGGACTCCATCCCCCTCCGGCCTGGTCGGAAGGGAGAACTCCGCGGCGTCCGGCACGATATGGATACCATGCACCTGGCGGGGGGCCAACAGAGGAACCGAGGCAGGCTCCGTCCCGGCAATCGCACGCCTCGCGACGCCCGGTTCTCCCATCGCTTTATCCATGCCCGGTCCTCGAAGGAAGATGCGGATAATAAAGGGCGAGCCCGGCGTAGGTGGCAGGTACTCGATGCAGGGCGCGGCCGCCGTCCCGTCGATTCGGAAGGATGGGAGGCCCATCAGACTGCTCCCTCCTCCAGGAGCCTCCTGAGCCTTGGCCTGGCGAAGCCCACCAGGTACAGGCTTCCGCAGCACACCACCACCTCCGAGGCGTGGCGGGCCTCGCGTATCGCCTCGATCGGGTCTGCCAGGGGCAAGACCTCATCCTGCCTCCATCCGGCCTCCATCGCGGCCCGAGCCAGCGTCTCAGCGGTTGCCGACCTCGGGTTGTCAGGGATCTGGGTGCACCAGAGCCTGGAACCGACCTCCCGTAGCATGGAAAGACATTCATTGTAGGGTTTGTCCTTCATGCATCCGTAGACCAAGCCAACTGTCCGTCCCGCGTACATGGATTTGATATTCTCGACAAGCCTCGCCACGCCTCCTGTGTTATGGGCGCCATCGAGGATTGTCACCGGGCTGTCGTCGACGATCTCGAACCTTCCAGGCCACTCGGTCTTCAAGACCCCGGCGGCTATGCTCTCGCAGGTTACGCCTTCGAACTGACTCGACAGGAGGAACGCCCCAGATACGGCGAGAGAGCTGTTCTCGACCTGGTGGAGCCCCGCGAGCCTCGTCCTGATCTCGAGCTCGGGGCGGCGCAGCCACTCCCGGCCTCGACAAGCGCCATCGTCCAGGCGGAAGGTGCAGGTGTACGACAGGCATCCAGGGAGAGAATGCACATCGTCCGTGGCGCAGACTTCGTCGAGCACGAAGGGAAGCGCGCCAAGGCTGGATGCGGTGTCGATGAAGAGGCGGCAGAGATCGGGCGGGTTTCCGGAGAATACTGACGGGACACCCCTCCTCATGACTGCGAACTTTTCCTTCGCGATCAACTCGATCGTGTCTCCCAGGAACTCGGTGTGATCCATGGATATGGAGGTAACGAGCGTGAGCCTCACATCCTTGAGCATGTTCGTCGCATCAAGGCGGCCTCCGAGGCCGGCCTCGACCACTGCGATCTCGACTCCATTCCGCTCGCAAAGCAGGAATGCGGCGGCGGTCACCAGCTCGAAAAACGTAGGTGGGTCTCCCGTCAGTTCGCGGTCTTCAATCATCGTATCCTCAATGATACGTGCGCACTCCGCCCACTCCTCCACTGGGAGCGTCTCTCCGTTCAGGAGCAGGCGCTCCGCCGGGGATTCGAGGTGGGGGCTTGTGTACAGCGCAGTCCGGTACCCCGACTCTCTCAGCATCCTCTCGGTGAATGCGGCGGTGGATCCCTTTCCGTTCGTCCCGACCACGTGGACGGCAGGGAACTTTGACTCGGGGTTCCCGAGAAGGTCAAGCAGACGCCCGACCCGCTCGAGCCCCGGGCGAATCCCGGGGCTCGCCAGGCGCGAGAAGAGGTCCTCGAGCTGCTCGAAGTCTGCGGTGCCGGCGGACATCTTCTTCAATGCCGCCGCAGGCTCTCGATGTTCTCGTGTATACGGCGCAGGCGGGCCTCCCCTTCGGCCAGTCGCGACCTCTCTTTTTCTACTACCTCGGCCGGCGCCCGTTTCAGGAAATCCAGGTTGTCGAGCTTGCCCCTGCTGGCGTCGAGATTCTTCGCAAGGGGGGCTACCTCGGCAGACAGGCGCTCTATCTCGGAGTCTATGTCGATGAGGTCGCCCACGACCAGGCTGACTTCTCCTCCATCGATCTGAGTCGACAGGACTCCGGCCGGTTTCTCCGAGGCCGGAGGCAGGAGAGAGATCTCGCGTATCCTGGAGAGATCCTGCATAGCCAGCGCGGTATCCTCGACGACGCTTGCGACGAGTACCGCGCCGCTCTGCACAACAGCCCGGTTCGCCATTGACTGGGGAGTCATGCCCGCCTCGGCTCGCAGGTTTCGAAGGGATCGGACGATCTCCTGGAACACCGACATCCTCTCCAGCGAATCGGGAAAGACCGTCCCCGAGCCGGAGGGCCAGCCGCACCTCTCCACTAGGCCGGAATCGCCTCTCCCCTCATCGAAGCCGAATACCGTCCAGAGCTCCTCTGTGACGAACGGGATGAACGGGTGCAGCAGTCGCAGGGCATCCCTGAATACCGTGGACAGCACCACCTGCGTGGCCCTCCTGCGGGCCGGGCCCTCGCCGCCCTTCAAAGCAGGCTTTGAGAGCTCCAGGTACCAGTCGCACAGGTCTCCCCAGACGTAGTCGTACAACATCCTGGCCGCCTCCCCGATGTTGTAGGAGTCGAGAAGGCGAGTCACCTCTGTCGTCGCACCGGCACTCCGGGTCAGGATCCACCTGTCGTGAAGGGCAAGCTCCGAAGCTGACGGCATGGGCTCGCCGTCGGGGAGGTCCTGCATGTTCATAAGAGCGAAGCGGGAGGCGTTCCAGATCTTGTTCATGAACAGCCTGTATGTCTCGATCTTGCCAGTGCTCAGGAGGATATCCCGCCCCTGCACCGTAAGCGCTGCAAGCGTCATCCTGAGGGCGTCTGCGCCGTACTTCTCTATCATGACCAGGGGGTCGATGACGTTGCCGCTGGATTTGCTCATCTTGCGCCCCTTCTCGTCGCGGATCAGGGCGTGGATGTACACGTCGCGGAACGGGACCTCGTCCATGAACTCCATCCCCATCATGATCATCCTGGCCACCCAGAAGAAGATGATGTCGAACGCGGTTACCAGGAGCGAGGTAGGATAAAAGGCCGAGAGGTCCTTGGTGTCATCGGGCCAGCCCAGGGTGGAGAAGGGCCACAGGGCACTGCTGAACCATGTGTCGAGCACGTCCTCGTCCTGGACCAGGTTCTTGCATCCGCACTTCTCGCAGGCGGTGGGGTCCTCCTCGGAGACGTTTATGTGCCCGCAATCCTCGCACGTCCAGGCGGGGATCCTGTGCCCCCACCAGAGCTGGCGCGACACGCACCAGTCGCGGATGTTCTCCATCCACTGGTAGTAGACCTTCTCCCACTGGTCGGGGAAAAAGTGTATCCTCCCCTCCTTGACGGCCTTGACGCCCGCCTCGGCTAGCGGCCTGGCGCTCACGAACCACTGGTCCGAAAGGTATGGCTCGACCGTCGTCGCGCAGCGGTAGCAGTGACCGACCGAGTGTTGGATCTGCTCGACCCTGACGAGGGCGCCCGAGGCTTTCAGGTCCTCCACCGCCTTCTTGCGGGCCTGCTCGACAGTCAACTCCTCGTATCCGGGGGCCAGGGAGTTCATCAGCCCGTGCTCGTCAATCACCTGGACCTGTTCGAGGTTGTGGCGCTGTCCCACCAAGTAGTCGTTCGGATCGTGAGCGGGCGTTATCTTAACGCAGCCGGTCCCGAACTCCGGGTCCACCATGGCGTCCTCGATGATCGGCGCCAGCCTGCCTCCAAGCGGCACTCTTACTCTTTTCCCTACCAGGTCCCCCTTTTCCGACCTGGGGTGCACGGCTATCGCGACGTCTCCCCAGATTGTCTCGGGCCTTGTCGTAGCCACCACCACGTCGCCGCTGCCGTCCTCAAGCGGATAGGCCACGTAGTACAGGCGACCCTCCTGCTCCTCGTGCTCCACCTCTATATCTGAAAGAGCCGTGTGGCAGCGCGAGCACCAGTTCACGATGTACCTGCCCCTGTAGATAAGTCCCTTTTTATAGAGCCTCACGAAGACGGAACGCACCGCCCTGGACAGCCCCTCGTCGAGAGTGAATCTCTCTCTCTCCCAGTCGCAGGAGTCGCCGAGCCTCTTCATCTGCTCCGTGATACGGCCGCCGAACTCGTCCTTCCACTCCCACACCCTGCGGATGAACTCCTCTCGCCCGATGTCGTGCCTCGTCTTCCCCTCCCCGGCCAGCCTGCGCTCCACCACGTTCTGCGTGGCAATGCCGGCGTGGTCCGTGCCGGGGAGCCAGAGGACATTGAAACCGTTCATTCGCTTGTAGCGGCACATGATGTCCTGAAAGGTGTGATTGAACGCGTGCCCCATGTGAAGGGATCCGGTTACGTTGGGCGGGGGGATGACTATCGAAAAGGACTCGCCGCCTCCGTCCGCGGGGGCCTGAAAAAGACCGGAGCCCATCCACCGATCATACCACTTGTCCTCGATGGGCTCCGGGTCGTACGTTTTAGCCATGGACTCAAATAACCCGGACATTAAGCAATTCCCTCCGTAAAAAAATATATCCCCTGCGGATTCCCCTCTCCCTCTCCACCGTCGGGGAGGGGCTACGCAAATCCGCGGGCGACTAAATGCGATTCGATGAACGACCTTGTCTCCTCGATGCCGGTGTTGTCGACGGACGAGGTGACGATGGGGACGTCCAGGGATTTCAATCCGTCATTGATATACCCGTCGCGAGTCTGTTGGCGCTTCCCCCTTGAGATCTTGTCGCCCTTTGTGAACACGACGAATATGGGAAGCCCGGAGCCCGAGAGCCACTCCTGCAGAAGGATGTCGTTTCTAAGAAGACCGTGCCTGAAATCCACCAGGTGCAGCACGAGAAGCAGGCTATCCCTCCCGGACGTGTAGGCGCCGACAAGACGAGCCCACTGGTCCCGCTCTCCCTTGCTCCTGGCTGCATAGCCGAACCCCGGCAGATCCACCAGCCTGAAGTCCGGCGCCCCTTCCCTCTCGACGAGGAAGAAGTTGATACTGCGGGTCTTTCCAGGGGTTGCACCAACGTGGGCGAGACGGGCTCCCAGGAGCCTGTTTACCAACGAGGACTTCCCTGCGTTGGAGCGACCCGCCACGGCAATCTCCGGGATCCCCGCAGGCGGGAGCTGACCCGGATTGAACGAGGAACACTCGTATGACGCCCTCCATCTAGGCATCGGTGGCGGGCGCTCCCTCGAGGACTCTGCCGAATACGTCCTCGACACGGTCGACGTAGTGAAATTTAAGTCCGTCCCTCGACCAGTCGGGTATCTCCTCCACGTCGGGCCTGTTCGCGGACGGGATGATTATATTCGACACCCCCTGTCGCTTCGCGGCTAAAATCTTGTCCCTGATCCCGCCCACCGGAAGAACCTTCCCCTGCAGCGAGACCTCGCCAGTCATGGCAATGTCGGGGTGCACGGGGCTTCTCCTGACCGCGGACAGGATGGCGGAGGCCATGGTGATTCCTGCGGAGGGACCGTCCTTTGGGATCGCCCCCTCCGGGACGTGCAGGTGGACATCGATGCCCTTCCAGTCCACGCCTCCGATCCCGAACTTGTCGGCGTTCGCCCTTAGGAAGCCGATGGCTGTCTGAGCCGACTCCTGCATTATAGAGCCAAGGTTCCCGGTAAGGGTAACATCTCCCTTCCCCTTCATCGTGACGGCCTCTATCACCAGGACGTCGCCCCCTGTCTCGGTCCATGCCAGGCCGACCACGGTCCCGATCTCGCTCGACTTGGGAAGGCGAGGGTCGTACAGCCTGGGGGGCCCGAGGTACTCCTTAAGCTGTCGCGGACCCACCGATACCGCCTGTCCGGCGTTTTTGTCGTCCTCAACTATCCTCCTTGCCACCTTTCTGCAGATCGTGGCCAACTCCCTCTCCAGTCCGCGAACCCCGGCCTCTCGGGTGTAGTCGCCGATAATACGCTCAAGTCCGCTTGGGGTTATCCTGAGCTGCTTTGGAGAGAGTCCGTGCTCTTTTAAAATGCGGGGGAAGAGATGCCCCTTGGCGATCATCTTCTTCTCCTGCCAGACGTACCCGGGGATCTTGATGACCTCCATCCTGTCGAGCAGCGGCTTGGGGATGGTGTGGGTGACGTTGGCGGTGGTGATGAAAATGATATTGTGAAGGTCGAACGGCACCTCCAGGAAGTGATCTGTAAAAGACCCGTTCTGCTCGGGGTCAAGCACCTCGAGCAGGGCTGCGGCCGGGTCGCCCCTGAAATCGAGGCCCAGCTTGTCGATCTCGTCCATCAGCAGCACCGGGTTCATGGCCCCTGCCTGTCGTACCTTCTGCAGTATGCGGCCGGGCATGGCGCCGACATATGTCCTCCTGTGCCCCCTTATCTCGGCCTCGTCGCGCATCCCGCCGAGGGACATGTTCACGAACTTGCGCCCCAGCGCCTTGGCGATGGACTTGCCCAACGAAGTCTTGCCCACGCCGGGAGGGCCGACGAAGCAGAGCACCTGCCCCTTCATCCTGTCCTGCGCCAGCTTGCGGACAGCAAGAAACTCCAGTATGCGCTCCTTCACCTTGTTCAGGCCGTAATGATCCTCGTCGAGCACTTTTTGAGCCCGGTTTATATCCAGGTTGTCCTGGGTGCTAGTGTTCCACGGCAGGGTCACGAGCCAGTCGATGTAGGTGCGCACCACGGTCGCCTCGGCGGACATGAGCGGCATCTTGGAGAGGCGGTCCAATTCGTGCATCGCCTTCCCAAGAGCGGTCTCAGGCATGCCGGCTCCCTCGATCCTGGTGCGAAGCTCGTCGATCTCCGAGGGCTTCTCACCCTGGCCGAGCTCGTCCTGGATGACCTTGAGCTGCTCCCTAAGGTAATACTCCTTGTGGCCGCGGTCGACCTCCTGTCGCACCTTGTCCTGGATGTCATGCTCCAGCTGAAGAATGTCAATCTCCTCGAGGAGTATCTTGAGCAGGAACTTGAGAGCCTTCTCCAGGTTTACCATCTCGAGCAACTCCTGCTTCTTCTCCACCTTCATGGAGAGGTGCGAGCCAACTAGATCGGTTATCTGTCGCGGGTCCTCAACGTTCATGATCGAGATAAGCACCTCGCCGGGGATGCGCGGATGAAGGGTGACGTACTTCTCGAACTGCTCCAGTACGCTGCGTTTAAGTGCTTCGAGGTTCGGCGAGTGGTGATCCTCCCACGGCATGGGTATCACCTCCGCCTCCAGTGTCTCCTTCTCCTTCCTGTAGGAGAGCACCTTGACCCGCTCCACGCCCTCTATCAGGACCTTGGTCGTGCCGTCCGGTATCCGCACCATCTGCAGGATGCTGCACACGGCTCCGACGTCATACAGATCTTCCATCCTCGGGTCGTCCACCAACATCTCTTTTTGCGCGACGACGAGCACGTTCCTGTCCTGGAGCATAGCCATCTCCAGCGCCTTGAGCGAACGAGGACGACCTACGAAAAGCGGCGCGATTATTCCGGGGAACACTACTATGTCCCGGACCGGCAGCACGTAGCAGGTGCGGGTCTCAAGTTCGAGGGTCTCAAAGGCGGGCTCCTCCGTCAAACCCCTGCCGGTCGATGCTCTTCTCCTCTCCGTCATGTTGGTCAGGCTACCTCCTCGGATTTGTGCTCATCGTTGAACAGGGGAGGAGCCGAACCCTCGACGGCCTCCCTGGTAAACACGACCTTTCTTATCGCCCTGTCGTTCGAGGGTATCTCGTACATGAGGTCCATCATCAACCCCTCGAGTATCGACCTGAGCCCTCTCGCCCCCGTGTTCTTGCCGGCGGCCTTCGATGCGATGCCGAGCAGAGCTTCATCTGTAAACTCCAGCTCCACTCCCTCCATGGAGAATATCTTG
>CAYWKH010000065.1:0-12139 GCA_964458805.1 uncultured Synergistaceae bacterium
CACGTACTGGGGAAAAATCCTTGCAACTTTGGGGATTTCCGGGTTGCTAAAAACACTGATGGATTATGTACACGAGATAGACACTTTGATTCAAGAAGTTTCATTGGCAATCGGGAAGCCTATTTCAAGAGATACATATGAAATCGTTGATAGGGGCTTACCGCACATCCCTCCTACCCGATTACCTGATGGAAAGATGGCAATATATATGTTTTTGCTTGGAGATGAATTTTTGAAAATCGGTAAAGCAAACCATCGCAGCAATGCAAGATTCTGTTACCAACACTATGGCTTGAACGCACCATCAACTCTTGCAAAATCCCTTCTTTCGGATAGTGGAATGAGTGACTTAAACATTGCTTCTTCGAACATAAAAGATTGGATTAAAAGTAACTGTCGCCGGATTGACATAGTTATTAATGCAGATTTAGGTGTTTTCACTCTGGAGTTGATTGAGGGAGTAATGCACTATAAGTATGAACCTAAATATGAGGGTTTTGCCTCTCAGAGGTAATTTGTCGCTTTTCGAGCGACCCCGCTTCCAACAAGAATTGTTATCCTTAAGTCACAATAAAGCTTAAGGAGGACATAGTAATGAAAAAAGGATTAACGGAACTTGTATTTATTCTCGACAAAAGTGGGTCGATGGGCGGTTTGGAAACTGACACCATTGGTGGATACAACTCAATGCTTGCAAAGCAACAGGCCGTAGAGGGCGAATGCCTCATTACAACGGTGCTGTTCGATAACAACTACGAACTGCTTCACGACCGTATCGACCTTAAGGCGGTCAGTGCTATTACGGAGAAGGAGTACCAAGTCGGCGGCTCCACAGCACTTCTTGATGCAATCGGCAGGACAATCCACAAGATTGGCAACGCCCAGAAGAATACCGCAGATGACTATCGTGCTGAAAAAGTGATGTTTGTTATTATCACAGACGGTGAAGAAAACTCCAGCCGGGAATACTCTGCCGAAAAGGTAAAAGCACAGATCGAACGGCAAAAATCGGAATATGGATGGGAGTTTATTTTTCTTGGTGCAAATATCGACGCAGTAGAAACTGCAGGACGTTTTGGGATTGCACCTGACAGAGCGGTTGACTATCTCGCCGACAGCGAAGGAACTAAATTAAACTATACAGTAATGGCGCAGGCAGTAGCGACATTCCGCGAAGCAGGAACTGTTGACGAGGCTTGCTTTGAGGAAATCCGTAAGGATGTGAAGCGTCGAGGAGGTCGGAAATAGATTGAGTCCCTATAATGGTGAAAATTCGAATTGAGCCATTCGTTCAAGCCTGGGCTATGATGTAGCTGGAAAACCGCCATCATATCGAGGGGGCGCTGAACTCTCCCTCCTTCCGGACCTGAAAAGGGTTCCCCGCGTCCCCTCGAGGTTTGATGAACCTCGCCGCGCTCTGTTATAATCCCCTTGGCCTTTCTCGGGCGGGAAGGAGTTGTCGTTGACTTGGAGCATATTTCGAGCATCATAGTCAATTTCATAGTCAGGAACATGGAGGAGAGGGGGCTGTCCCTGTACCGGACGGACGACGACAAGATCATGGCCCTCGACGGCGGCTACGAGACCTGCTTCAAGTTCGACCTAGTGGTTTCGGACAACGACTTCAGCTGCGCCGTGCTGTCGAGGGGGGAGCGCGGGCTCGTGCTCAACAGGCGTTTCAACGTCTCCTGGTCGGACGCGGCAGGGATACGCGAGTTCATGGAGTACGTGAGGGGTCTGTAGCGCGGGGCCCGGTCGCGACGGCGTCGCGCTTCAGAGCGTTCGAGTCTCTTGTCCCTCTCCCGTTGCGCTGCTCTCCGCCGGTGTGTTCAGGCTTCCCGTCCTGTAGCCCGCGAGGTCGAGGGCCACGTGCCGGAACCCGAGGGACAGCAGGAACTCCGACACGGAGGCGGCTGCGTCGGGACCGGCCAGCAGCGGTATCAGCTCGGGGTCGGTCTCTATCCTCGCGACGGCGCCGTGGTGGCGCACCCTGACCTGGCTGCCCGCCGGGCACAGCGAGCGGACGTACTCCTCGGCCCTCTCCACCTGCCGCAGCCTGTCGAGGGTGATCTCAAGCCCGTACTCCAGGCGGCTGGCAAGGCACGCGGACGCGGGCTTTTCCGAGGCGTCCAGCCCCATGTCGCGCAGGGCGTCCCGGATCTCGCCCTTCGTCAGCCCCGCCTCAAGCAGGGGGCTGCGCACTCCCAGCTCGGCCAGGGCTCTCATGCCCGGCCGGTAGTCGCCGGGGTCGTCGGCGTTCGACCCGTCGAGGACCTTTCCTTGGCCGGACTCCCTAGCCCAGTCTATCAGTATCTCCAGCCGGTACCTCTTGCAGTGGTAGCACCTGTCCCTGCCGTTCTCGGCGAAGCCGGGCGCGTCGAGCTCGGACACCGGCAGGATCACGTGCCGGATTCCGATGATGTCGGCGTACCTGGCGGCGTCCTCCATCTCCCATCCTGGAAGAGTGGGGGAGGCCAGGGTCGCGGCCACGGCCCGGTCGCCGAGCGCGCGGAATGCGGCGGCCGCCAGCATGGTGCTGTCGACCCCTCCGGAGAAGGCCACCACCGCATGCCCAATCTCACTCAGAATGTCGTCCAGCCGCCTGGTCTTCTCCGATGTGCCATCCCTGGTCGTCACGGCCCCTCTTCACGCTCCTTCCAAGCCGAGGATTCCGGGGGTTGTTAAGCTCCCGGTTCTTTCTTATACTACACGAGTGGGTATTATAAATCCAACGCCCGGAGGGCGTACAATGAAGATAGAGGCCTCGCCCGGGGTCGCGCTGGAGCGCCGGCCGCGGCCCGGTTGCGTGTTCGTGCTGATGAGCGGCGGCGTGGACAGTTCCGTCGCGGCTCTGTTGCTGTTGCGGGAGGGGCTGGACGTGGCGGCTGTCACGATGGATCTGCCCGGCCCCGCCGTGATCGAGGCCGCCCGGGTGGCGCGCGAGCTCGCGGTGCCGCACTACGTCGCCCGCGCGGGCGACGCCTTCAGGCGGCTGGTCGTCGAGCCTTTCGTCGAGGGCTACCTCGCCGGGGTGACGCCGAATCCATGCGCGGACTGCAACGCGCTGGTCAAGTTCGGCCTGCTGTGGGACTCCCTCGAGGATGCCTTCGGCGAGGTCCGGGTCGCCACCGGGCACTACGCCCGCATAGTCCGCGATGGGGGGCGGGCGTTCCTCGCAAGGGGAGCAGACCCGCACAAGGACCAGAGCTACTTCCTGAGCGGCCTGCCGAGGCGGCGTCTTCCGGGCGTCATGCTCCCCCTCGGGGGTATGTCGAAGGCGGAGGTCCGTTCCATCGCCAGGGAGGCCGGGCTTCCCGCGGCGGAGAGGCCGGAGAGCATGGAGATATGTTTCGCCGGCGAGGGAGACTACCGCCGCCTCGTCGAGGGGCGCGAACAGAAGCCCGGCCTCGTCCAGGACGAGCACGGCGAGGTGCTGGGATCCCACCGGGGGATCGCGGGCTTCACCGTCGGACAGAGGAAGGGGCTCGGCCTGGCCTCCCGCGAGGGGCTGTACGTCAAGAGGATTGATGCGGGGACCGGGCGGGTGGTTGTGGCCCCCAGGGAGGGGGTCATGCGCCGCAGGGTGCGGGCTAGCGGCGTGAACCTGCTGTTCCCGTCGCCGCCCGAGGCCGGGGAGCTGCTGTTCGGCAAGACCCGCTCCCGGGGGGAGCCGGACCCCTGCGACCTGGTCCGCATGGACGGAGAGGGGATGGAGGTGCTGTTCCGCGAGCCGCGGTTCGCCCCCGCGCCCGGGCAGAGGCTGGTGCTCTACGCGGCCGACGGCAGGGTGGTCGCCGGCGGGGTCATAGAATACTGCGAGGAGGTCGAATGATGGATATAGTGGTTTCGAAGAGGCTCGCCAAGCTCTACGACGACGGGGAGCCGGCGGTGCTGTGCATCGTGGTGGAGGAGACCGGCTCCACCCCGCGGAGCGTGGGGTCGTCGATGATAGTGCTGCCGGGCGGTAAGATAGTGGGTACGATCGGGGGAGGGGTCACCGAGCACCGGGTGATGCAGAAGGCCGGCGAGCTCCTTGCGAAGGGGAGCGGGAGCATGCTCTACAGGGAGACCCTGACCAACGAGGAGGCCGCGCAGGAGGGGGCGGCCTGCGGAGGGACGATGGGCATCTACCTGGAGGTCATCGGCAGAAGAAGGGAGCTGGTCGTCTTCGGAGCGGGCCACGTGGGGAAGGCCATCGCGAGGTTGGGAGACATGGTCGGGTTCGCGGTCACGGTGTGGGACGAGAGGCCCGAGTTCGCAAACGAGGAGAACATTCCGTGGGGGAGGACGATCTGCTGCCCCGCGGGCGAGTTCTTCGACCACTTCGGCCAGTTTCACGGGGACGTCTACGCCATCATCGTCACGCGCGGCCACGCGCTCGACGCCGACGTGGTGAAGCTGCTGGAGGGCAAGCCCGCGGCCTACACGGGGATGATAGGGTCGAGGAAGAAGATCGCCGTGGTGCGCGAGCGACTGCTGGAGCAGGGGGTAGCGGCGTCGCACATCGACAGGATCTACCAGCCGGTGGGGCTGCCGATAAAGGCGGAGACCCCGGAGGAGATAGCGGTCTCAGCGATGGGAGAGGTAATAGCGGTCGCCAGGGGCGCCGATCTGGGCGCGCTTCGCGCTCCGCTGGGCAGGTGACGGCGATGGGAGTGGCTTTCAAGGACTACTACGAGATCCTGGGGGTGAGCAGGAGCGCCTCCCAGGACGAGATACGCAAGGCGTACCGCAAGCTGGCGAAAAAGCACCACCCGGACGTCAGCAAGGAGAGCGGCGCCGACGAGCGCTACAAGGAGATCAACGAGGCCTACGAGGTGCTCAAGGATCCCGAGAAGAGGCAGAAGTACGACACACTGGGGGCCGACTGGCGCCAGGGGCAGGAGTTCACGCCCCCTCCGGGGTGGGGCGGCGGGGTTCACATGGACTTCGGCGGCGACTCGGGAGGCTTCAGCGACTTCTTCAGGACTATCTTCGGGGGTTTCGCCGGAGGCGGGCGCGGGGCCACCATGGAGGATCTTTTCCGCGGGCAGGGCAGGCAGGGGGACGAGGAGCTCTCCCTTGAACTGTCGCTGGATGACATCCTTGGCGGCGGGACAAAGACGATCACGATGGAGCAGGTAGTCCAGGGGCCGGACGGCTACCCCTCCAGGGGGCGCAGGACCCTCAACGTGAACCTGCCCCAGGGCATAACGGACGGGTCGAGGATAAGGCTCAAGGGCAAGGGGAGCCGAGGCGGGGATCTTCAGATCGTGATCAGGGTGGCGCCCCACCCGAGGTTCTCGCTGGAGGGGTACGACCTGGTCACATCCCTGAGGATCTCCCCCTGGGAGGCCGCGTTGGGGGCCTCCGTCCCCGTGCGGACTCTCGACGGCGTCGTGACGATGAAGCTGCCGGGGGGGAGCCAGTCCGGCAAAAGACTCAGGCTGAAGGGGAAGGGGCTGCCCCGCAGGAAGGGGGCGCAGGCGGGGGACCTCATAGTCAGGCTGGAGGTGGTCGTCCCGGACAAGTTGACCGACAGGGAGCGCGAGCTCTTCGAGTCGCTGGCCAGGGAGTCCTCGTTCAATCCGCGGGGGTGAGGGTCATCGTCGTCGAGGAAGATTGGCCGGGTTTCCGCGTGCCGGGCGCCTCCACGGTGAATCTCGACGAGGCTGTCCTGCCGGCCCCGTCCACCAGCGACACGGTGTGAACACCCTTCTTCAGGTCCCAGAACATCACGGTCCTGTCCGTCTGCTTTCCGACGAATTCGCCGCCCACGAACCAGTAGACGGGCAGCTCGGCGCCCTCGGCCCTCAGGGCCGCCCTCTGCTCCCCTCCGAGCGGGGCGAGTATGTACTTCGCGCCCGGAAGGGGCGATACTATGGAGACCTCTCCCGCCCTGGCCACCGATACGGATCTTCTGGAGGCGAATTCCTCCAGCTCGACGGGCCAGACGATCCTGGCGACGCCGTCCCTCACGGCGTGCATCGAGCAGGGCTCCGGCGAGGAGACCCCCTCTATGAAGTAGTCAAGCCTCCCGGTCGGGCACAGGGGAGAGATCGGCCTGCCCGACAGGGCGCACACGGTCCTGGTCGATACCAGGGGGGGCGGCTCGTACCAACCCGCCGGCGGCAGCCCCCTCAAAATCTCCACTATGGCCGGGGCGGCAGCATGAGCCCCCACGAGCTCGGAGTGAGCCCTTCCCGAGGGGTCCCCCATCCACACCACTACGGTGCTTTTCGGGGTGTAGGCAGCGGTCCAGGCGTCTCTGTAGCCGTAGGACGTCCCGGTCTTGAACGCGAACCACTCCGCCCCGTACTCGATGCGCTTGCCGTGCAGGGGCAGCAGTCTTCCAGTGTCCCTGAGGATGTCGGCCACCATGAACGCCGCCGCCTCGGACGCTATGCGCCTTTTCAGGCTGGGCTCGCTCTTCAGGAAGCGCGCGTTCTGCCTCGTCCCCAACCTCGAGAGCGCCCCGTACCCCTCCGCCATCTGAAGCACGCTCGTCTCGCACCCTCCGAGTATCAGCGAGTCACCGTAGTGATTCGCCCCGCCGGACAGAAAGAAGAAGCCCGCATTGCGCAGCAGGTCCAGAGTCGCTTCCGGCCCCACCATCCTCAGGACCCTCACGGCGGGCACGTTCAGCGAGTCTGACAGGGCGGTCCGAGCGGAGACCGGCCCTCTGTAGGTCAGGTCGAAGTTGCGCGGAGCCTGGCCGGAGAAGGCCAGCGGGGTGTCGGACAGCAGGGAGGAGGGTGTGAGCAGCCCCCTGTCGAAGGCCGCCAGGTAGACGAAGGGCTTGAGCGCCGAGCCCGGCGACCTCGGCCTCCTGGCGCAGTCCACCCAGCTAGCGTCCCTGTCGGATCCGTGGCGGGCGTTCCCTACGTAGGCCAGTATGTCGCCGGTTTCGTTCTCCATGATTATCCCAGCCGCGGTGATCTCCTCCGGCAGGGTCCCCAGCGACGCCGAGAGGGTGCGCTCCAGCAGGTCCTGGAGGCGGAGGTCCAGCGTGGTCTCGGCCATTCCCCCCTCTCTTTGTTCCCCCAGCGCGGCCGACGCGAAGTGAAAGGCCCTGGAGGGGAACGATCCTCGATTCCGGGGGACTCGCTCGGCGGTCGCGAGCCCGTACTGCTCGTCGGTTATAGCTCCGCGCCCGCGAAGCGACGCGAGGATCGAGTTGCGCCTGCCCTCCGCGGCCTCCGGATTTCTGTCGGGGCGGTACAGGCTCGGCCCCTTGAGCATCCCCACCAGCAGCGCGGCCTCGCCCAGCGAGACCTCCTTGGCGCTCTTCGAGAAGTAGATCCTCGACGCGGCCTCGACCCCCCTTATATTGCCGCCGAAGGGGGCGCGGTTCAGGTACAGCTCCAGAATTCTGTCCTTGGACAGCCGCCGCTCCAGCTTAAGGGCCGCGGCGAACTCCAGCATCTTGGTCCTCAGGGTGCGGGCCCGGGGGAAGGAGAGGCGGATCAGCTGGCTCGTTATGGTCGACGCCCCGGAGACAACCCTGCCCGCTCGCAGGTTCTGCCACGAGGCGCGCAGCAGGGCGGCGAAGTCCACCCCCGCGTGCTCCGCGAAGCGCCGGTCCTCCACCTCGACGGCCACGAACGGCAGCCAGCGCCCCATTCGGTCCAGCGGGACAGGGACGGACCACTCCGACTCCGAGGAGAGCGCGACGTAAAAGACCTCCCCCGTCCTGTCGGTCAGCACGGGGGAGGCGGGCCACTCCAGGATCTCGTCAATCGGCAGCTCCAGCGACGAGATCCAGGCTGCGCCCCCCCCGACGACCAGCAGGATCGCGGTCAGCGACGCCAACAGGATCCGGCGGAGGGGGCTCTTTGACATGATCAGTCGATCACTACTGTGCCGGGGGCGCCCAGGAAGGCGTTCTCAGGCTCGTACATGCCCTCGGCCGCAACCGGGGGAAGGGTGAACGTCCCCTTGGACACCGCGCGCAGTTGGTAGCTGTACTCGACCGGCTTGACCAGGTTGTCGATGAACAGAATGAGGCGGTCGTCGCGCATCTCCGAACGAATGCCGGCGTACTGCCGCTCGTCTCCCTCGCCGGTCAGGCGCGGGTTCTCGATCTCCATGCCGCCCGGCAGCATACCGACCACCACCAAGTTGCGCATCCCGGAGGCCGGGGTTATCGTGAGGGTCGCGGTTATGCGGTCGCCCCTGGATACCGGGTCTCCCTCCTCGATCTCGGTCCCCTCGCGCGTGTACCAGGCGCGCTCCACCTGTACTCCGTTGCTGAACGGCTCGGGCGCCTCGAGAGGCACCCCCGCCGACGTCCAGGCGAAGTAGGCCGTCCCCTCGCCTGCGAGCGAGAGGGTCAGGGGCCCCTTGGGAAGCCGGCCCAGGTCGAGGGCGATCTTTTCGCCGTCGGCGAAGCTAGCCAGGGTCATGCCGGACTCGTCCTTCAGCTCCGCGTTGAATGGCTTCCTGGCGCTGCGCGTCTTCTCCATCCACTTGCCAAGGGCCAGGATGGACACGGCGTTGTCCTGCGTGGTCCGCCAGGTTCCCTTGCGCGCCTCCTCCACGAGCTTGGTCGCCAGGTCGGCGGCGGTCGCGGACAGCGGGTCGACGTCGCTCCACATCAGCAGCTTGAGCGCGGTGCTTCTGGATGCGCTCTCGAAGGTGGAACTTCCTCTCTCCGGAGACGGGGAGGAGCCCAGCCCTTGCAGCGGCTTCGAGGTCTTGGAGACCAGGGCGCGCGCCCCGGCCAGGAATATCCTGCCCGACTCGAAGAGCGAGTCGGTCTGCTCCCCCAGGTGAGCCATCCATCCCAGGGGGGCTTCGCCGTTCAGAGCCAGTATGTAGCAGGCGTAAGCCTTGTTGGTCAGGTTCTCGTTGAACGCAAGTTTCGTGTCGTCCAGGGGAGCGAGCGGAAGCATGCTCCGGACGTTGGCCAGCGCCGCCTCCAGCATGTCGGCCGTGACGGGCGCGCCGCTCCGCCTGGCCTCCACAAGGAAGTGAGAGGCGTACAGGGAGCCCCAGGCGTAGGGCACGGACAGGCCGGGCCAGGCCGCGAAGCTCCCGTTGTAGAGCTGCATGGCGCCTATCTGGCGTATCTTGTACGCCAGCAGGGAGTCTCTCTCCTCCCTGTTGACCAGCGCAGGGTCCACCTCCGCCGCCAGGTCGCCGGTCGCAAAAAGCGGCCATGCGCCGGACACGGTCTGCTCAAGGCAGCCGTAAGGATACTGCAGCAGGAAGGAGGCCGCCCCGGCCAGGTCGAGCGACGGCAGGTCGGAGAGCATCAGCCGCCCCTCCTCCGTCCCCTGGAACCACTCCCTGGGTATGCTCACCGTCACGGGCGCGCCATCGCGGACCACGCCCGAGCCCGACAGGGATACCCTCGGGAAGGCCGGACGCGACGGCAGGTCGAGCTCCTGGGAGAATGTCCCCCCCTCCCACTTGGTGGCTACTTTCAGGTCGGTGCGCCCCGCCTCCGGGCCCGCCCTGAAGGGCACGCTGAAAAGCGCCTCCCCTCCCGCGGCCAGCTCGACGGAGTACTCGCGGTCGCCCTCCACCGAGACCGGGCCGTCGTCCGCTATGCTGACCGTTACCTCCATGGGAGCATCCGCGGCCGAGAACACTTTGAGCGGGGCCTGGAAGACATCCCCCGGCGAGACAGCGCGCGGCAGCGACAGCTCCGTGGTGAAGTCCCGCGCTATCCTTACCCGGGCCTCACCCTTGCCGAACGAGTTGCCCGCCGAGGCTACCGCCATTATGCGCCCCTTGCCGCTGAACTCCGGTACGTCGAAGACCGCCTCGAAGGCGCCCTTCTCATCAGTGGACACGCTCCCGAGGAAGATCGAGAGCATCCTGAAGCTGCGCGCCGAGACGGGCGACATGCCCGCCCTGAGCGCGCGCATCATGGCCTCGGTCGCGCCTCCACCGGCCTTCAGCAGCGGTGTCTCCCTGGACTCGAGGGGCAGAAGCTGGTCGTACAGGTCGTACAGGGAGATGCCCTGCGCGCGCCTCGCCATGAAGAAGGACCACGGGTCGGGCGTCGCGTAGCCGGTCAGGGAGAGTATGCCCTCGTCCACAAGGTAGACGACCACCTCGCCCTTCCTGGGCGCTCCCTCGCCGTCGGTAAGCGAGCCTCTAACGGTCAGCGGCTCGTCCGGCAGGGTTCGCTCCGGGCTGGACAGGGCCACGTCAAGGCGTTGTCTCCTGCGCTCGACCGGGATGGACAGAGTGCCGACCGCCCTGTGATTGCCCCACTCCTCGCCCTCGACCACCGGACGTATGACCGTGGCGGTCACGTAGGCGTTGGGGATCATGTCCCCGGTCACCGGTATGCCGAGCTTCACCTCGCCCCTGTCCAGCGACAGCACCTTGCGGAAAAGCTCCCGGTCGGTCTCCACTGTCACCAGCAGCCTCCCTTTGAAGGGGCTCTTGAGGGTCGCGACGGCCTTCTCGCCCGGCTCGTAGCTCCCCTTGTCCGCGGTGATCGTCACCCGGTCGAGCAGGGTGGACCCTCCCGCGCCGTCGCCGTAGGGGGTCCAGGCGTACAGGGAGGCCGACGCAGCGGCATCCGAGTCGTCGTCGGTCACCTTCACCACGTACTCCCCGTCGGTCTTCGGCGTGAAGGAGAACTCGCCCACCCCGCCGGAGAAGCTCACGCTCCCCTCCGCGAACGGGGCCAGCTCCCGCTGGTACTGCATCCTGGTCTGGTTCCCGACGCGCACGAGGTTGTAGTGGTTTCTGACGAGGAACACCTCGGCCGTGGCCGATTCCAGGTCGGACGCCTTTCCATCCGGGGCGACGGCCGCCACCCGCACGGAGATCTCCCTGCCGGGCACTGTCTCCCCCTTCGGAATCTCGAGGCCAAGGTAGACGGGATAGGGGTGGAACGGAAGGTTGATGGACGCGGGAACCCAGCGCCCGCTCTCCTCCATGACCTTGACGAAGAACGTCAGCTCCATCGCCGCCGGGGGCAGCCACCCCTCCGGGACCGAGTAAGAGAGGGTTCCGCGACCCTCTTCGTCGAGCTTCCCGTCGCCCAGGTAGTCGGTCACGCTCTCGAACGACCTGTCCCTGTCGCCGAAGGTGAACGCGGTCCACCCCTCCGGCCTGAACGGCACGGAGTCGGCGCGGACCTCGACCTCGAAGGGCAGGTCCGCCGCCGGGGCCCCGAACAGGTATGACGAGGCGACCTCTATCTCGACCTCCCCTCCCGCCTCGAGGGCCGTAGAGTCGGCCGATGCCTTGACCTCAAGGCGCGGGGCCACGAAATCCTCTACAAAGAAACTCGTCCTGCCCATGGGGTCGTTCTCCGACCCTGGCAGTGCCACCACGGCGGTGTAGGAGCCTGTGGGGGAGGCCGGCGCCAGTTGCGTCGCGAACGTAGCCACGCCCTCCTCGGACAGAAGAGCCGTCCCGCGGGCGATCTCGCGCCCCAGGGAGGAGCGGACCACGTAGACCACGGGGAACGGCTCCGGTGGAAGGAAGTCCTTGGTCCGCACCATGGCGGAGAAGTCCACTTTCTCTCCCGGCCGGAAGACGCCCCTGGGGGCGAACAGCAGGGCCTCGTAGCGGTCCGCCCTGCTCCTCCCGTCCACGTCGAATCCAGAGGTGGCCAGGATGTCCTCCTCTAGCTTGAGGAAGGACACGTCGTCGCCCTTCTCGACCGTCACTATGGCGGGCAGGAGCTGCGGGTCCCAGGCCTCCTCCCTTGAGTGTGTGAACAGGCCGTTCTCGTCGGTGCCGCCGCTCGCCAGGAGCTGGTTGTTCCTGGAGTAGACCCGCACCGTCGCCTCCTTGACCGGCTCGATCCCGAGGATCGAGTTGGCCCACACCGTGAGCCCCTTCCCCCACACTCGCGCCACCATGCCTATGTCGGTGACCGCCACTAGCTGCTCGGCCTCGGCCCAGTACTCCCCCGACGACTCGGAGGCGGTCAGGAGGAAGACCCCCTTGGCCCCGCCCGCGAGCTCGCGCAGGTCTATCGCGCGCCGGACGGTCTCGTTCAGCTCGCCCTCCGGGCGGGCTGTGCGGCTGGCCACGTTGCGCGACAGGTCCATCTGGGTGTTGTATCCGCTCATGGTCATGGACAGGGGGATGTTGTTCTCGTAGACCCTCCAAAGGTTGAGGGAGATCTCCTCTATGTTGACCGACTCGATGGGGACACGCAGGTCCCCGGCGGGCGACAGGA